>MGVN01000038.1:16950-23152 GCA_001800515.1 Elusimicrobia bacterium RIFOXYB2_FULL_49_7 | reverse complement strand
AGCGGGATGCCGTAAATTGAGAGCGAGGTCGCATTTCGTTTTAGGTGGGAGGTTCCTCCTTTTCAGCCCACTAAAACCACCGGCCATACTGAAACCGAAAACTCAGTGCGCTCATGGATAGGGACAGCGCTTCCGAACCCCCGTTCTTGAACAGATCCGATGCCCGGACAGTACCATGGTCTTTGAAACCCTCCAGGGTGGCCAAAGAATAAGCCAATTCCCCTGAAAAAGAGGACCGGCTGCTGAGATACCGTTCAATTCCTGCTGCCATGCCCCAACAGGTCCCCATCCCACGGGCCGAGATTTTCTTGGCCAACTCCGTCCGTTCCGTGATGAGGCCTGCATAGGGAAAAAGGCCTCCCTGAACAGCAATATAAACCCGCTGAAAACGGTCCACGATCAGCAGATGTCGCATGAGATTGAATTGTGCCTGGAACTGCAATTCCAGAAGGGTTAGTTGGTAACGATTGACATAATTTGTGACATAAAGGGTATCCCCTTTTCGGGGGGTCCATCGGTTTTCATTCGACCCTCTGGAAAAAAAGAACGATGTGTGAAGTTGGAGCAAGGGGCTGATGATGCGAGCATAGGATAAGCCTACTGGAAAATGTACGTCATTTTCATCGAAATGGGTTTCCACATCCTTGTCCATGTGGGAATAAAGCACGCTGTTTTCGTCATCTGATCGCAGTTTTCGGAATTCGGGCAGAATGGGAATAACAAACGAAAAGCCGGCAAGGAGGCTGTTTTTACCGATTAGGGCGAGTGCCGTGTCGGATTTGGTACCGGCTTTCAGGGAATCGGATGTCTTCAAAACCGCGGTATCCATAGAGGAGGTTGTCTCCCCCGGATAGAGAAGGGTGGACAGACAGACGATCCATAGAAACGATTTCATGGGAAAGAAAATACAAATTTTCGCTGCACGATGTCGGGATAAAAGTGGATGCCTTCCGGTCTGATTCATTCCAAAAAAATCAACCCGGAGTAAAAATGAAAATACTGCTTTTTATACTTGCGTTCACTTTATATGGCTTGATGTCATGTTCCGCACCGGACAAGAGCTCTCCCGTGTCGTCTCCGCTTGTCCTCGATACGGCCGCGGGAATTCTTGCGTTGACCGTGGAGCGACCCTTGCCGGAGAATGGGTTGTCCAAGATCACGGACATGACGCACGATCGGCTTGAAATCCACATCTTATCACCGGTTGGGAGTGTGGACACCGCTTTCACCCTATCCAGCAGTGCCATCACATCCAAACTCATCCGGCATGTTCCCGCCGGCGCCCATATAACGGTTCGAGCGGATATCTATAGCAAAGATGATTCCCTCACCCATACCGGTCAGACCGTGACCGACATTTTTGCCGGGGAGACCACGATGGTCACAATACAAGCCCAGCCCCGGTTCGGCTATCTTACCATGACCATTTACAATGTTCCAAGCAACGTGAATTCCGGTTATCTGCGCATTACGGCGTCCGATATGGCTGCGCTGGTTTCACCTTTTGTCCTTGACTCTGTTGCCCTCGATCCCTCCGAGGAATACGATGGCCGTGCGACAACATTTCAGGAATATGTGTTGGCGGGCCAGAATCGGACAATAGAGGTCTTTCTCCTGAATGCGGCGGGCAGGATAATCTATAGCGGCAGTATGGTCATGGAGATTAAGGCGGAATTGAACCCGGTCGGCCGATTTGTTTTGGAGCCCGCTTCTTCCAAGTTGCGCGTTTCGGTGACAGAACCCGATTTTGATACCACGGTGCTTGTTGCATCACTTGCGTCTACCGGAAAACCGGAAACCGGGCGGCTCATTATTTCGGAAATTCTATACAATTCCGATGGGACGGATAATAACGAATGGATCGAACTATACAATACCACTGCGGATTCCATCGATTTATCTCTTTACGATTTGCTTTTGGCGGAAACGGTGGTGCCCCTGACCGGTAAGATAGGACCGGGTGGCCGCTGTGTGGTAGGAGAAAGCGATTCTTCGTATATTGATATCACGACGGCTTCTTTAACGCTGCCCAACAGTGGCGACAGTGTCTTTTTTATTGTACGCGAAAAGGGGCGAAGCGATTCGGTTTCAGATAATGTCCATTTGTGTTATCTGGCTTCCGAGGGATGGCCTACTTCATCGGATGGCGTTGCCGTGGAGTTAGATCCTTTTTATCTGGATGCCTTGTCCAATAATTTCGGCCAATTCTGGCACCAGGCAACCCAGCCTATTGTGGGTTTGGCCGCTGATTACGGCACACCGGGTTTTTAATTTCTGTCCGGGTCCGCTGCTTCTTTCCTTTTCACCTCTGTTCTCTGATATGTATTTTTTAGAACATGGCGTCCAAAGCAAAATCGGTTTTTGTCTGTCAGTCCTGCGGTACCCGCTATCCCAAGTGGACCGGCCGCTGTACCGGTTGCGGTGAATGGGAGACCATTACCGAAGAGATTGAATCTGCCTCTCCCAAGGAGCGTCCCACCCTCTCTGCCGGCGATCCCCCTCTGCCTCTGACCCAGATCAAAGGAGAAGACCGTGATCGGTTCCGCACGCGGTATCCCGAATTCGATAACGTGATGGGCGGAGGAATTGTCAAGGGGTCGCTTACGCTAATCGGTGGCGATCCGGGCATCGGTAAGTCCACCCTTATGCTTCAAGCCGCTCATGCGCTGGCGGATCAAGGGCATACCGTTCTCTATGTCTCCGGCGAGGAATCGGCCGCCCAGATCAAGCTTCGAGCTGTGCGTCTCGGTGCAGACCGCGGAGAAAAACTGCTTGTTTATGCGGAAAACGACCTGGCGCTTATCCGTGCACAGATTGAAAAAGTTCGGCCCGGACTTTGTATCATCGACTCGATACAAACCATTTATAAGCCCGACCTGCCTTCCGCGCCGGGCAGTGTGGGACAGGTGCGGGAGTGTGCGGCCGAACTCATGCGTCTCTCCAAGTCGCTGGGGGTGCCCATTTTCCTGGTCGGCCACGTGACCAAAGAGGGGGCCTTGGCCGGACCGCGGGTTTTGGAACATATTGTGGATACGGTTCTTTATTTTGAAGGCGACCGAAATAATCAGCATCGCATTCTTCGAGCGGTCAAGAACCGGTTCGGTGCGGCTAATGAAATTGCGGTCTTTGAGATGAAGGGAAACGGTCTTATGGAAGTGGCGAATCCATCCGAGATATTTTTATCCGAACGGGGTGAAAAACGAACCGGCTCCGTGGTGGCATGCGCCATGGAGGGAAATCGACCGCTTCTTATCGAGATTCAGGCCCTGTCCAGCCGGATGATTTTCAACTATCCTCAGCGGGTGGTGAGCGGAATTGATGGCAAACGATTGTCGATTATCTGTGCGGTCCTGGAACGTATCGCCGATTATCCCTTAAGTCAGCACGATTTATTCGTCAGTGTGGCGGGCGGGCTCTCGGCCGACGAACCGGCCATGGATTTGGCTGTGGCCTGTGCCGTGGTGAGCAGTTTTGTCAGTCATCCGGTGGATCCTAAACTCTGTATCCTGGGCGAAGTGGGGTTGTCCGGTGAAATCCGGTCAATCTCTTTTGCCGAACCTCGTTTACGGGAGGCGCAAAAACTGGGTTTCCGGCGAATCCTGTTGCCGGCCAATAATGCCCGCTCAGTGCAAACGAACCGTTCCTTGGAACTGCATGGGGTGCGTGATATCAGCGAAGCGATTCGGCTTCTGTTGGATCGAACATAGGCGGGAGAATGGCAAAGACCCGACATCCGGCTGAAGAGTATAAGATGCGGGATATCTTGTCCGCCGGTAAACTTAAATCCATTCAACTTTTGCTCAATCGCTCTCTGGTCCTGCTGAAAACCGCCGTAGCAGAGCCGGAAAAACGGAATGAATGCATCATTAAAACGCAGAACATTTTAGCCCAATTTGAAGCTGCGCTGAATTTCCGGGAAGGAAGCTTGTCCGGCCATCTTTTTTATTTGTTCGATTATATTTTTGTGGAGCTGAACCATCGGGATGAAAGTGCCTTAAAGACGGCTATCGATATGCTGACACAATTAAAGGAAACCTTTGCCCATTTCCGCACCCCGCTTCGCTAACCCCTTTTTGAAAGGAAGAGAAGGGCTCGTTCTTCTTTCCCTTGGCCACTTTGCGGTGGGCTTATTCATATTGGCTTGCCTTTTCCGGAGTCCTCATGGCGTTTTTATTTTACCGTTGTCGAAACCGATTGCCATCGGTTGTGACCCGCCATTTGTTGAAAGGGGTGATTTTTACGGCAGCCGGGGCTGTTCTTCAGTTTACGACTTAAAAATAAAAGGTGAGCATGCCGGACAGGCTGAAGTGGCTTAAATCCACTTCTTGATCCTGGATGTTGGTTAGGGTATTGGTTTGGAAAGGGCTATTTTTTCTTTCGAGAAAAATGACGGATTCTCCTGCAAGATTGTCACCTTGTCGTAAGACATAGTCGGATTCTCCGGCATCGGTGCGGCCAAAGAGAAGATTTTCCAGTTTTGACATATCGCCGCCTCCTTCGTAGATAGAAGCATTGATAAAGTAATAGGCGCTCTGAAACGCCAATCCGATATGTTTCCCTAATAGGAATTCAAAACCGCTTGTAATACCGAATCCGGGCTGGGTGTGGCCTAAGTCAAGATTGCAGCCAAGGTCGGTATTGGTCGTTGTACTGTTAAAGTTGCCGTTGGTTGACAGGCTATAATCCGAAATAAAAAGAAGTCCCTCCAGACCAATAAAGAGACGAAAAAAACCGAAACGGGGTGACGCCGTAAGACCGAGGCTGATCTGCTTGTTGTTGACTGTGATTTCGGAATTCAAATTGCCACTATTTGAAGGATCCATCAAGAATCTATTAATGGTAAAGGAGCTTTGCGACGAACCCTGCATCAAGCTGAATCCTCCATGGACATTCAGAAAACGGCCTATGCCATGACCTAAGGTGATGCTGAATTTTCCGAAATCTTCAACGGGAAAGTTTTCTTCGTCATTTGAAATCAGACGATAATGGGCCGATATGCCCGGATTCATATAAAAATTCCAGAATTCATTGAATTCCGGTTCGCTGTTGGCCCAACCACTGGTGGCGGAGATGAACCAGCGATCATTGTTCCAAACCGATTTTATGGGAGCAGGGACTGCTGTGACTGCAACCGGTTGGGGTGGCGGGGTTACAACAGCCGGTGTTGTCGGGGGTGGAGCGCTCTTATCGCCGGCCAGGTTCATGGCTGCGGTTTTCATGGCATTGCCCAGTTCTTCCACCGGGCAGCGGCACTCGCCTGAATAGGTTGCTATCATCTTTCCGGTAGAGACATCAATGATGCGCAGATTAATCAGAAACATGGCGCCTAATTGACCGATGCTGCCGGCCACCATCTTTTGAACGCCGAGGAGTTGCCCGACTTCCACCATGCATGCCTTATCATCGCACACACCACTTTGCTGGAACCCCTGTTCTTTGAGGATGGCGTCCATTTCGCCCCGTTCCATTACTGCAAATTGGCCGGTATTGAACAGTTCGGCTCTCAATCGATCGGAAAGGATGGAAGAGGCGGACTTAAGGTCCCCTTCGGTTTTCAAATCCATGACCGCAATGACGGCCTTTTTCTGTTCAAAAGGCTCCTTATTTTGGGCAAAAAGTCCGTTTGAAAATAAGGCCCATGTCAGCAAAATCCATAAAATAGGGTAATAATGTTGCATAGGACCTCTTTATTAAATATTAGATTGAATGGGATAGGGGGTTGTTTATCCTTATGCTTTAATCATAAATATACTTTTTGTGCTTTATCAGGAACAGTCTTATTCTGCTCTTTTTCCTTTTCTATAATTTATGAATTAATTAATTTTATGATTTAGAGTTTATGCCGGAAAGAGGCACTTTTTTGAGCAGTTCTTTCCGGTACAGACTTTTATCCGGTTTTGCCGGGTTAGCTGTCTTCTCAAACAAGGAAGCATATCTGTTTGGTTCTCTCATAAAAGCCTTTCCTGGTTTAGCGCTTTTTTGTCTAAGCTGGGTGGGTGGAACGGTTGCTCAGGATCAGTTGGGTGGAGGTGTTGATACATTACCGCCTACTGTGACCGTCAGTCAGCCATCCGGCCGCTTCAACCATCACTTGAGTATTGAATTCACTTCCAGTGAGCCGACGACCATTTATTATACACTGGATAATACCCCGGTATCGGATAAATCCTTCAGGTATTCCGGTTTGCTCTCCTTAACGGAG
>MGVN01000038.1:2577-16919 GCA_001800515.1 Elusimicrobia bacterium RIFOXYB2_FULL_49_7 | reverse complement strand
GTATCTCGGCATTGATATGGTGGGTAACCGTTCTCCGGAATATGTTCAGAAATATTTCTTTGACACCCAAGCTCCCCGACTCTCAGTTACACCTGGCAGCGGGAAGTTCGGCAATGCCATTCAGGTTAAAATTCTATCCTCGGAACCGGCCGATATTTTCTATACCCTGGACAATGCCTTGCCAACCCGGCAGTCGATTCCTTACCGAAATGCCATTGCCATGACCGTCTCCTGTACGTTGAAGGTTATTGGGATCGATCCTTTCGGCAATAGCGGAGACGTGGTCAGTGCGGCCTATACGATTGATACGCGGATACCGGTGGCGGCCATTTTTCCGGAGGGCGGCATATTCAATAAAACAACCCGGGTCACCTTTTCCGTATCAGAAGGCGCTCGCGCCTTCTATTCTTTTGATGAATTCGCCCCTCTTTCCGTTTATACGCCCTACACCGGTCCCATCCTGCTGAAACCGGGTCAGACCATCATCAGTTATTTTGCGGAGAACGATGTGGGCACCCGTTCGAACCTGATGAAAAAAATATTTATTGTGGATATGTTTTCACCCAAGGTGGATGCCTTGGCCAAGGACTTGGGGGATAAGCGGGGGGTGATCCTGCGGGCCAATGAAAAGGCGACTTTTTTTTATACCCTGAACGGGTCTCCGCCGTCGGATAAATCCAAGTTGTACACTGGGCCCATCTTTATTCCTAAAAAAGGAACGGTTCAACTCCGGGTCTTTGCGCGGGACATGGCCGGCAATACCTCGGACGATTTCTCTCAAAAATTCAGTTATGATGTCACGCCGCCTACCGTAACCTTGGCCTCACCCGGAGGCGTGTACAACCGGCCCATTATCATCCAACTGATCCCCAATGAACCGTCCCGTATTTTTTATACGCTTGACAATACAATTCCCACCGAAACCTCGCCCGTTTATTCCGACCCTTTTTCGCTCACCCGGGAAGGCAAGACGGTGCTGACCTTTTTTGCCTTGGATGAGGGGGACAATCGGTCGGAACTCTACTCGGTGGTATATACGTTGGATCAGACTCCGCCGACCGCAAAACCCAAGATTGAACGGAGCGTGGAAAATAAACAGTTTATCATTTCTTTTACCTTGCAGGACGATGAGCGCCTCTTTTATACCCTGGACGGCAGCGATCCGCTGCCCAATTCGCCGGCATACCGGCAGCCCCTTTCTGTGCCGGCCGGAACGGTGCTGAAATATGTGGCTGTGGATGCGGCGGGCAACCGGACCGAGGTGAGAACCGTCAGCGAAATCATCCTACCGAGTGTGGTGGCCACCCCAACAGGCGGAATTTTCAATCGGGTCACCAAAGTACAACTGGTTGCCAATCTGCCCGGTCGGGTTTATTACCGCATGGAATCCAAACGTCAGGGAAAGGGCGACTTTCTCGAGTACATGGCGCCGCTCGTACTGAATGCCAATGGGTTGTACAAACTGGAATATTATTCCGCGGACCAACAGGGAAACCAATCCGTCATTCATGAGGAAAGTTATCTCATCGATCTTTTCCCGCCGGAGATCGATGTCTATACCACGCGCAATCCGATTGAATCCACCATCACGGTCCATTTTCAGTGTTCGGAGAATGCCACGCTTTATTACACCCTGGACGGCAGCAATCCCATGGTCAGTCCGACCGCCTCCATTATCGGCAACAAATACTTTCGATCCAAGGATAAGGTGGTCTTTAAGCGGGCCGCCGAGGATGTGCAGATGAGTTTTGTGGGTGAAGACTTGGCGGGTAATCGCAGCCCCTTATATCAGTTCGATATCAATCTGCCGACCGTCATGGCCAGCCCGTCGGGCGGCGAATACAATAGAATCCTCAACGTGACCCTGTTGACTTACAACCAAGCCACTATTTATTACACCCTCGACGGTACGGCCCCCACCGAACGTTCTTCCGTATACCGTCAGCCGATACCGGTGACAAAGAATGCGGTTTTTCGTTATTTCGCCATCGACGGTTTCGGGTATCGCGGACGAATCGGGGAAAGCCGTTATGCCATTGATCTGCCGCCGCGTCCGGATTTCGAGGTCCTGTCCGATACGTTGATGGAAGGCGTTCCCGTGGTTTTTGATGCCTCCCGTTCTGTGGATGAAGAGTCCGATTTCTCCGCTCTTCTTTTTCAGTGGAATTTTACCGGAGACACGCTGGTTAAAGGCGCTTGGTCCGCCGTTCCGCGGGATACGGTGGTTTTTCGGACGCCCGGGGTCCGGCGTGTTACGCTTCATGTCAAGGATGCCGGAGGACAGACGGCCTTTATCGTCAAACGGGTGAGCCTCCGGAAGGACTGTTCGCAGGACATGGTTGCCCTGACGGACGGCGATCGCGCTTTTTGCATGGATCGCTACGAATACCCGAATATTCAGGACCGTCTGCCGCTGACCGGTGTGACTTGGGTCGAGGCGGTCATGCGCTGCCGCAATCTCGGAAAAAACCTATGTACGTATTCAGAATGGGAGGCGGCCTGCCGGGGAAGCCGCGAAAACGAATATCCTTATGGAAACGCCTACCGCCGTGAACGATGCAATGTAGAGAGCGACCGTTTGCTGCCTGCCGGGACACTGACGAATTGCCAAAGCGAGGAGGGGGTGTATGACCTGACCGGAAATGCCTGGGAATGGCTGGAGGACCGGAAGGATGGTTATAACCGGATTGTGGGTGGGAATTATCGTTACGGTCGGAATGCCCGGTGTGAAGCCACATTTCCCAACCTTTTGTCCAGCACGGACAGCACCATAGGATTCCGATGCTGCAAATAGATCGTCGTTTTTCCCTGCGGGCTTTTTGGGTCTGCATTCTGTTGGCCTCGCCGTTGATGGGTTACTATATCATGGATGCACCGCTGAAGGATTTCAGTTCGGCGGATCGTTTCGATGTGTCGCTCCTGCCTGCGGCTTATGCGGAAGTAGCGGTCGAGTATAAAAAGGGGAACTACCGGCTCTGCATTCTTCAACTGAATACTTTGCTGGAGATGGCGCTCCCGGACGGCAGACTCGACCATTATCTGCTCATGGCCGGGGAATGCTACTATCAACTCGACCTGGGTAAATTCGCTTCCACGCTTTTTCAAAAACTGGTCCGCGAATACCCGGACAGCCCGCTCCATTCCTATGCGCTGTACCGTCTACAGGAGGACGCTTATTCTCGGGGAGATTCCGCTTCGGCCGAGTATTATTACCGGTTGATTCAATCCGGGACTGCGGGAACGGATATCCGCCGCGCGTCCAATTTCCTGGAGGGAAAACGGTTGTACAAGGCGGGTCGTGTGGATGAATGCGATCGACTGCTGGCCGCCCTTCCGAAGAACACGGACCTGTATTATCCCGCCCTTTTTATCCGTGCCCTGTGTTCCATCACCCGCAACGACATCGAACGGGCCATGCTGCAACTGGACGGTGTGTTGCAACATGCCGCCAATGACGGATTACGGGACGAGTCACTGATCCTTTATGCGGAGCTCTATCTGAAGATGAACCGTCACGCTCAGGCCATTGCGTTGTTAAAGACGCTTCGTGAGGATTCTCCGAAATACGGCCGGGCCCTGCTGCTCATCATCCAATCCTACCTCAAAACCGGCAACCTGGATCAGGTGGTCCTCAATGGTGAAAAGCTGCTTCGGTTGTCGGATGTGACCTATCTTTTTGAAACCGCCATGGTCTTGGAGGAGGCGTATCTCAAGCGTCAGGAGAATGCGCGGATCGATTCTTTGCGTGCTTATGTGGAAACCACTGTCCGGCGAAAAAAACTGGTCTATGACCTGTACCGTGAAATCGATATCCTGTCCGAAATGGAGGCTTCCTTCAGTCATCACTATCTGGCCTTTTCCGCAGGGCTTAAGGAACGCACCAGCCGCCACCGGGCTGAAGCCCTCTTTTCCGGATTGTCAGGTGATATTCGTGACCTCCGTGATCGTGAACTCAGGCTCCTAAAGGAGATGGACCCGGAGAATATCGCCATCCACCGCTCGGGTTTTTTTGAAATACGGTATTTGGATTTTGTCAACCGCCG
The DNA here is from genome assembly GCA_001800515.1 of Elusimicrobia bacterium RIFOXYB2_FULL_49_7. Next base: position 12,876 of record MGVN01000038.1, on the reverse strand, counting down.
TATGGAGGAATTGACCCGGAGCGCGGATACCTTGTCCGATCGCATCCGTCTTCTATCCGCCCGTCGGGACTCCTCGCTGACCGCCCTCGAGGAACGTCAGCTGTTGACGGAACGATCCCTGCTGCTGGACAGCCTTCAATCCCTTCGGGAACTGAAGCGGGATGTTCAGGTCAATAGCTTGGGTGAAAACGCGGTGCTTCGGGAAACCGAGACGCTCCAGGCCAAGTTTGTGGACTGGAGCTTGAGTCGCCTGGATGTCATGAAAAACCGGCTTAAGGAGGTGTACCGCGACCTGTCCCGGCTGGATAAGTCGCCCTCCCCGGAGGTCCCTTCCCGGGAGATGCTTGAGAAGGAAGCCGGTTTCTTGGAGGCCCGCATCCGATTGGACCGAGACGCGCTCATCGGCAGTATCCGAACGTTGGTCGATCTTTCCCCTTTCGGTCGTTATACCGACCAGTTCCTCATCCGACTTTCCGAACTCGAATATGAACGTATACAGATTGATTTTGAAACCCGTCTGGACCGATATGAGGCCGACTATAAGCGATTTGAGCAGGGCGAACTCAAGGAGGAACCGGAATATCCGCGATACGACTTTACCTCTGCATTGCTTGTTTATAAGCGCATTGTCCGGGATTTTCCCCAGTCCGATTTGTCTGATGATGTGTTATATCTGACCGGGTTGTGCCACAAGAAAATGGACGAGGGGGAAAAGGCCAACAAGGCGTTTGAAATTCTGGTTGCGCAATATCCCAACAGTGAATATGCGTCTGATGCGCTGATGGAGATCGGGAATTATTACTTTAATAATCCGGAACTGGCCCAGGGAAAAGGATACATGAAGGCCATCGATATTTACAAGCAGATCCTGAAACACCGTGAAAGTGAGAAATTCGTAGAGGCTCTCTACCGGTTGGCCTGGTCTTATTACATGATAGACAAATATGACGAAGCCATCACGGTTTTCCGTCACCTGATTGAAGAAATCGACATTTCCGAAAACTATTCATCCGATGAGGCAAAGAAAGCGCAGAACCCGCTGTTCAAGGCCGAGGCCATTGAATATATCGCCATCAGTTTATGTGAAGTGGACGATTTAAAGAATGCCCGACGCTTTCTGGATATGATTGGCAACAACCGCTATTCCCTGATGGTCATGAATCGGATGGGTGTCTATTATGAGGAACAGCTTGAATATGAGCGGGCCATGGAATGTTTCGCCTTGGCCATGAAGAAATATTCGGACCTGGATGCCGTATTGGACGCCCGGATGGGCCATATACGCTGTTTGGAACGGTTGGAACAATACGACAAGGCGCGGGAGGAAAAGGAGGACTTTTTCCGGATTTACGGCCGAGGGGCGAAGTGGCAGGCACGGATGTCGGATCCGGCGGCACGTTCGCGGGCCGATTCCCTGTCCATTCTCTGCATCTTGTCCGTGGCCCAGGCGCACATCAACTCGGCGCTCAAGGGGGAGGGCGAGGAGGCCTATATCAAGACGATCAAGGCGTATGATGCGCTGCTGTTGGTCTATCCGGATGAAGCCGGATCCGAAGAGGCGCAATGGAATACGGCGCTTATTTATGAGCAGAACCTTCACCGGTATGACGATGCGCGCCGGACCTATCTTGGCGTCAGCGCTCGGAAAAACGGCAAACACACCGAACAGGCGGCGGTGAATGCCATTGCCATGGCCCAGCAGCTTGATGAAGACGGGCGGTTCGGGGCGGACAGTTTGTCGGTACGGGATCAGAAGGTGGTGGAGGCATGCCGCAACTATGCCCTCCTTTTTCCGGACAGCGGAAAAGTAGTCGAAGTGGCCTCCATCGCAGCGGCCATTTTCTTCAATCGTAAATTTTATCCCAAGGCTCTATCCGCCTATCAGAAAATACTGGCCCGTTGCGGTGAAAGTACGGATAAGCTTTGTCTGGATGCGCTTTTCTTTATCGGTCAGAGTTATTCCGGAATGAACGATCACTTCCATGCCGAAGAGAGCTATGCGAAGCTGTACGCCATCGCACCGTATGGCAGTCTGAAAGAGGATGCCAAGAAGCGTATGGTCGAATCGGCTTTTCAATATGCGGATAATTTGCGGCAGTCGCACGAATTTGAGAAGGCCGCCCAGCTTTTTCTTTCCATTGAGAAAAAATACCCTTTTTACGACAATCTTGATGTGGTTCTGTTCAATGCCGCGGATGCCTATGAAAAGATGAGGCAGTGGAAGCGGGGGGCGGAGGTATACCGCTGGGTGGCGGACCGTTTCCCGAACAGCAAATTGGCGGACGGCGCCCTGTTTAACGGTGCCCTCTGTTTTGAGAACGACTCCGCTTATCAGGAGGCCATTGCGAACTATGAACGGTTGCTGTCGACCTATCCCGCTTCCCCCAAAGCCAGGGATGCGTTGTACAATATCGGCCTTTGTTATGAAAAGTTGAAGGATTACGACAAGATGGCCGAAGCGAATGAACGGTATGCGGAAAAGTATCCTGATTCCAAGGATGTGGAACAGATGTTGCTGGCTTCGGGCCGTTTTTTTTATCAGTCTGAGAAACTGGATCGTGCCCTTCGCGCCTTTGAAAACTTCGTCCGCCGTTTTCCCGGATCTGCCAATGAAATCGAAGCGCGTTACCATGTCGGTCTTATCCTTTTCAAAATGGGAGACAAGAGCGGTGCAGAGAGCGCCTTCCAGGAACTTTTGCGGCGTAATCAGGCGTTGGCCGCTCAAAAGACGAACAACGATTATTATGCGGCCGAGGCCCTTTTCCGGTTGGCCGGAATGATGCGGGAGAAATATCTGGCCATCCGCTTTACGCTGCCGGAAAAAAACATGGAAAAACAGCAGGAGGAGAAGGCCGACCTCCTGAAAAAGACGGTGGAGATGTATGCCCAGGTCATTGCCATCAAGTCCGAGCATATCTTTGAAGCGGCCTATCGTATCGGCGAAGCCTACAGCCATTTTGCGGACATCTATTATGCGCAGGAGCGCAATCCCAAAAACGATGAGGCCAAACGGTTGCTTTTCGAGCGGGATATCAATCTTTCCGCTCTGGATCTTTATGAAAAATGCGTGGAGCCCCATTTGGCCAATGTGATGCTTGCCAAAGGAATTCCATCGGATTCCTTGAAACCCGATCAGCGCCGTTTTATTGAATTGTCCCGACAGGCGCTCCAACAGACCTTCCTGCGGCTCGGCGGGGTTCATGAGCGAAATGCGGAACTTTTCTTGCAGGCCAAGGTTCCGGACAAGCTGTCCAAATTGCCGATTCAGAGTTATCTGTATCGTCAGAAGATCATTGAAACCGTGGAGCCCTTTCTGGAGCAGGCTCTTGAAGAGTATATCACGCTTTCAAAAAAAGCGGTTGAAAAAGGGTTGTCCGATTCGTTGGTCATCGCCCTTCGGGATTCGGCTTCCCGCATTCTGTACCAACGGGCGGCGCTATTCGGCGATTTGGCTTCCGAAATGCTCGATCATCCCGCTATCCCCGAAAAAATAAAGGACGAGGCGCGGGAGGAGATTGTTTTCCAGCTCGAAGACATGGCCTTTGAAATTCAGGATCGGGCGCTTGAGAAATTCGAAGAAGGATACGCTTTTTTACAAAAGGAGGGGATTGCCTCGGCCTATACCCAGAAGATTTTAGAACGGCTCAAAGTGATGGACCCCCAGAAATATACGCCGCAAGAGGCCATTCGGACCGCGATTCTTTTATCGGACTTGGCGTGGAAGCAATGCCATGACCCCTTTCCCGGGTGGACCCGTTGCGATAAACCCGATTCTCTATGGCTGCCGAGCACCGTATCGGGTGACAAACCGCCTGAATTTTGGCCCCAACCCAAAGCGTCGACTCTGACTCGTCAGATGCCGGCCTTGTATGCAAAACGACTATTTTATCTGAGCGGACGACCCAATCGCTCACAGGCGATTATTGCCAGCCGCGGGACGTATCGGTTATATGTAAACGGGGTCTTTATTGCAACCGATTCCGGCAAAGCGCATACCTCTCTGAAGGCGGATACCTTTGATGTCAAGGCCTATCTGACCGGAGGCGACAATGCCGTTTCGATTTCAATCCGAAGTCAAGACAATGACTGCAGAATTCTTTTCGCGTTAACGGTGGAGGTGGATACCTCCATGAAATATCAGAGTGCCATAGGCCTGCCGCCGCTATGGGACGAAGAATCCATTTCTGTTTCAGGTCCGGTCGTCACGGCTCCTGTTCCGGTTGCTGCCAAGCCGTTGCCGTCCTCTCCGGATTCTGCCGCGGTAGCGTTATCTCCGACGCCGGTTATCCCGGTTGCGCCCGCACCGGCTCCCTCCGTGCGGCAGGATGTTTTATCCAAACCGTCGTCTGCGCCTGTTGCCGTGGACAAGGTTGCCGACGAGTTGGCGGCGATTGAGAAGGAATTTAAGAATTATTCCGAATTCAAAAACGCCATCAACGAGGCCGTGAACCAGGAGCAGGAGGTTCAGAAGGAAGTCCGGAACGTGCAGGCGCGCGTACGCGGCTTGAAATATAAAATCGACTCCATGAATGAGAAAATCGATGCGGTCAAGAATGATGTCAAGGTTTACCAGAAGATTTTGGACAGTAAGGAACGGCGGAAATAGCCGATCCGACTGTTTGCAGCAGTCCGACCCGTAGGGTCGGGCGCGACATGAACGGCAGATAGGCGTCCTGACGATAAAGCCCGATACGGTGTTCTTTTTCCTCGAACCGCTGACCCGTCGGACACTGAAAAAAACAGCTCTCCTCATACGCTCCTTTTTCCAAACTAGAGAGCGGCGCCAGTAGGAGAGGCAGGTGAAGCATCCTTACCGTATCCTCTTTTCCCATCCATAACGAGATGAAGGCATCCCCTTTTGCGGACGATCGGCCTTTCCAAAATTGTGTCCGTAGAATGAAACCCTCCGGCACTGTTTCGAGCTCACTTTTAAGCCATTGCCAGTCCGCGGTGGTATCGGTGGATAGGGGTGCCTTGTCCAGGCGTTTTAACGAAAAAGGGGTTCTCGGCGGTCGGCCCTTCTTGAAAATCAAAAGACCGTCCGTGAACGAGGTGACGTAGAATTCTTCGGAAGATAATAATTCCGAGCAGCGGCTGCGGCGTACCTCAAATGGAACGTGGCTCAGAGTTTCAAAGAAATCGAAAAGATAGCAGTCGGTACCGGATAGTCTTGTCGGGAAAGGGTGGAGAAAGGCTTGTTCACGGTCAACTAATTTGGTTCGAAGCGCATTGTCCGATGCGATGGAAATATCCGTTGGGAGCGTTTTTAATAAAGAATCTGCGATATGGTCATGAGGGGTGTAATGGTAATGAAATACATTCCGGTATTCCGGATGGAAAAAGAGTTCGGATAGATTCCCGCCGATAATCGTACCCGGATACAAGAGGGAAACAAGCAGTGCCGGCAGAAGCGTCAAACGAATCACCCTTTTCCGCATCTGCATTGTGTCCAGCCCCCGAAGACCTTCCACGCACACGATAAAAAGCGGGGCCAGGAAAAGGGCGTGCCGATGGTTGCTGAAGAGCGTCTGATGGCCCAGAAAGAGAAGCGCGACGAAGAGGGGAAGAATCAATAGCACACCCCGTGGAAACCGCAAAAGGGAATGATTCAAGATAATCAGCAAAAAGAGTGTCTTGATAAAGCTGTCCCGGGTGAAAAGGGTTTGGAATGCGGATTGAAACGGTGCCATGAGAGAGGTTGCCGAGAAGTCGGTCGGTATCACCAAGGCATGAGATTCGCCGGCCAGATGAAGCGTCGGACTTCCAAAGAAACGAAAAGCCAATGGGGTGATGAGGAAATATTGTGCCAATGCCAGAAGGATGAGTTGAATTCCTTGTTGCCGATGGTTTTTAAGGATGAGCAATCCGAGCAGTAGGTTGACGAGTGACACATATTCTTTGCAGAGCGTGGCCAGGAGAATGCAAAGCCAGAAGAACCGTATCCGCCCCTTCTTGAGAAAAAGCCAGGCCAGGAGCTGAGGGAGAATCATGAAGGGGTCGCTATGAAAATCACTGAGATTGAGCGGGTGAAGGAAGGGGAGGCAAAGAAAGGACAAGGCCAAAAACAGGGCGGTCCAATCGTCTTTCAGGCGATGGCGTGCCAGAAAGAAGAGGGCCAGGGCGGCTCCGGAAAGCGCTGCGCTTTGAAGGAAGAGCAGTGTTTCGGCAAAGGGGAATAGGGCGAAAATGGGGATCAGGAGCAGGAAGATAAATTCCGTATGGCCCGCCCACCGACAGACATTGCCGTTGTTCATGGTCATTTCCATGAAACGGCCGTGCAGGGTGTTGTAAAAGGCTTGCAGGATATTGCCCAGATCGAGGTCCGTATTAAAAGCCGTGTACCGTTTTATCGAGAGGAGGGTAAAAAAGAGTGTATAAGCGATGACCACGGACAGGCATATCATAAAAGGGGTCTGTTTTTTAGTCATGCTTTTACTCCGGAGAGGGCCAAGACGGTAATATTCATGACCTCATCCGGACGACCTTGGAAATGAGGATGCAGATGCTTCTTGATAAGGCGATAGGCTTCCGGGGCGCGGGAGAGGGCCAGGAAGCGAACCGCATGAAAACCGGCTTGTTTGGCAAGCTGCGCATAATCATCCGTACGAAGACGGTTCTGATACCCGCTGTTCCCTGACCCGGTCAACCCTTTTTCCCAAAGCCATGTTGGCACCGTCAGCATTTCAAAAGGATATCGAAAAAAATGGTCGCGCAGGTCGATGAAATGGACAAAGGCGCCGCCTGGTTTCAGAATGCGCCACTGATCTTCAAAGGCGAGCGGCATATTTCGGACATGTTCCATAACGGAACGGGAAAGGATGATATCCACAGAATCAGGGGAGAGACCTGTTTTTTCAGCATGGGCGTTATGATATTCCACCCGGTGGTGATGGGTCTGAATATCCTGCCACAGCGTTGCGAAATCGGGGGTCTTTGGTTCCGGGAGAAGCCCCCAGAAATGCTGCAGGCGCTCTTTCAACTTGATGGGATGAGGACGGTGCCGTGACGGTTCGATAAAGACGATTTTTTCCGCGCCCTGCGTTAACAAGCCCAGCGCGGAGAGATTATAGGCGCCGGGTCCCAGTTCCACAATCGACCGTCCGGCCACGGGAATTTTAAACTCCGTGAGTAAGGAAAGGTATTGTTGACAGGCGTTGAACAGGATGGAAGGCGGCAGACGATCATTGGACAGCAAGGGCCGGGCCAGCCAATCGGGGCAGAAGCGACGAAGGAGTCGCAGGGAGAGATACGGAAAGTTGAGATATCGGCCCATCCTAATGTAAATTATAATTCAACACGGAGTTGTATGCCAAGGGATTGAAATAAACTATTTTTTTAAACAGAACCATGTCAGATAAAACGGTCATTGCCATCCTGATAGACGCCCTTCGTCATGACTTCATCACTCCGGAAAATATGCCCTTTCTTGACAGTCTGAAGAAAAAGGCGTTTTACGGTTCATTGGAGGAACCCTTTGGTTTTGTTCCTCGGGCTGCCATCTTTGCCGGCCTTTCACCTGAACAGTCCGGTTATCTTTCCTATTACGGCTATCGTCCGCCGGTCGCTCCCTTTCGATGGTTTTCCCATTGGCCGCGGGCCGGGCACGGCTTGAGTCGCCGAGTTTTTGAAGGGCTTCTTAATTGGCGAAAAGTGTTGGGTCTGAACGAGAACACTTTTTTAAGTGTTCCAAGACAATGGGATGACTTTTCCTGCCGACTGGATGTCATGGAACGCTTTCCACCCTATGATGCACGGTTCTTAACGCAAAAGACTCTGTTTGATGCGCTGAGAGAGAAGGGGGCTTCTTGGTGTTATTTAGGATATCCTCGCACCCGGCAAACCACTTCCTTTTTAGAAAAACATTTTTATCGGGTTTACAAGGAGCGTGACTCGTTTATCTGGGTCCATTTCAGTGAAGTCGATTGGGCTATGCATCAATATGGTCCGGATTCTAAGAGGACGGCGGAAAAGCTTCAACGGATTGATGGGGCTATTGAACGGATGGCGGCCCATGCAACGAAAAAGGGAGGGCGTCCGATATCGCTTCTTGTTTTTGGGGATCATGGTGCAACGGCTGTTACTAAAACGGTTGATATTCAGGCCGTATTAAGGAAAAAAGAGGCGGCGATTCGCAGTATGGCCGATTATTATGCGGATTCCACGTTGCTCTATCTTTGGTGTCGCAATAAAAAAGAAGGTGCAACCCTTGACAGGTTATTACAGACCTTGCAGGATGAAGGAATGGGGCGTCTGATTTCCGCGGAACAACGCAGTCGGTATGGAATTCGTTTTAAAACACCATGGTATGGAACCCATCTTTTTATCGCGCCTCCCGGCACGCTCTTTTTGCCCAATATCTTCCAGGCCGAGAAGCAAGTCATGGGCATGCATGGTTATTTGCCGGATGATGCGGACAATCGGGCCGCTTTTTTACTCGCTTCGCCCGATTTGCAACAAACCGGGAAAAGCGGTAAAGCGGTTCCGATGGTCGATATCTGTCCGACCTTGGCCAAACTGCTCTCCGTTGAAATGGATGAACGGGCCATGACCGGGAAGGTTATGGATTGTTTATGATATCCATTATTATCCGGACCTTCAACGAACCGGAGGCGCTTTCCGTTACTTTGGCTGCGGTGGCACAACAGGTGGGAACACCTCCTTTTGAATGGGTTTTTGTGGACAGCGGCTCTGCAGAAACGACCCGTGCGATTATCCGAAACGCCCTTATGGAACGCCCCGGGCGTTTGGTGAACATGGTGCCCGGAACTTTTACGTATGGGAGGAGTTTGAACCTGGGGATTCAAGCCGCAGAGGGCGACCGAATAGTCTGTCTCTCCTCTCATTGTCCGCCCATGTCAACGGACTGGCTTGTCCGATTGATTACGCCGCTTGATAGACCGGATATTGAGGCCGCTTATGGCCGTCAGATCTCATTGCCGGGGATCAACCCGTTTGACGAAAGAACCCAAGCATCTCTTTTTCCCGAAACCGATCTCCTGTTTAATACGCCTGACTCGGCGTGCGCCTTTTCATGTGCGAATGGGGCCCTGAAACGTCGGGTATGGGAGGCAAACCCTTTTCATGAAACCTTGTCCTATGCGGAAGATCATCTGTGGTCCCAACAATTGCTGGCCAAAGGAGGGAAGATTGCTTATGTGTCCGCTGCGGCCGTGGCCCATGCTCATCCGGTCTCTTTTTATGACGCTTTTCTCCAGAGCCGCCGTTCCGCCCGTGCGTTCCGTTGTTTGAAAAAGGAACTTGGTGCGGTTCCGGTCAAACGATTTTGTTTTTCCGACTGGCAGGAGGATGTGAGACGCATCCGGAAGAGCGGCCTGTTTTTGTTCGGGTGGCGTTATTTTCCTTATCGGCTTTCTCAGTTGATCGGCCGATGCTTGGGCAGGAGGCTGTCTTGATCCGTTTAAGTGATTTGCCGGATACGGTCCGGAAGGAGTTGGAGCGGATTGTCTTTCTTTTTCACCGCCATTGCCCACCGGTCATCTCTCTGATGTTGGTCGGCGGCTTTGCCAAGGGGGAGGGACGGATTGACCCGAAAGGAGAACCGGAAAACGATTATGATTTGTTGATTGTCTGGAAAAGCGCGCGGTCGTTTTTGCTGAACTTTCATTCTTATCGGCGATTGAAAGTCGTGCTTTCGCAGACGGTACAAACACCGGTGGATATCATCTCCCTTTTTGCGTCGGATTTTAAAAGACTCAAACCCACTCTTTTCCTGTATGAAGCACAGCAGGCTCATCTTCTTTTATCCGGCCGGGATTGTTTTGCGAAAGCGCCTTTTTTATCACCTCAGGCTATCTCAGCTTTTGATCAATGGACGCTGTTTTCCAACCGAATCGTTTGCTGGCTCCAATCTTATCCGCAACAAAGCCGCTATGATCACGAGTCCGCCTATTGCCGCTGGGTTTTGCTGCAATGGGTTAAAGCCGTAGAGGCGATGGTCATCTTCCGATTGCTGAAAAAAAAGGAATTGCCTGTTATGGCCCATGCCAAAATGACGCGGATTCTGGACCTCTGTCCGGATGGGTTGGCAGGTATTGTGAATGCGGCAAGACGCATAAAGGAGGATGGGTGGATGCCTGCTGGTTCGGATTATCAGAAGCTTTGGTGGCAAATGGGTCCTTTGTTTTTAACGGATTATCAGGATGCCAAGGCAGCCGCTCAATCCACTCCAGGCTGGACACGGTTTTTGCTGACCGAGCGATTGCGTCGTGTGCTCAAGTCGGGTCGATTCCGTCCGTTTATGCCGGATGCCCCATTACTTTACGCTGTTGAGGATACGCC
>MGVN01000038.1:0-2555 GCA_001800515.1 Elusimicrobia bacterium RIFOXYB2_FULL_49_7 | reverse complement strand
TTTGTCACGCAGGTTGGATTGGAGCGGCCTGACCCATGCATTGACGAGTGTCAAGCCACTGTGGCTTATGGCGGCCGGTACGGTCGGACTCCTGATGGTGGGATTGTCCAATGAGGCGCTTCGTATCTGTCTGGCGGAGACCAAGCGGACCTTATCCCGATGGCGCCTTCTCACCATCTCGTTCTCTGTTTTGTTCTATGATTTGTTTATTCCCAGGCCCTTTTCCGTTTTAATCAAATGGCACAGACTGGCCCAAGCCGGCATTTGTAAGGAGAATGTGGCCATTGGGATGGCTCGTGTCCGGACCCTTCAGCTCGTATTGCGTTTGATTCTTGGCGGGGCGGGTCTTGGGCTTGTTTTTCGGGGCCATTTGAACATGTCGGGCCTTATCGTTTTGGCGGCGATTATTGTCGGGTTGCTTGTTGTCAATCAAATCCTTTTTGATAAAACGGCCATACGGGCCTTCCTGATCCGGCTTTCCTGTGCGGGCGGGAAAAGAGCGCATACGCTGCGCTATCAGGTTGTCAGGCGATGGATTCGCCATCTGTATAGGGCTGTGGTTCGCTTGGCCGCTATTTCACGAAGGGAAAAACTGGCGTTGCTGATCCAAAGTCTTGTTCTTATCGTTTTGCACGGGTTGGCGGTCTGGTGTACGGCCAGAAGCCTGGGTGTGGTTTTACCGATCGGCCTGATCCTTCTTTTGCCAACGGTCAGCTATCTTTCCTCGGCCGTGCCCTTTGTTATTCAAGGGCTGGGGGTTCGGGAATCCTGTTTTGTTTTTTTTCTGGGCCAATGCGGGGTGTCTGCCGAACAAGCGATCCTTATTTCTCTGATTGGATTTGGTATTTCCGTAATATATGGGATAATGGGGGGTGGAATTGAGATGGTTCATTTGTTTTTCGGCAAGAAGAGACGGCAAAAAGGCCTATCCCCCTGATTTGAAAAGGATTGACAACCTTTTCCCGGTCAAGATATATTTAATACTATAATATTAATATCCAATCGTATTTATATTACGATCATAAAAAAGAAAAGGAGTGATCCCAACATGTTTGAGAACATCGCAAAATTCATGCAGGAAGGCGGCCCGTTCATGTGGGTTATCTTGGGCGTCTCCGCTTTTGGACTTGCCATCATGATGGAACGCGGCTTTTTCTTGTATATCCGTTGCCGCACCAATTCCAAATCGCTTCTTGCGTCGCTGACTAAATTGGTTCGAAGCGATAAGGTGGGCGATGCCCGCAAGCTTTGTACTCAGTTAAAATCGCCTTTGGCCGTGCTCCTGGAATCCGCGCTTTGGCATTTTGAGCAGGGTTTGTCGAATGAGGAGATTCAGAATGCGGTGGATGAAACCGCTTTGCGCGAACTCCCCAAAATCCAACGACGAACCCATTATCTCTCCCTGATCGCTAATGTGGCCACTTTAATGGGTCTTCTGGGAACCATCACGGGTCTGATCTCCGCGTTTAATGCGTTGGCAACAGCAGACCCGGCTCAAAAAGCGACTCTTCTGGCGCTTGGTATCTCGCAAGCCATGAATACGACCGCATTTGGGCTGATGGTGGGTATTCCCAACATGATTGCCTTTTCAGTCTTATCTTCCAAGGCCAATATCCTTATCGAAGATATCGATGAAAGTTCGGTCAGATTATTGAACTTTCTCTTTGTCCAGCGGTCCGGTCGATAGGGAAACCGCATGGCGTTTCAACCCTCCAAACGGAAGGAAAAGGCTTTAAGCAGTCTGGTGGAAGACGTTGATTTGGATGTCACACCGGTGATGAATCTGTTAGTGGTCCTTATTCCCTTTCTTGTTTCCATGGCTGTTTTTACACAAATCTCGGCCATTTCTTTTTCTCTGCCGCCTGCAATGGAAGAGGGCGATGCCAATTCGGCTTCGGATCAGAAGGCCGGAGAACAGGAGACGCTCGACATCTCCATTGCACTGACCGACGCCGGGCTTACGGTAACCGGTACCGGACAGGTGATGCCGCTCATTGCAAAACGAAACGGCAAATATGATCTGGATGCACTGAACAAGGTGCTTCGGGCGGTCAAAATTCGTTATCCCAAACAGGAGGATATTGTATTGATTATCGAACAGGAAGTCCTCTATGAAGATATCGTCGGCGTCATGGATCTCTGCCGGGACGCCCATTTTCCTAATATCGGGTTATCCGGAGGGTTCCAATAATGAAGACTCGGATTGAGAAGGACCGCGGACGTGCCCTGGTCGTCATGCCGCCCAAGATGTTTCGGAACGAATCCGGAGAATTATCGCGTACAGTGAATGAATTGGCCCGCCGGGGTGTCAAGGAGATCATTCTGGATATGCGAAAAACGACCATGATGGACAGTGCGTCGCTTGGGGTCCTGCTTTTTTCACGTAAGCACTTGGGTCCTCAAGGGGTTGAAATCGCCCTGGCGAATACGGACGGATATGTCCGTTCCCTGATTGAAAACGCCGGGTTATCGCGTTTGTTCAAACTCATCGATTATGGGGAGGATGCGTGAGTTTTCCGGCATCACGGACTAAAGTCAAAAAACTCCGCAAAAAC
>MGVN01000037.1:5967-6109 GCA_001800515.1 Elusimicrobia bacterium RIFOXYB2_FULL_49_7 | reverse complement strand
AATCATCATTTGTCCCCGCCGTCAATAAAATCCTTTCATTTGCACTGATGTTCGTACTTGGCGGCGCCTTATACGCGCACGCATCCCCCTCGCCGGATGCGATTTACGCCGTGCAGCAGCCCGCCATAATGCTAATTCCAGG
>MGVN01000037.1:3179-5895 GCA_001800515.1 Elusimicrobia bacterium RIFOXYB2_FULL_49_7 | reverse complement strand
TTGGTATTCAAAGTTTTCAAGAGAAAAAGGCAAGGAAGCTAAACCGGAAGTTGCCCGTAATATAATTGATTTTCTTGAGAAAGAGTACATTCCGGCCATGGAAGCATTTACCGGAGATTGGCATAGAGATTTTCTTGAGCGGGAAAAAATTTCGGTGCCGTTAATGAAAAAATTAAATGACAAAGGCCGGGTTTACCAGGATGTTTATTACGATGCTGAATTTTTTGTCTTATTAAAAGTCACGAACAATGCTAATATCGGACATTACTATAGAATAATAGAATACTTGCGTAAACGTCATATTGAAGGCATTCGGCAAGAGGATATTCACTTTGAGGCTGAGAAAGAATCAAAAAGTGATAGGGGAAGAGATGAGCGGAGAGATAGAGATTCACGGTGGGATGGATTCGATTGGCAGGAATTTGAGCGGATATTTATGGGAGGAAAACCAGCGGCCGAAAAAACCCGTGCGCATCGTACTGATAAGCCGGCAGATTGGAGACTGGATATTGAAACCACTGAAAATGGTAAAGCTATCAAAGATGTAATTTCGCGTTTTTCAATCATTGATTGGGAATCCTTACCTTACCAAAGCAATAATGAAGTATTTGATACGCTAGGACAGCTTATTGGAGTCGAAGATGCTTCAAATGCCGGTACTGCTGAAATAAAAAAGACTGTTAGAACGCTGGCGCAAAGGGTTTCTTCAGATCATAATTATGAACACCCTGTTGCCATAAGTGCGCAAAAAATGGTCAATTTCGTTTATGATTACTTAAGGCAAAATGATGCCAGGAAAAGAGAAAGAGCACTTTCAAAGGACATGCGTCCTTTGGTTCAAGAAGCAATAAGTATAATTCGATTAGGAAATGTCAATAGGAATAATGCCGCACAAATGTTGAATATCAAATCCTCCGAGGCTGGGCGAGTTGTGGGGATTATTACCCTGGTTGCGGCTTTGGCGGCGGTTGCGGTGAATTATTTAACCGGACACCAGGTGGATACTGCTGAGGCAGTGGGCGCCATGGCCGGGGCTGCGGGCGCGTTCGCCGGCCTTGTGTGGCTTAGTGCGCTTATTGTGGAAAACGTCAGCCCGCGCGCCGGGCCTGCGTTGGAAAGGACAGCCGGCGGCATAAAGCTCGTTCCCGTGGAAGGCGCGAAGTATCTGTTCGAAGCGGACCCCGCAAACAACCAAATCAAAACAAACGCAAATTTCCTGAAGTTTCCTTTAATTATCCAGAATTTCGCGCTCTACGCCCTCGGCGGCCTCCGGCACGAGAAGCTGCACCTTGCCGGCGTAGAAAGCGAGCCAGCCGCCTTTGCCATAGCCCATGGCGTCCCCGCGCTTGCCGGCGGTCTTGCAGGATATTTATTGCTAACGCTTGGCATGTCATTTGCCGGTGCAGCGGTAATCGGCCTTGGCGCAGCTTTCGGATTTTCATATATTATGTCAGGCGCGTATTCTTCCGGTATCGGCAAATCGGCAGCCACTGCCGCAAATCCCGTTAAAAGTGCAATGAAAGTAACAAGCAGGGTTACAGGCGCCGAAGCAAATGCCGCCGACAATATTGCCGGGAAAGCGGACATCATCGCGTTTTCTCCGGCAGAAGGCCAGGATCAGGACGCTCTTTATAAAAAAGCCGCGGCGGTGGCGGTAATGAGCAGCCATTATAAAACCAAACCCGTAATGATCTCGCCCGTTACATCCGATATGCTTGATGAAAATAACAGTGTTGATGTTTCGAAAACGGATCTCCTGGAATTAAAAGCGATTGAGGACGGTACAAACGTTCTTAATATAGCCGGCGACAGAACCGTAAAACTTTATTACAGAATAGCAGGCAAGGGCAAAAGGCGGGGCCTGCTTGTTTGCTACCACGACGAAACCGGTGGCGGCAACGATGCGGAGCTTCTTCCTGATGTGGCGCTTTCGATTTTACGCGACAAAGTCGAAAAGGGCGCGTTTGAAAACGGGATATTCAGCACCTTGGGATTCGGCGGCGATGTCGGGGCGATTCACATGGATGATGCGGCCGGCCTCGGACAGGTAATCGAGGCCTCCGGCGACGAGGGCTATGCAAAAATCGTGCCGGCCGGCCTTGGCGCATTGGGTGATGAAAATCATTATGACGAAATCGGCTTGCAGTACGAATCCAACGTGCGCCAGATAAAGCAGTTAGAGCTTGAGCGCAAGAAAAACAGCGGCTGGGGCGGCGTTCGCACGAATGCGGCGCTGACGTTAAAATCAGTGCTTTCCGTCGGAAATATCAGGGAAATTGCGGCGCGTATGCAAAAGGCGGGCGAGATAAAGCGTTTCGTCGCAGGCCTTGCCGTGGAGCATACGGGGCAGAGCATTGACCCGGTGCGCTATCCCCACGTTGACCTTGTGGGCGGCATTGACTGGATCTCGCTGATTGACCGCGTGCTTAAACTGGAGGACGTTGCCGGAAGCGAAACCTTGAATAGAATATTCGACGCCAGGGTTGCCCACAGGGACACAAAGGGAGAACTTGCGGCAGCCAGGGAAAAAATAAACGAATTCTTAAACGACCCCGCCAAAAGAGGCAGTAAGGACGAACGCGAAAAGCTGATAAGTGATGTTATAAGTGGTGTCGTAAAAATATTGTACAGAAATTATTCCATGTCAAATTTTAATAAAGCAATAAATGTTAATCCGGAGATCAACGAAACCGCCGGCGCTTACGCGGCCCAATAC
>MGVN01000037.1:0-3130 GCA_001800515.1 Elusimicrobia bacterium RIFOXYB2_FULL_49_7 | reverse complement strand
GGCAAGCTTGAAAACGGTATAACTGCGGGCGTAAAGATGGGTGGCATATCGCCGGAAACAAAAGTAATGATTGTCTGCAATGCCGACGAGGCCGTTATCCGGCGCATAAAGAGCTTCCCCGCCTTCGAGGCTTATGTCGAACTTGATCTCAAAAACAAAATTACGAAAAGCATGAGCCTTGACGCCATAGAAGCCGCGGCAAAAGACGTGATCGGGAATATAAAAGACAGCGGCGCCTCGCCAAACATCGACACGGCGGCGCTTAGACAGACGCTTAAAGACGCCGGCTTGGGTGATGTTATGGTTGAGGCGGCGTTAAAACGCATAGCCGCCGCCGCATCGATAAGCGGCGTGGAAACGGTAGTTTACGAGATGGGCAGCGTTTCCGACAACGGGGACGTGGAAGCCGTAGCGGCGTTCGACGCCGATAAGCTGAGCATCATCGGGCTTTTAACCGTCGTCTCGCGCGGCATAGGCATAAGCCGGGTTACAACGGTTGAAGGGCTTTTCCGTGAGGGAAGAAGCGCAGGCCGCGCCGCCGCGGGTGCCCTTGATGATGAGGCAAGAAACAGCCTGCAGCGCAAGCTGCCTGCCGTGATAGCCATTATTGATGCCGCCGACGAGGCGCTGAACCTTGCCAAAGATAAATTCAACGCTGCCGAAGTGGCTGCAAATATCGGCAGGATGGCCAGGGAAGCCGGCCTTGAAAACGAGTGCGAAATAAGGCAATCGCTTGCCGAAATAGAAAAAGCGCAGGATGTAAACACCGCCATGGCATACGTGGCGCGAATCAAAGGCGCGATGCACGGGCTTGCGGTTACCATGCTTGTGCGTAACAGCGGCGTGGACGTAAAGTCAGAGAAAATTTCCGCCCGGCGCCAGGAAGCGCTTGAAAACGCCCTGCTTGCAAGAAGCAGGGACATTCTTTATAATGCCGACGGCTCGCCATACCTTAACCCGGCGCTGACCCTCGAACAAAGGCTGGGCATACTAGCCGGCGAGCTCCGCTTGCTGAACCGCAGCGACAGAGCCAGGTTGCTTGACGCTCTCCATGGCGAGATAAATTCGGAAAGAACGGTACACGAACGGTTACTGTTCAGGTTGATGTTTGTCGAGGCATTGAAAAAATCCGGCGACGATGAATTGTGGAAAAACTGGAAAAGCAGTCTAATCAGGGATGCCGGCGCCGATATAAATGAGGCCGGAGGAGCCATTTCAAAAGGAAGCGGCAATCTTGATCTTAAAACCATGGCATACCTTGCAAATTATTGGATGATTATGGAGCCCGGGAGCGAAAGAAATGAGATTAAACGGCTGCTCGGCAACCTGTCAACCAGAATGGACTCACTTGCAAATGCGCAGGCGGAAGATGAAATTATTTCAAGGAATGTGAACACACGCGAAGGCCTTGCTTTCCTGGTATTATCATTAAGCCTGGGTGAGTTGCTTGACGCCGGCGCAATAAGGGAATTCGTCGTAAAAGCCGGCCTGCGGGACAACCGGCTTGTTGAAAACGTGTTTGCCAACAATTATAACCCTTACGTCGAGCGCGCGCTGGGGCGGCTTTCCGGCGCGACCGCCGCGGAAGCGGATACATGGATGGACGTAGTTGCAATAAAAGGCGCAAACCTGTTTGCATTATCCAGGGATGCCGGCCGCCGCAACGACGAGCTTATCACCTTCGCCATTCTCGAGCTCTGCAACGGCCTCCCGCCGCTGATAGACGGCAAAACCCTCGAAGAAAAAATAAAACGAAGCGGCGGAATCTCAGTGAAAGAATTCCGCAGCATCCTCATCTCCGGGTAAACCGCCGTCCCCGCGTTTATCTGTAAGAAGCAGGTCTTGCGCCTGCCTGCTATTGCAACTATTGACATAACATCATTTATGTTGTATAGTTAACGTAAAAGAAAGACATGTATAACGTGATCGCACATGTCTCTTCTTCCGGCAAGAACCATTTCAAGGAGTTTCTGGCCGCATTGCCTGATAACGTGCGCATAAAGGTAATCGGGCATATTAACTATCTTCAGTCAGTTGGTCCGCTTGCGAAGCGGCCTCGCGCTGCTTTATTGAGAGATAAGATTTACGAATTACGTATTACTTTTGGTCATCTTGAACCGCGAATATGGAGAAAGATTTTATAAAAACACCGGCGGCACGCAAACAATATGAGCGCGAAGCCAGACGCCTTATGATTGCGCACCAGATTGTTGAGTTACGTCAGAAGCGCCATATGTCGCAAGCGAAGCTGGCAAAGCTTCTTCATACTAAACAGCAGGCGGTCGCGAGAATGGAAAAAACGGATTACCGGCCATCGCTGAATACATTGGAAAAGGTGGCTGAGGTTTTTGGAAAAAAGCTGGAAGTAAAATTTGTGTGATGCCGCATTCCTCGCAGATTGCTGCACGCAGGTTCATTATGCTTATACGTTTCGGTGTTTCCATAGAGAAGGATTTGCTTGATAAATTCGACGCGGTAATACGCGGGCGCGATTATCCCACGCGCTCCAAAGCCATAGAGGATTTTATCCGGCAGGCGATTATTGAAAGCGAAATATCGAAAGATACCGCCGAGGTTGTCGGTTCGATCGACATAGTTTACGACCACCATAAGCGCGAGGTTTTAAACAAGCTTACCGACATCCAGCATGATTTTCAGGACGTAATACTTTCTTCGCAGCACATACATCTTAACCACCACGACTGTTTTGAAATCGTAATAGTTAAAGGAGGCAAGCGTATGATAGAAAAACTCGCCAACCGCATAAAAGCCGCGAAAGGCGTAAAGCAAAGCTCGCTCAGAATAGCGGGAGCCTGATTTTTTTTGCCCCACCGTAGCACGATTAATAAAAATGTATACATTAACCCCTGTCGCTGTAGGGCACGTTCCCCGAACGTGCCGCACCCAATTGCTTAGAGACACCATTACGGGAGCCGTCAACATGAAATCGAAACTGGTTGTAATCGCAATAGCAGTGTCAATACCGCCGTGCGTATTCTCATCGGACGTTTATCTTTCGCTTACAAGGAAAGCCGTAACGCCTTCGGGTTATGAACAGGAAATAGAAAAACTTCCCGTCAGCGTAAGCGTGGTAACGAAAGACGACATAAAAATGTCAAACGCAAAACAG
>MGVN01000036.1:12500-14680 GCA_001800515.1 Elusimicrobia bacterium RIFOXYB2_FULL_49_7 | reverse complement strand
CTCGTGTCGTGAGATGTTGGGTTAAGTCCCGCAACGAGCGCAACCCTTGTTCTGTGTTACCAGCGGATAATGCCGGGGACTCACAGAAGACTGCCTCTTTTTTGAGGAGGAAGGTGAGGATGACGTCAAGTCCTCATGGCCCTTACGTCCAGGGCTACACACGTGCTACAATGGCCGGTACAGAGGGTCGCAATGCCGCAAGGTGGAGCTAATCTCAAAAAGCCGGTCTCAGTTCGGATTGGAGTCTGCAATTCGACTCCATGAAGTTGGAATCGCTAGTAATCGCGGATCAGATACGCCGCGGTGAATACGTTATCGGGCCTTGTACACACCGCCCGTCAAGCCATGAAAGCCGGGAGTACTCAAAATGGTTGCCTGAACCGTAAGGAGGGCGCCCCTAAAGTAAAACCGGTGATTGGGGCTAAGTCGTAACAAGGTAGCCGTACCGGAAGGTGCGGCTGGATCACCTCCTTTCTAAGGAGTATAAAAATTCAAGCCCGTCATGAATAATGACGGTGTTAGGATTGACCTGGGGAGATTGAAACTCGAATCATACACGATATCTAATTTTTATTTAGCGATTAGGGCTTGTAGCTCAGTTGGTTAGAGCATCGCTCTGATAAGGCGGGGGTCGGTAGTTCAAATCTACCCAGGCCCATTTTTTTTAGGGGCTGTAGCTCAGTTGGTAGAGCATTAGCTTTGCAAGCTAGGGGTCAGGGGTTCGACCCCCCTCAGCTCCAGGAATGCTGTAATAGAATTAAACACGAAAGTGTTTGAGATATAAAATCGCTCTTTGACATCTCAAGTGTGAAACCTAATAACTAAAGGTAATAATCGGCAACAATTTCTGTTATCGCTATGAGTTGCTTGTAAAGTTCTGAATTTACTATCTGGAATTTGATCAAGTGACAAAGGGCGTATGGTGAATGCCTTGGCGTTGGAAGGTGATGAAGGACGTGGTAAGCTGCGATAAGCCTCGGTGAGGAGCAAACATCCTTTGACCCGGGGATTTCCGAATGGGGCAACCTGTTCCAGGTTATGCTGGAACGCCACCGGATGAATTCATAGTCTGGATGGAACTAACGGGGGGAAGTGAAACATCTCAGTACCCTCTGGAAAAGAAAGTAAATCAACGATTGCTTTAGTAGTGGCGAGCGAACGAGCAATAGCCTAAACCTTGTGCATGTGATAGTCCATTTGCGTTATGCGCAGGGGGTAGCGGGGTTTAACGTTTCAATGAATGGATTGAAGGAAGAGTTAAAAAACCTCATTTTAGTCGAAGCGTGTTGGAAAACACTACCATAGATGGTGATAGTCCAGTAGACGAAAGAATAGAGGACTCTTCTGTTAAATACCCAAGTAGCACGGGACACGTGGAATCTTGTGTGAATCTGCGAGGACCATCTCGTAAGGCTAAATACTCTCCAACGACCGATAGTGAACAAGTACCGTGAGGGAAAGGTGAAAAGTACCCCTAGCGGGGAGTGAAATAGTACCTGAAACCGTATGCCTACAAGCGGTCGGAGTCTCGCTTCGGCGGGATGACGGCGTGCCTTTTGCTTAATGAACCAGCGAGTTACTGTATGAAGCGAGGTTAAGCATGTTAAATGCGGAGCCGTAGCGAAAGCGAGTCTGAATAGGGCTATTAGTTTTGTGCAGTAGACGCGAAGCCTAGTGATCTAGCCATGGCCAGGGTGAAACTTGGGTAAAACCAAGTGAAGGCCCGAACTGATGAAGGTTGAAAACTTCTCGGATGAGCTGTGGTTAGGGGTGAAAGACTAATCAAACTGGGGGATAGCTCGTTCTTCCCGAAATATATTTAGGTATAGCCTTGCGCTAAAGAGTGGCGGAGGTAGAGCTCTGATTGGACTAGGGGACTTACCGGTCTACCAAACCCATTTCAAACTACGAATTCCGTTCACTTGTTTCGCAGGAGACAGACTACGAGTGCTAAGATCCGTGGTCGAGAGGGAAACAACCCAGATCATCAGCTAAGGCCCTGGAGTACATGCTAAGTGGTTAAGGATGTGAAGTTACACAGACAACTAGGATGTTGGCTTAGAAGCAGCCATCATTTAAAGAAAGCGTAATAGCTCACTAGTCAAGTGATTTTGCGCCGAAAATGACCGGGACTCAAGCATGTCGCCGAAGCTATGGGCTTGCAAAGGATTCGTCTGATG
>MGVN01000036.1:0-10000 GCA_001800515.1 Elusimicrobia bacterium RIFOXYB2_FULL_49_7 | reverse complement strand
TTTTAGGCTAATTGATAAGAGGATAATGAAAGAGTTTAAGGCTTTAAAGGAAAAAAGGAAATATGTACGGGGGCTTATTGCTTTTATCGGATATAAGCAAGTTCCGCTTCCTTATGAGCGAGACGCAAGATTTGCCGGCAAGACGAAATATCCTTTTCTTAAGCTTTGGGCGCTTGCAAAGAATTCTTTGATTTATTTTACTAAAAAACCTCTTGGGATGGCTGTAACGACTGGGTTTATCAGTATCCTTATAGGGTTGGTTTTTATTGTTTACATTTTTATTCGAAAGTACAACAACTCCATTCCTATTCCTGGATGGGCATCAACAGCGGTGCTTATTGTATTTTCTGGGGGAGTTCAGTTGCTAACGATTGGTGTTATTGGAGAATACATCGGCAGCATGTTTGAAGAAATAAAAGGACGTCCGGAATACATTATCAGTGATATTATTGAGGGTGCGGAAGAGAAGCGTTAAAATCGGTCAATATAGCTGATTCTTACTTCGCGACTCATCTCTTGAGCATGTTTATTGCCGAATTCATCAATCATATCCTTGTTTTCAAGAAGGTCAATAAGATCGATTTCGATTACCAACGAACTGACAATAAACCACCGCAGGCCAGTGTTTAAATAACCCTTTAAAGGGTTACGAGTATTATTGTCATCAAGAGCGGCATCGTATTCAATAAGCAATGAAATTTCATCATTTATTCCTATATCCATGCCACAAGAGACGTCGGGATGCCTATTCTTTAATTCTGAATCGGCTTGGTTGTCAATAAAACTATAATTGCCTTCAAGATGAAACCCGAGCGGCATGCCGATTAATAAATAACTTTTAGAAAGAGAAGCGAATAGACCTTTTGATTTATAATAGAACCTGGGGAAATAATACTCGCTCATGCTTTTTTTGAAAAAATATCCGGATCCTTGAGACTCAAAACCCAGTGCAAATGCGGGAAAACTATAAGATTCTTCAATAAGACGGTATTTTAAGAATCCGCCGGGAAAAGATTGGCCTCGGATATCATCTTGTCCGATAAGTCCCATGACTTGGTAGGCGATACCAAGAGATAAGCGGTTGGTTAAACCGACATCAATTGCTGAATTTAGACTACCGCCTTGGGAAAAATTAAAATTAACGTCATAGTGCCCTTTGGGCAAGGAACCTGCAGTCAAACAATTGATGAGTTTTCGAGGTTGAACATGAATTCCGGTGTTTTCTGAGGAGAATAATGTTGACGTTAATAAGAATATTAGAACCATTAATTTTGTCATCAATTGTTACCTTTTGTATTCTGGTCTTTTAGAGTGGCGTTACTATCGGGTTGGTCTATTGGAACATAGTGGCCGGTTCCCTTGCAGGTAGAGCATTTTCCGGAACTTTCGCAGTAATGGCATTTGCCGGTTCCATTGCAGAACGAACAGATGGTTTCATAACTTGCTCCTTTTTTGCCTTCCAGGCGGGTGCCTTTTCCTTGGCAGAAACTACAGGTTCCGGATCCTTTACAATAGAGGCATTTACCGGCTTCCTTTTCATGGAACATGCGGTTACATATTAAACATGCGCTTTTATTATAGCGAGGAGTGGTGTTTTCAACTTTTTTGCAGCCGATTGCCAGCAAGGATGGCAGAAGGAGCAAGAATATTAAGAGGGGTAATCCTAAACGCATGATTTTGTTTCCTTCCATACTCCGAAAAATAATACGCTAAAAAGAATCATGGTGCAATAGGAGAAGGCTCTTCATTTGAGTCGGGTATTTCGTCTTGAGTTTCGGATTCAAACGGAGTACCAGACCCACTTTCAATCGTAACATTGTCAAATACCATGTTGCCGCCCGCGAAACTGACGCCTTTGGTTGCGCTAAATAAACCCGCGCGTACTCCTTTTAGGGATGTGTTTCCATGCTTTCCGCAAAAAACGGAACGTCCATTTATTGCTAAGGTTACCATTTTCTTATCAACAATTAATGTATAGCTTGATCGTTTACCGGGAGAGACTTCGTTGTTGCGCCCCCAGAGAAGATGAATTGGGTTGTTGCCAGACTTGGCTTCGACTAATTCAATTTTCGATCGCTTGAGAAAACGAATGAATTCAGAGGGAAAGCCGTTTTCATCAAAAGAGGCATTTTCCGGCATGAAATAAATGGCCGATGTTATTGACGTGTTCTGATTTGGAATGGAGATATCCACGGTCAATCTGGCGGGTGTTTTTGTTAGGTCAATGGCTTTTATGCAGGTTAGCGAAGCGGAAGCCGGCAATTGTTTTCGAGTTTTCATTGGGGCTTTTAGGGCGTGCTCTGCAAGGGTGAAGAGACGTGAACCGGAAAAAGACCAGTTGGTATCAAACTTTTCCACATTAAAATTGTCAAAGAAAACAAGGGAAAGATTGGATTTAGGCACATAATTTTCAATAGAAGGGTAGGCAATATTGACCCCAATATAGCTTCGTTGGCCTGATTCATCTGCTAAAGAAAAGACAAGGCTAAAGGCAAGAATAACCCAGGTAACCACTCTTGGAAACATCATACTCTAAAACTAATAAATAACTTAACCGAAATTAAATAAAAAAGAGAAGCTACTTAATTAAAACCGGCATTGGTTTTGGAAAAGCTTAAAACGTTTACCCAGTTCTTGACTGGATACTTTTCGAAGACGATTAAGGCTGAAGTTTTCCACACAGCAAGAGGCGGCAATCGTTCCATGGACAACACCCGTTTGAAGGTGGCGAAAATCGGATTTGCCTTGGCCTGCTAAATAACCCATGAGGCCGCCTATGAAACAGTCACCCGCGCCTGTTGGATCGATAACTTTCGCAAGCGGAACCGCCGGAATAGGAAAGATGCATTTTTTTGAAAATAGAAGCGCTCCATGAGCCCCTTTTTTTATGACCACAAAAGGAATTCCACTTTTAAGGATATCGCGCCCAGCCTCGACCGCATTTTTCTTCCCGGTATACTGTTCCGCTTCTTCATCATTCATCACGATAAGATCAATTCTGGATATCAGTTCCTTCACGGCTTTCAGCTTGATATCAAGCCAGAGATTCATGGTGTCTGCGGCGACAAAACGGGGAGTGGTGATTTGATCGAGAACAGACAGCTGAAGGTCCGGATCAATGTTTGATAAAAGCACATAAGGGGTCTTGCGGTAAATGTCGGGAAGGATGGGGCGAAAAGTTTCAAAGACATTCAATTGGATTTCGAGTGTATCGCGGCCGCTGAAATTATCATGGTAACGTCCGGTCCAGCGAAAGGTTTTTCCATTTTTGACAATATCGAGTCCGGTGGTATCAATTTGGCGCTGTTTAAAAAGGGTCAGATGCTTTTTGGGAAAATCCTCACCCACGATACCTACCAAGCGAACCGGCGAAAAGAAAGAGGCGGATACGGAGGCGTAGGAGGCGGAGCCGCCCAACACGTTATCGGCACGACCGTTAGGTGTGATAAGGGTATCCATTCCGATGGAGCCTACGATGAGTAATGACATAATTTCCTCCAAGTTACATTTTTTCGAGCGTTTCAATACCCAGGAGTTGCAGGCAAGTGCGGAGATAGTTGCAAACAAGATGATAGAAAAAGAGTCTGGAAATCCTTGCTTTTGCATCGGCTTCGCGTAGAATCGGGCAGTCATTCCGGTTGTAGTAGACATTGAATTCTGCCGCAAAAAGATAGACATATTCTGTTATGTGATTGGGCTTGAGGTCGGATACCGCCTGAGCGAGTTTTATAGGAAAGGAATCAGCCATTAATAGCATATTTTTTTCTTGTTCGACCTGCAGGTTGACTTGGTTGGGTAGGGGAATCGAACCGAACGTTTCATCGTGTTTCCGAATGACCGAGCGGGCTCGGGCGTAAGTATAGAGTAAATATGGGGCTGTATTGCCTTCAAAAGAGAGCATCCGGTTCCAGTCAAAGAGGGTATCCGTTTTTAGATCGTGGTTTAGTTCGGCGTATTTCAGCGAGGCGATACCGACGATATCGGCGATATGCTTTTTTTCTGCTTCAGAGAGGGACGGATTTTTCTGCTCCACTGCCTGACGGGCTCGAGTAATGGCCTCATCCAGTAATTCGTTAAACAATACGACATTACCTTCCCGTGTGGAAAAACTTCGGCCATCCGGTGCCTTGATGGAACCGAAAAAGACGTGTCGCAAACCCATTGCATGGTTTTTTTGCCATTCGGAGAAGATAGCGAAGACGCTTTTAAAATGATCGCGCTGACGCGAATCCGTGACATAGATGATTTCATCCGGATGCCAGGAATCCAATCGAAACATCAGGGTCGCCAAATCCGTTGCGGCGTATCCAAAACCGCCATCTTGTTTTCGGACAATGACGGGGCCGTGTATCTGATATCGGGTTTCGGTGTCCACGATAAGGGCACCTTGATCGATAAAAGCAATGCCCGTGTTTTCGAGCGTGGAAGCTACCTTTGGGAGCATGCTATTGTAATGGCTTTCACCATAAATGTAGTCAAATTGGATTCCAAGACGAGAATAAATAGCGTTAAACTCAGCCAAAGAATGTGCGGTGAATTCCCGCCATAAGCGGGTGTTGTCAGGATCCCCTTGTTGGAGTTTGACCAGTTCATTTCTGGCCGAGTTCTCAAGCTCATCGGTTTTTTCTTTTTCAAATTTCTGATAGAGGCGTTCCAATTCCTTGACCGGTGCGGCGGAATAATTCTCTAAGTCAGACCAACGATTATAAGAAACGATTAGCTTGCCGAACTGAGTGCCCCAATCACCGATATGATTATCCGAAATAACCGATGCGCCGGCATGACGCAACATGCGACAGAGGGCGTCTCCGGTAATGGTCGCGCGGAAGTGACCGATATGCATGCTTTTGGCCACATTGGGACTGGAATAATCAAGCACAATTTTTTTACCCGATAATATAGTACGGGTGTTTGTTAGACCGCTTTCCGCAATGGAAGTTGCAAAATATCCGAGATAATCCGTGCTGACGGTCAGGTTCATGAAGCCGGGCTTAACGGCCTCCGTATTGGATAATAAACCGGTTCTATCTACTTTGGCTAAAATTGTTTGAGCGATCTGCAGGGGGGCTTGTCCCACGGTTTTGGCAATCGATAGGGCGAATTCGGATTGATAATCGCCAAAACGCGGGTTGTCCGTCCGTCGGACGGTGATTTCCCTATCCGACAAGGTCGGATAGGTCTCGACAATCGCTTTCTTAAGACGTTCCGCAATAAGAATAGACAGAGGAAGCATAGGATGATTAGCGGGATCGTTTGGAACGTGATGTGGTGGCTTTTTTCTTAGGAATCGTTTTTCGGGGCCTTTTTATCCGTTTCTTAATGGTTTGCTCAGGGACGGCGGGCGACTTTTCTACATACGTCTCAATGGGGGCATCCGAGTAAAGATCTTCCAGATCATAATAGGAGCGTTTCTCTTTTGTAAAGAGGTGAACCAGTACGTCGAAATAATCCAGAATGTACCAACCGCTACCTTTTGTCATATCCCTATGAAGTGGCGGATATCCTGCCGGGCCCAGTAGATCGGTGACATGATCTGCCAGCGCTTGTAAGTGAGGTTCGGAGGAAGCACTGGCCAGGATATAATAATCGGACGGTGCGCAGCATTGTCGAAGGTCCAAGAGGCGGATGTCTTCCCCTTTTTTCTCGGAAAGGGCTTGACAGATATGGATAGCAAAAGGTTTTCCGGCGAGTGTTTTCATTTTTAGAGTTTCTCGATATTTTCGGATTGAAAGTCCAGTAAGGCGTTTCGTGTATCTAAAATAAGCGGGGTATGCTTAACGATCAGCCCGTAATCATAAGAGCGATGGTTGGTTGCAATAACCGCAAGATCCTGTTTTTGCAGCATTGTCGGGGTCAGTTCCATGCTCTGAATGGTTGTACCTTCCGAATCCCGGAAGCTTTGGGCATGAGGATCATTGAAAATGACCTCCGCTCCCTCACGTTGGAGGAGACGATAGATTTCCAGACCGGGCGATTCGCGTAGATCATCGATATTCGGCTTGTAGGCCATACCGACAATCAGGATTTTAGAACCATTGACGGCTTTTCGATGGCGGTTTAGGACTCGGGCCACACGTTGGATGACATAATAAGGCATGTTTCCGTTAATATCCGTGGCCAGTTCAATGAAACGGTTGAAAAAGTCATAGGTCTTTGCTTTCCAGCTCAGGTACATGGGATCGAGTGGAATACAGTGGCCGCCTATGCCGGGACCCGGATAAAAAGGCATAAAGCCGAAGGGTTTGGTGGCTGCTGCGCGAATGACATTCCAGATGTCGATACCCATCCGTTCGCACATCATCAGCAATTCATTGACCAGGGCGATGTTGACCGCTCGAAAGGTGTTTTCAAGCAGTTTGACCATTTCCGCTTCCGCTGTTCCATTGACCGGGTGGACGGTGTCGATACATGTGCAATACAATGCGTTTCCCAACTCTGTACAGGCGGGAGTGGCGCCGCCGATGACTTTAGGGGTGTTCTTGGTATTATACTGCTTATTGCCCGGGTCTACGCGCTCGGGGGAGAAGCAGAGAAACAGATCCGTACCGGTCTTAAATCCCATCTTTTCGAGTGGTTCACGGATGAGCTCGTCCGTAGTGCCGGGATAGGTGGTGGATTCGAGTACGACCAGGGAGCCTTTACGGAGGAATTTCTTGATTTCATCGACCGATGCACAAATGAAAGAAATGTCCGGATCTTTGCTTTTTCGAAGCGGCGTTGGGACACAGATGGAGATACAGTCCACCTCCCGAATGGCGGAGAATTCCGTGGTGGCGGTCAGTTTGCCGCTATCTACCACCCGCTTGAGTTCCAGAGAAGGAATGTCGACGATATAGGAGTCGCCGGCGAGGATGCGTTTGACCTTGGTTGCGTCGATGTCGATACCAATGGTGTGAAATCCCGCTTTGGCGAATTCTAAAGCGAGCGGCAATCCGACATAACCTTGACCGATCACGGCGACCGTTGCCGTCCGATTGTTGATTTTTTCAAGGAGTCTTCTTTTCATTTTTGACCTGCACTTAGTAAAGTTTTAAATTTATAACCTAACAGACGATAGACCAAACGGGCAGCGAGAAAATCCGAAGGGGCGCTGAAGGAGGTGGGCGCCAGTTCGACAAGATCGAAGGCAATGACGTTTCTTTTTTCAAAGAGACGTTTGAGAAAGGCCAGGGTTTCATACCAGAAGAGACCCCCCGGCTCAGGCGTGCCGGTATGCGGGACAAGTGAGGGATCAAACCCATCGATGTCAATAGTCAGAAAGACGTTGCGTGAGAGTCGGCGGATGGCCTGATCAAACCAGTCGGTTTTTCCGTGAATATCTTTGGCCATGAAAAGGTGTTTCTTTTTCTGCCGGATAAAGAGGGCTTCTTCGGCACAAAAACTGCGGATGCCCACCTGCACCGTCCGCGGACAAGATTCATCTATCCGACGCATAACACAGGCATGACTGAAGGGGCTTCCCTGAAAGGTGGTCCGTAAATCAGCGTGCGCATCAATTTGGAGTACGGACAGATCTCTGACGCGTTCTCGAAGCGCCAGGTAAAGCCCGTAGCTGATGGAGTGTTCTCCTCCGAGCATGATGATGAACTTCTCATCCGATAATAGTTGACGGGCGGATTGTCGAACGGCTTCCACCATTTTTTGTGGGGTGGCAGCGGGCTTGAGAGGCGGGCAGGTGGTAAGCCCTGCTTGATAATTCAGTAGGCCGAGTTCTTCGTCAAAGAATTCCAGATAGCGGGAGGCTTCAATGATTTTACGGGGACCTTTTGAGGTTCCTTTTCCGTAACTCACGGTTCCTTCGTAAGGAACGGAAAGAATAGCCGCTCGGGCTGCGTCGTATTTGAGATATTTCTTTGGGATGACACCCTGACCAAAATGCATAATCAGAAAATAATAAAATTCTCTCTCACTCTCTAAAGTAATTATATTTTTTACCAATGTTGTTTCTTTCCAAACTGATTCCGGTTTTTTTCTATCCCTTGGGATTTGCCTTATTGCTTATTCTTTTAAGCGGGGCTCTCCTTTGTATGCGGCAAACGCGGCAAGCGTTATGGTGTCTGCTGTTAAGCGGTCTGACGCTTTTTCTATTCTCTACAGAAATTGTCGCTTTCACACTGGCGAAGAGTCTGGAACGTCAATATTTGCCGCCATTGATAGCTGATATAAAAGGGGATGCCATTGTTTCACTGGGCGGGGCGGGACGACCGAAACGTTTTCCCCGGGATCAGGCTGAATTTAATGAGGCAGGAGAAAGACTTTTCCATTCCATCCGGCTATATAAAGCGGGAGTGGCGCCGTGGGTTATTGCAACCGGCGGTGGAATCGATTTTATCCTGCCCGGGCAGGTGGAAGCGGATGATATGCGGGCTGTCATGGTGGAATTCGGACTGCCGGATTCCGTGCTTCTTTTGGAAGGCAAGGCGCGTAATACCTACGAAAATGCGCTGTATACCAAGGCCTTATTGGCAGAGAAAGGAATAGGATTGAATGTGGTATTGGTTACATCGGGCATGCATATGCCCCGTTCTGTGGCGATTTTTAAAAAGGCCGGATTCCTGGTGGTTCCGGCCCCGACCGATTATCTGATTGAGGACAAATCCTATAACTGGTATTCCTGTTTGCCCAGGGCGGAGAATTTATGCTTATCTACCCAGGCTATCAAGGAATGGATAGGGATTCTTGCCTATAAGATGCTTGGACGTCTTTGAGCTCCTTTTTCAGAATCCGATTTTTCCCGTTGTTGCCGTATTTCGCACCACCAGTTTACGTTTGACCTCTTCCAACTGGTTACCGGCCACGATTTTTTGGATGACCAAATAGCCGCCGGGTGCCACAAGCCGGCCTTTGTTGTTGAGACAGTTCCAGGCCGGTGCACAAACCACCTGTTCTGATTTGGGTCCGCAGGTCTTGAGCATGAACTCGTAATCAATGGAGAAGGTGGCCGGATATTTCGGCCTTAAGGTATCCGGTTCCCCGGCGTGTTCAGCGGGAATGATGATGAAAGCGGCTTCTATTTCTTCCGTGGTACGGAAAGCGAGATCGCTTTCCAACTTGTCCAATCCCAAGTAACGCTTCACATCGTTCAAGTTGTATTCCGCTTTTAAGGCGGGATGGTTGACTGCATCGGCCACAATATTCCCCAGCATATCGAATAGCGTTACTTCGGTTTGAACAAAGGTCGTTGATGAATCGAGGTCCATGATAACGAAATGACGATTGCCGATGGTCACTTCACCTGTTTTAATACTGTTCCGGCCGTTGCGATTAACGAGTTGATCCAGATTGATGGTAAAACCGAAATAGGGGAAATCGGGCTTCAGGGTGCCGTTTTCCGATAAGGACCAGGAGAAATTCATGGCGGATTGGCGGTTGACCAGGGTGTTCCCATTGACCTCGCAGATATAGGAAGTATTGCTTGCTTCAAGCGCCAACGTGACCGGCCTGTTTTTCCCCTGACAGCTGGGATTGCCGGATAGATCCAAGATTTGTTTGGGACCTGCTGCGGCTAAACGGAGCCGTGTGACATTGGCCAGGAAGTCATTGCTTGCTTCGGAACGTAAGTCTGCTTCATAGGCCATCATTCTATCCGGTTCTCCGTTGAAATTCCATGTTTCCAGGTCTCGGAGATCCGTAACCGATCGCCGTCCATCAACTGCATCGTGCGCAAGGAAAAGGCTGTCCGCTTTTGCGCCGTTGATAAGGGTAAAGGCGATGAGCTTATCGACTTTTGGAAAGTTTCGATACCGGACCGGTTCGGAGAATTCGATAGTCACGGCATTCCGTGGGTGATCCGGATTGCAGGTGTTATCCCGGAAAAGGAAGCGGCTTAAGACCGGCGGCGTGGAATCAAGTACCAACGAGGAAGGGGCCTCATAGACGGAGCCGGCGTTCCCGATTAATACGGTATGTCCGCTATTGCTGTTCAGTTCCGCCACGCGCTCATTTGATAAGGTAAGGGTCGGCAAAAAGCCCGTCTCGAGCGGTGCCAAGAGGTTCGTTG
>MGVN01000035.1 GCA_001800515.1 Elusimicrobia bacterium RIFOXYB2_FULL_49_7 | reverse complement strand
AAATCGTTACAGATGAGGTAAAGGCACCGTCGTTGTAGCAGATGCCCTTCTCAATACGGTTGTCTGCAACCAAGTTACCCTGGCGGGCAGTTTCCCAGGCTTGTAGGGTAGAGAACCAGCGCCCCACTTTCGCTTGATTGATATTGCCAGATGATGGTATAGGAGCGTTTGTACTCGCATAGTCACTGTTCATGACCACAACGCTCTTGATAATATTATCTACAGCAACAATCTTCCATTTATACTGACCTAATCCGCCGTCCGTGAAACAATCATTTACAACGATGCGGGACAGATCCGGCGAATTATTGAAAATAACCGTCCACGGCCCATTGCCGAAAACTTCAGAAACCGTAACATTGACCGGGTTTAACGTGCCTATTGTATATTCATTAAACCCGGACTTAAATTCAACCGTATAGGACAGATCGTACGACTGTGGAAAATAGGAATCCGCAAGAGAGTCTGAAGTCTGGCTTCTGTATTGAACAATATTGAAATTGACATCTTCCGGATTCGCCGGGACAATAACCCCTGACCCATTATTCCAATAGCAATACTCGGCATGCTTTCCATTCGTAACATAGAAATTCACCTGTTTTGAACCAGAGCCGCTGGTATTGCAGATATAATCGCTCTGACCGGAATAGGAGGTTGCGCCCCAATAGTAAACACCGCCATAACCGCTTATATTACCGACGGCACCCCCCGTATTATTTGCGTAATTGTTCCGAAACTTGCAATTGAAAACAAAAATTGAATCCGCAGACCCGTGACCGCCAATCCCGACAGCACCGCCATACTGCGTGGCATAGCAGTCCTTAAAAACCGTATTATGCAGGACAATATGGCATAAGACACCCGTACCGCCATCACCGGACTCATAAATGGCCCCCCCTGCCATATTTTCAGTCATAACAGAACAGGCCTTGAATAGGCTGGTATCGATACTACAATGTCCTCGAAGATACAGAAAGCTGATCGCACCACCGTGGCCGCTTGTGTTACGGCAGCTCTCAAATTTCATCCAAGAAAGATGAATATTTCTCTGAGCAGCCACGCTTCCACCGCCCGAAATGGCTGGCCGTGTACTGAAAGTGTTCTTGATGGTGAAATGCCGGAAAGTAATGGTATCACATACTATTGAAGAAGAATTCGTTAAATAAAAAGCATACCCGCTGTTTTGACAATCAAGAACGACACTATCAACGGTCTCTCCCAGCACAACAAGGCGATGCTTCCCATAAATAATAATATTTTTGTTTCCGGTTCCGGTATAGATGCCATTATGAATAAAAACAGTGTCTCCATTAGAAACCGCATTAATCGCAGTCTGAATAGTGGTATATTCCTGACCTGTTCCGACATGCTTCGTTGTTGCAAAAAGGCTTTGACCACAAAACAATAGCGCCACTGATAAAATGATTGAAACCCTACAATAACTCTGCTTCATCATAAAAACCCCCGACAATAGATTATATGTGGCATATATGATATAGACTTATAGAAATATTGGACCTGCTGTTTTGCCTTCTTATCCAGTAAACATTGAAAATAATAAGTCATATCATCCAAAAAAATCAATATTAGAGTTCAGTGGGCCATTTATTGATATCACTCAACTTTCATCATTTTAACGTCACTTGGCATAAGTCAAACAAATCCGATAGGGATCGCTTCATGGCCTGTGTGTCATGATAGACCTGTTTGCCGACTGTTTCCTCTTCCATCCCTGTCTTCAACAAGGCCAGCGCCATTGTCCGCTGCCTTGAAATCTGGAATTCTCTTCGGGAATAACCCATATACTCCCGAAGGGTTGTTCCCCCTTGGGATTCGCTTATTGCTGCTGTTTGGGGATCCATATTGGAAAACCGATTACCCCAGGATAACAACTTCCGGCGCTTTTCAGATTCAGAAAGGCCAAGATTGACCATTTCCAGAAAAGGGGTCATGTCCGGACTTTTGGCAAAGAATCCGTGCGGACGGATAAAACCGGCGCGATAAAGATAATCTCCGCCATGACCGGTCATGGCTATCAGATGGGTTGACGGTGATTTCCGGCGAAAAGAATTTAAAAGCTGATCTCCCGGAAGGTCCGGCATATCCATATCAGCAACAAGCAGATCAAAATAAAGATGGTCTGCACATTTAAGGGCATTTTCCGCATTCTCCGAGCAAAAAACAAGTAGGTTTTGATTGGATTCAACAAGGGATTGCCCTATTAATAGGCAAAGACTGATATCATCGTCTACAATCAGTGCGGTACGGCATTCCACCGCAGAATCAACTTGTTGATTTACATATAGTTGTAACATAATAGGTAGTGCCTTATGGAAAGATAGCCTGAAAGAAGAAAAATGTCAAATTTCTATCCCCCCAAGTGTACCAGCAATTGGAACACCCATTAAGATCCTCTTGAAATAGGGCTGAGCGGTCGATATGTTTTCTCTGCCACGCCCAGAGCGGGGAGTTTGTGTGCAAAACCCAAATATTGTCTTGTTTCATGCTGTTTGCAAAAATAATTTTTATTGTCGATTATTTTTATATGAACCTCGACAATAAAGGCGTAAACCTATGACCTTTGGACTTCTCCAGGCAGACCATGCACGCACGGATCTCCAATCGCGCTTTGGCGATTATCCGGATATTTTTTCCGCTTTTCTTAAAAAGTCGGGATTACCTGCAATCAACCGAATCTACGATCTTCAGGCCAATCATTTCCCTAAGACAGTAGACGATTGCGACGTTTATCTTATCACGGGCAGCAAATCCAGCGTTTATGAAGAAGCGGTTTGGATCAAGCAGTTGATTGCTTTCACGCAACACGCCTTTTCCGCGAAAAAGAAGCTCCTCGGCATCTGCTTTGGTCACCAGATGCTGGCCCATGCCTTAGGCGGCCGAACCGTCAAGTCTGAAAAAGGGTGGGGTGTGGGCCTGAAGACTTTTTCGCTTCTCAAACAAAAGACTTGGATGGAGCCGCCTCTTTCCGAGGTTTCGCTCCTTTACTCACATCAGGACCAGGTCCAGATACTTCCGCCCGGCAGCGAGCTTCTGGGCGGAAACGATTTTTGTCCGCATCAGATGTTTTGCATGGGAAATCAGGTCTTGGGTATACAAGGGCACCCGGAATTCACCCCGGATTATCTGAGCGCCCTCATGGAACCGCGCATCCCTATTATCGGGGTGGAGCGCCATGCAGAGGCAGCGGCCTCATTAGACAAACCGTCCGATGCAAAGGTAATCGGACAATGGATGATACGCTTTCTGAATCAGTAATCGGAAAATGTTTCATCATTCCGTCTCAACCCCTTTTGGTACGTTGTCCTTGATTTGGTCCCAACATGAGGGATCCATTAAAATCTCCCGGATTCTCCTTCCCGGCAAACAAAGAATTGACGGAAAACAGGCTGAACGGAATTTGAAAACAAATGTCTGCCCGGAAATCAATGCCATTGCCCGACAACTGCACAATTTCCTTTCCGGAAAAGCGGTTCATTTCTCGCTGGACATGCTGAGATGGGACCTCTGTTCTCCGTTCCAGGAAAAAGTGCTTCGCGGCCAGGCAACCGTTCCGCGCGGAAGTACGCTTTCTTATAAGGGATTGGCACAAAGAATCGGCCATCCGGGTGCAGCCCGGGCAGTCGGCACGGCACTCGCCAACAATCCCTTTCCTCTCATCATACCCTGTCACCGCACCATACGGGCAGACAACACCCCGGGACAATTTGGCGGAGGTAGAAAAATGAAGAAACGTCTACTGGCACTGGAAGGGGTAACAAATATTATTTTATGCCTATGATCTTATATCTCGGCGACACCTCGCTGCAAAAAGCAGCCGCCTACTTGGCCGGGGTCATGGCCCATTCGAAGATCGCTTTTGATTATCTGCCGTCTGATAAGACATTCCAGGACCGGTTTCTGAAAAAAGATTACAAGGCCATTATTCTCAGCGACTATCCGGCCAACAACTTCACCCCCTCTCAAGTAAAGGGTGTTTTATCATGCGTTCGGAACGGTATGGGTCTTCTCATGATTGGCGGCTGGGAAAGCTTTACGGGTCTGAATGCCGGATATGAAAAGAATGCTCTTACTCAAGCACTGCCCGTAACGTTAAGCAACAAAGATGATCGGGTCAACACCGCATCGCCTTGTGTGGTAATAAAAGAAACCGAGCATCCCCTGCTTAAGGGTTTACCCTTGTCCGATCATCTGCCCTGCGTCTCAGGTTTTAATCGTCTAAAGGCAAAACCCGGTTGTCCGATTCTGTTGTCCATATGTCAACTCTCCGTCAAATCAGTCAAAGAAAAACTGCACTTTATTGAAAAAGAAAAGGCCCCTTTGTTGACACTGGGACAGTTTGGGCTCGGTAAAACAGCGGCCTATGCATCCGACGCTGCTCCCCACTGGTCCGGCGGCTTTGTGGATTGGGGGACAAAGCGCATTGCCGCCCAGGCGCCCGGTGCCGAAGAGGTGGAGATTGGAAACGCTTATGTGGAATTCTTCACTCGATTAATCAGATTTGTTTCAAAATAAAAGGAGTCTATATGAGCAGGAAGGGAAATGCCATTATCGGACAATCCGGAGGGCCAACGTCGGTCATCAATGCCTCGTTAGCCGGTGTGATTGACGGGGTTAAAGGGTCAAAATGTTTCAATAAAATTCTCGGCATGCGCTACGGCATTGAAGGGTTGATGCAGGAAAACATCATCAACCTCTCTGCTGAATCCGTTTCCACAGTCAAAGGTCTCCGCAGCACTCCTTCTTCCGCTCTGGGTTCCTGCCGTTACAAATTGAAAGAGGCGGATTTACCCCGTGTTTTTGAAGTGATCAAGAAATTCGATATTCGATATATGTTCCTCATCGGCGGCAATGATACGATGGACACCATCCATCGGGTCAGTGATTATGCGGCAAAACAGAATTTCGAGCTTATCGGGGTCGGCATTCCAAAGACCGTGGACAATGATCTTTTCGGCACAGATCACACGCCCGGTTTTCCCTCTGCTGCCCGCTACATGGCGTTGTCTGTCCAACAGGCCGGCGTTCTGGGCCGCGACATGCAAAAGGTGGATCAATTCACGGTCTTTCAGTGCATTGGCCGCAAAGCCGGCTGGCTCCCCGGCGCCACGGCCCTGGCTCGCGAAAAAGAAGGTGATGCTCCCCATGTTTTAGTGCTTCCGGAACGCGCCTTTGACAAAGTTGCCTTTCTCAAGGCTGTCAAGACGGCGTATGACAAATTCGGGTTTGTTTCCGTGGTCTGCGGAGAAGGCATTGCCTATGCGGACGGCACGGCTGTCTCCGCCTCCCAGGTGACCGACAAATTCAACAATGTGGAATTCGGCGCAATGGGCGGGACCAGTGCAGCCTTGGTTTTGCATCGGCTGATTGCCAATGAGTTCGGCTTCCGGGGTGAATTCCAGATTACCGAATCCCTGCCCATGTGCGCAGCGGATCGCGGGGTAGCATTTGATTTTCAGGAAGCTTATCTTTGCGGCAAAACAGCGGTCAAACTGGCCTCCAAAGGACAGAGCGGGGTCATGGTCACTTTAGAGCGGGCAAAAGGAAAAAGTTACAAGGTAACCACCGGCACGGCTCCATTATCTGATGTGGCAGAAAAGGCCAAACCCATGCCCGACCATTTTATCAGTGCGGATGGTTTTGATGTCACCAAAGCCTTTTTGGATTATGTACGCCCGCTAGTGGGTGCGCTGCCCAAGTATGCAAGACTATCTTACAAACCCTTTAAAATCTAAGGATTCTCTTCATGAACCAAGAACAGAAATACAGCCGCTTCGCCCTTTGCCGTGAGATGCTTGAAACCACCGGTGTTGTCCGTCAATTCAAACTCAAAGAAATCGGTCCGGTTCTCGAATCCCTGAAAACCACAGACCGTCTCTTTCTGACCGGCGAAGGCAGCAGCCGCATCTTTCCCGCTAAAAACCTCATAACCACGGCCTATAAAAAGGGGCTCAGACTCGAACTGGCCACCGAAGGCGGGCGCCAAGCGCAGGAATACAATCTCAACGGTTGGACCATTTTTGCAGCGTCCAATTCCGGACAAACCAAAGAAGTCATTGCGCTGTTCGATCAACTCAAAAATAAGGGCCATTCGGGCCGTTTCGGTCTTACCGCCAATCATAACACAAAACTGGAATACATGAGCGATCGCACCTATGTACTCTCGTGCGGAAAAGAGGATGCCGTGGCTGCCACTAAAAGCGTGGTGGAACAAGCCCTCTTTTATGCAGCACTCCTCGGTGAATTCTGCGGTGACAAACTGGACGCCAAGATGGGGCCCCTTGCCGATGCCGTTGAAAAGGCGCTTACCACACCAATCGATCCGGCCATGGTTCAGGCCGTTGCCAAAGCAGGTACTATCTGTTTTTCCGGTCGCAACGACGGTGTGGCCGAAGAGCTGACCCTCAAAACCAATGAGATCACCCGAAAGAAATCAGATTATTTTGAAGGCACCTATGCGGTTCATGGCGTGGAAGAGGTACTGAACAACACGGATGCGGTCATTCTGATCAATCCTTTCAAGGCGGAGCTTGAAAAAATAAAGACCACACTGGCCGATGGCGTGGGTATGAAGGTTTTTGTCATTGCCACAGAGCCGACTATTTTCCCCACACTGGTCGTTCCGGACATGGGCGACTTGACGCCGTTTATTATGCTCACTGCGGGCTGGAATCTGTTGGTCGAAGTGGGGCTTGCACTGGATATCAATCTGGACAAGCCGGTGCGTGCTCGAAAAATCGGCAATGAATTCACCGGTTCCTAAAAGGCGGGCATAACGGAGGCATCATGATAAAAAAGCGGATTGCAGTCGGACTGGATGTGGGGGGCACCACACTCAAGTGCGGCCTGATTGAGGAAAGCGGCAAACTCCTCCTGTTGCGCAAACGCAAGACAGATATCCATAAGGGCCGAGAAACCATTCTCACGGACATTGAAGAACTCATCCGCTCCGTATTGACGGAAAAGAGACTGACTGAAAAAGAGGTGGCAGGCATTGGTCTGGGCACGCCCGGCTATGTGGTGAACGGCGTCATCCACGGTTCGCCCAATATGCCCGGCTGGCATGGAACTCCCATTGTCAAAATCATGAAGAGCGCCTTTAAGACCCCCTTCTTTGCCAGCAATGACGTGACACTCGCCGCCCTCGCCGAATATGTGGTCGGTCAAAAAAGAAAAGTCAGCAACATGATTTTCTATGCTATCGGTACCGGTATCGGTGGCGGCCTCATCATTGACGGACAGGTTTACGAGGGTTCTTTTGGCATGGCCGGTGAATTAGGCCACGTGATTGTGGAACCCGGCGGCCGGCTCTGCGGTTGCGGGATTCAAGGTTGCGTGGAAGCCTATTCCTCCACGGTCGGCATGGTGGGTATTGCCAAAGAGCTCCTGACCGGTTCGAAAGGAAAGAATTCCCGTATCTACAGGGCGGTTAAAGGAGATCTGAGCAAAGTGACCCCTAAAATCATTTACGATATGGCCAAGGAAGGGGACAAGGTCGGTCTCCAAATCAATGAAACCGTTTGCCGCTATCTTTCCATGGCCATGGGAGGCATGATTAATATCATCAATCCGGATCTGGTGGTACTGGGCGGCGGCGTAATGCAGGCAGGCGATATTATTATGAAAAAGATAAAACATTACCTGCCCCGTTATACGCTGCCGGACCTTCTATCCCACTGTCGCCTCGATTATGCCAAACTGGGTGAACATGCGGGAGTTATCGGCTGCGGAGCATTGGTTTTTCAGAAATTGGGCGCAAACATAAGGAGCAAAGCATGAATCAGGATTTTGAATTCATCCGGTTGGTCGGTGACGAACGCCGAGTAGGTTCCTCCCTTTCATCCGTGTCCAGGCATTGGCAGGGCAAGGGAGAACGGTTCCTCTTTGTTTCTCCGCACGATGATGATGCCGCACTGGGCGGAGGTCTTCTTATTCAACATGCGCTTCAGCAGAAAATCCCGGTTGATGTCCTGATCGTGACCAATGGGATGATGGGATACTGCACCCTGGCTGAAAAAAAAACGATTGTGGCCAAACGTTACGCAGAAACCATGAAAAGCTATACTCTGCTGGGTGTTAAAAAAGAAAATATCCTCTGGCTCAATTTCCCGGATTGTTCTCTTGCTTATTATCAGGGTCGTCGGGAAGCGCACATGGAAGATGCCGAAGAGACCATCATTGAAGGCCATTCCGGACTTCAGAATACCTTTACCTATTATATCCGCAAGCTCCGACCCACCCAGTGCTTTATTCCAACCGATCGAGATCTTCATCCGGATCACAAATACACTTACAACGAATTTGCCATCAGCATTTTTCATGCCTGCGGTGAAATCTGGCCGGAACTGGGCGCACCGCTCAAGAAAGTCCCTTACCTGACCGAACTGGCCGTGTATTGCGACTTTCCCTCTCCGCCCCAGCTTCGCATGACCGCGTCCGAGAAATTCTTCGAGCAAAAACTGAACGCCATTCTCGCCTTTCAGTCACAGAAACAGATTAAATCCCTGGTGGATTCGGTGCGCAAGAATGGAGCGGTCGAATTCTTCCGGAACGTGCAGTTCAACCTCTACAATCCCACGAAATACCGTTACCGGTTCAGCGAAGAGAACCACCTGTTCAACGCAAAATACTCATAATGGGTATACCCATATTGCATTTTCCCCATCTTTAGGCTATATTATCATAAAGGGAGAGCATTATGAACACATTAACACTGACCGTGGATTCACGAAAACGGATCTGCCTGGCCAAACTCTTTAACGATCAGCCAATCAGCTCGGTACGGGCCTATCGCGAAGACGATAAAATCATTCTGGAACCCATGGCCGAAATCCCTGCCCGGGAAATCTGGCTCTATCAAAACAAAGATGCACTGCTTAAAGTGCGCAATGGATTATCACAAACCCCTTCCGTTAAAAAGGGCTCCTTTTCAAAATATGCCACCGATGAGATTTGAGCTTCTTTTCACAAAGCAGGCGGACGAGGAATATCAGGCACTGGAAAAAGAGCCGTCGAAAAAGGCGGTATTGAAAGCGGTTCGCAAAACATTAGGATTACTTGAAACCAACCTCCGCCATCCTTCTCTGCACACCTATGAATTCACCACCTTGAAAGGGCCCCGAGGGGAAAAAGTCTTTGAAGCTTATGCTCAAAACAACACCCCCGGGGCATATCGGGTCTTTTGGTACTATGGACCAAATAAACAGCAAATCAGTATTGCCTCAATTGTCCCGCATCCATAAAATCATCATCTTCCCTGCATCGCCTCCGCCAAATCCGTTGCCGCTGACCCAATCGGCTTGATGCTGAATTTCTCCACCAGGAAATTCAAAACAGCAGGCGTTACAAACGCCGGCAGTGTAGGCCCCAGGCGAATATTCTTAATGCCAAGCGCCAATAGAGAAAGAAGCACGGCAACGGCCTTTTGCTCATACCAGGAGAGAATGAATGAGACCGGCAACTCATCCACACGGCAATTGAAGACTTTGGCCAACGCCGCAAGTACCACCACACCGGAATGGGCATCATTGCACTGTCCCAAATCTATCAGACGGGGTAGTCCTTCTACGGTTCCCAGATCCAGATGGTTGAAACGGAATTTGCCGCACGCTAGTGTCAAAATCAAGGTATCCTTTGGCGCCTGTTCTGCAATCTCCGTGTAGTAGTTCCGACCCGGTTTTGCACCATCACAGCCACCCACCACAAAAAAACGCCGTATCTTGCCTGCTTTCACCGCAGTAACAATCTTATCCGCAACAGAGAGAACGGCATGGTGACCGAATCCGGTCATCAGCGTTCCACCGGCTTGTTCATTGAATCCACCTAATGCTTTTGCCTTCTGAATAAGAGGTAAGAAATTCTTATCTTCAATCTGAGTCACACCCGGCCAGGCCACCAATCCTGTTGTAAAGACGCGATCTTCATACGAAGGCCGCGGCCGTTGGATGCAATTGGTATTGAAAAGGAAGGCAGCCGGCTGATTATCGAATTCATTCTGCTGATTTTGCCAGGCGGTACCAAAGTGCCCGGCCAGGTGGGCATACTTCCGAAGACCCGGGTATCCATGCGCCGGCAACATCTCGCCATGCGTATAGACATGCACACCCGTTCCCTCGGTCTGTTTGAGTAGCAATTCCAAATCCAACAAATCGTGGCCGCTCACTACAATGGCCGGGCCTGCCTTACGACCCGTTGAGACCGATACCGGCGTGGGATGGCCGAATCGGGTGGTATGCGCCTCATCGAGCATGGCCATGGCGCGCAGGTTGATTTCGCCACACCGCAAACAGAGTGCTGCCCCCTCTCCTACTGAAATATCCGTTTTATTGAGGGCATACAGCGCTGCATGCATGAATGCCATGACCGCTTCGTCCTCATGCCCCAGAATCAACGCGTGATCCGCATAGGCTGCCACCCCTTTTAAACCATATAAGAGAATCTGATGCAAAGATTGGATATCCGCCGATCCGGTTGTTCGAGCCAGAATCATTTTATCAGCTTGATCCATCACCGCGGGATCAACCGAGCGTAAAAGTTCCCGGCTTCTTTTTAGAATATCCTTCCCCTGCTCCAGCAATCCAGATAATCGAGCCGGATCAAAATTCACATTCGTCACCGTTGAAAAGAGCACTTCCAGAATAAAACGGTCCACAACACCATCTTTGCCGCCCTTTTGTCTGGCCAAATGGCCGAAACAGCCGATCTCCGTCAACTGGCTAATCAGCTTGTCCTGAAGCGCAGCAGGTTCGGGCTTTTTGCCGCAAACGCCGGTTGTGGTACAACCACTTCCATGCGCGGTCTGCTCGCATTGATTGCAAAACATCGACATAATGAAATCCTTGGTTCAATGATTTTTCCTATGTGATAAATATAGTTAATGAATGAGGGGACTACCTTGATCCGGATCAAGGAAATGAAGGATTTCATTTACAAGACATGTCGGAATGCAAAAAAACGGCCGGGTGACATATCCGATCGATATGTCACCGAGATACGGAACCCGGTTTTTCCGGAAAAATAGGAAGATAAATCGTGGCCGCGCGATACAAGAAAATATAAAGACTAAAAATCCCAATCAACACCAGATACTCGGTTGCAACCGGCCGGTAAGTTCCCCCGAAAGGCGGCGTATAACTGATCAACAGCACATTAAACCGATGCACCATGATGCTTAAGATCACCAGGATAGAGGCAAAGAGCAATCCTCCACGGCTTTCCCGGATTTTCTTAAAAAACAATAAAATAAAAGGAACAACGAAAAGCAGTATTTCAAGTGCGAACATATTGCCCTTCACCGTACCCTCCGCAATAAATTTCCAATGATTATTCCAGGCGATATTGCCGAAATAGACGGCCAAGAATAGGCCCAGAAAAACCTGTGCATAACGGGCAAGTCCTGTTAACACGGGCAATTCAATGGGCCGCCCCATCCCCTTTCCCGCCACAATGGAAATGAAAATGGCCATGGGCAAGCCCACGGCAAAGGCTGAGAGCAGAAACAGGAGGGGCAAAATAGGGGTGAACCAGATGGGATGAACCTTTTCGCCTGCAATCAACATGAGTCCCCCGAGAGAAGACTGATGAAGACAGGAAAAGACGACGCCCGATATCAGGACAATGGCCGTCACTTTGCCTATCATCTTGTTTGATAATGTTAATAGGAAATCCGTTATCCTGTTGAATATCCGGAGCGGGCCGGGCAGAACCACCTTACCGGAAAATCGCTCAGCGCCCACTGGAATCAGTTCCAAATACAGGACTGTCAGATAAAGCATGAGACACCAGCCCACTTCAAACAAGACCGAATTTCGCTGCCAACAGTAAGGAATCATCAGATGCCACATATTATAATATCGACCGATATCAAAAAAGATGGTAAACCCAACAAATGAATATCCCAAAGCAGAGGATAAAAGAGCGGGCCGGATAACGGACTTAAACTGCTTCCGGTGAAAAATATACACCAGTGCCACGGTCATGAATGAACCGGCAGAGAGGGCGAATTCCGTCACCTTGGACCAATTCCAAATGCCCCAAGGATATTCCTGATTAATGGCAGAGACAAAACCGAGCCCAAAGATAAAACGAAGCCCCAGTGTTGCAAAACCGATTGCAGCAAGAATCAACATGCTCACACTGAAAGGGGTGAAAAGTTTGCGATCAACGGGTGTAAATTTATCCATTATTCCTCTCCTTATCCGAAGCCTCGTCCTTATCTTTTCGTTTGAAGAGAGCCATGGCGCCTGCCAA
This sequence comes from Elusimicrobia bacterium RIFOXYB2_FULL_49_7, assembly GCA_001800515.1. The sequence continues at coordinate 2,409 of MGVN01000035.1, read as the reverse complement.
CAATGCAAAAAGCCCTAAAGGAGGAAGAAAATATTTAAAAACACCGTGTTGAATGGATTCCGTTAATTTCGGAATGGCCTTTTCTTTGAGTTTAGGTAAATCAAGTTTCTCCGCCGGCACACCGGTGAGATACAGTTTGGCTGTTCCGCCCACCTCTTTTTCTCCGTAAATATGGTTGACGTACAGACCGGGGTTGTCCGCAATACGTTGACGGGCCTCGATTAAAAGATCGCTCCGTTTACCGAAAGCAATGGCCTCTGCCGGACACGCTTCAAAACAACCGGGCTTGCCCCCCGCCCGAAGCCGTTCAATACAAAAAGTGCATTTGCTGATATGGGGATTCAGCGCATTCTTGAATTCAAACTTCAACATCTGGAAAGGACAGGCCAGCATGCAATAGCGGCAGCCGATGCACTTCCAATTATCCCACTCCACCGCCCCTTCAGCGGTCTTATTTAACGCATCCACCAAACAGGCGGAGACACAGGCCGCATCATTGCAATGCATGCACTGCTGCTTGCGGTGAATCGGATCGTTCCCATTCGGATTGGCATATCGGTTAACCACGGTTAAAGCTTCCGGGGTGGTAGACCGTTTCTGACGAAAGACCGAATCATCGTCAAACGGAACGACCGGCTTGGGCAGTTTGTTGACCTCATTGCAGGCCGCCTCACAGGAACGGCAACCGATGCAGCGTACGCTATCATAGAGCATACCGAAACCGTTTCGTTCCGATTCCGGATTGACTTCACCGGAAACTTTAGCGGAGGCAAGCGCCGCACCTGCTGCGGCCGTGCTTTTTAGAAATTGTCTGCGATTCAGGTTCATCATAATGCTCTTTTCAAGAAGGGTCGCTTCGACATCCCTCGACCTTGCTCGGAACAGGTGCTTAGCGACCGCAGATTTCAATTGCATAGCTATTTCGTCTGAGACGCTTTTCATGCATTCCAAAGACGAATTAAACACGGCCGCTGAGCCTGTCGAAGCGACCGTGCCATCAATCTATCGCATCAAAAGGACAAGCGGCATAACAAGAGAGGCATTTCGTACACTTGCCCTTGTCAATAAACGCCGCCTCTTTTTTCTGCCACGCAATGGCCTGTACCGGACACGCTTTATAACAAAGACCGCAACGCTTGCACTTATCCGTTTTAACCGTAAACTCAAGAAGGGCCACGCATTTCTTGGCCGGGCATTTCTTCTCAATAATATGGGCCTCATATTCGCGCCGGAAATAACGAATGGTCGTGAGCACCGGATTCGGGGCGGTTTGACCCAGGCCGCACAAGGAAGAATCAATGATATATTTTGAGAACTCCTCGAGGAATTCAAGATCACTGATCTGACCTTGCCCTTCGGAGATAGCCGTCAGTTTGCGAAGCAGTTCCGTTGTCCCCTCTCGACAGGGGGTGCATTTACCGCACGATTCCTCTGCTGTAAATCCCAGAAAGAACTTGGCCACATCCACCATACAGGAGCGATCATCCATAACCACCAGACCGCCGGAACCCATGATGGCGCCTGTCCCGGTGATCGACTCATAATCAACCGGCGTATCCAGCAGACGTTCCGGCAAACAACCGCCGGAGGGGCCGCCAATCTGAACCGCCTTGAGCTTTCGCTTCTTGCCTTTGATGCCGCCGCAAATATCATAAACAATTTGACGAAGGGTAATCCCCATGGGGACTTCGATGAGCCCCACATTATGGATGCAACCCGAAGCGGCAAAGACCTTGGTTCCCTTGCTCTTTTCCGTACCCAGTCCGGCAAACAGGGCCGCCCCTTTCAGAATAATCTGCGGCACATTGGCAAAGGTTTCCACATTATTCAAAACAGAAGGCCGGTTCCAAAGCCCCTGATGGGCCGGAAAGGGGGGTCTGGGGCGGGGCATGCCTCGCTTGCCTTCAATGGAGCGCATCAACGCAGTCTCTTCACCGCACACAAAAGCACCTGCACCGTAATACAATTCCACATCAAAAGAAAAACCGGACCCCAGGATATCTTTTCCAAGAAGCCCGTATTCTCGTGCCTGAGAAACCGCCTGATGAAGTCGCGCTATGGCAAGGGGATATTCCGCACGAACATAAATATATCCCTGATGGGCGCCAATGGCTTTGGCCCCGATAGTCATGCCTTCTAAAACCGCATGCGGATCAGCCTCGAGAATGGAACGATCCATAAAGGCCCCGGGATCGCCTTCGTCCCCATTGCAGAGGATGAACCTCTCCATGCCTGTTGCTTCCGCACAAAACTTCCACTTCAAGCCCGTTGTAAAGCCCGCCCCGCCGCGGACGCGCAACCCGGCCTGGGTGACTTCATCAATAATGGCTGTTGGGGTCATCTCCGTGAGCGCTTTCGCTAAGGCAAAATAGCCCTCTCTTCCGATGTACTCATCAATGGATTCAGGAT
>MGVN01000034.1 GCA_001800515.1 Elusimicrobia bacterium RIFOXYB2_FULL_49_7 | reverse complement strand
TGTAATGATATTCCTGACCACAACGGCCGTGGACATCGACGAAGAGCTTCAAAACCGCTGTGTGGTGCTGACCATAGATGAAGGCCGGGAGCAGACGCGGGCCATCCACAAGCAGCAGCGGGAAATGATGACCCTGGACGGGCTTTTGTCAGGAGAGAAGCGGAAAGAGCTTCTACGGCTCCACGGCAACGCTCAGCGGCTTCTAAAGCCTGTGAAGGTGGTAAACCCCTATGCACCGCGCCTGCGCTTCTTAGACGACCGGACGCGCACCAGACGCGACCACATGAAATATCTGACCCTCATAAACAGTATCGCCCTTCTGCACCAGTACCAGCGACCGGTGAAATACAAAGGCAACCTGCGCTATATAGAAGCCACGCTGGACGATATTGTTGCCGCCAATGCTCTGGCCCATGCTGTCCTGGGGCGCTCACTGGATGAACTGTCTCCGCAGTCCCGGCGGTTGCTTCTGATGCTCGATAAGCTGGTTAAAGAAGGCTGCGACAGGGAAAAGGTTATCCGTTCAGACTTCCGCTTTACCCGCAAGGAGGTTCGGCAATACACCAACTGGACAGACTTTCAGGTTCAGACGCATCTGTTCCGGTTGGTAGGGCTGGAATATGTGCTTATTCATCGGGGTTGCCGTGGTCAGTCATTCGTGTATGAGCTGCTCTTTGACGGCACGGGCAAGGATGGAGAAAACCGCCTTCCCGGGCTTATAGAGCCTGAAGAAATGGCAAAACTTACCAGTATGATGGAAAGTTCGAGGGGTCAAATAGCCCCCAAAAGCAGGCGTTCGAGGGGGGGGGTATAGCATGGCCGCTGTGCCTTGATGGATAAGGGTTACGGGCTAAATATTGACAGATGCGCCAGAAAATGCACATTAGGCTTAAGTCTAAAGCTGCATCATATCATAATAACACTTCTTTATTCTTTAGCTGCTATTAGCCGCTAAAGGGAAAAACCAACAGCGATGGCAAGAACCGGACGAAAGCGCAAAACCCAACCTGAGAAACGACTTGTTCCCGGCAGCATTGCCGTCTATGCCGAGGAGTTCTACGAGTACCTGCAAAGCCGGAACTACTCCGATACCACCATCCAGAACCGAAAGAACTGTTTCGCCTACTTCCTGCGCTGGTGCGATGAGCGGGGCATTATTGAGCCTTCCGAAGTCTCGCGCCCTGTTGTTGAACGCTTCCAGAAATATCTTTTCACTTACCGCAAGAAACGAGACGGTGAGCCGCTGTCCTTCCGGGCGCAGTCCAGCAACCTGGTGGCGGTACGGGCGTTCTTCAGATGGATGGCAAAAAAGAACTATGTCATCTACAATCCCGCCGCCGAAATAGAGCTTCCCAAGCTGGAAAAGCGGTTGCCCAAGTATGTGCTGACCAGCACAGAAGCGGAAGCCGTGCTGATGCTGCCGGACATACGCGAACCGATGGGCGTACGAGACAGAACAATCCTTGAAGTCTTTTACTCTACGGGCATGCGGCGGGCGGAACTCATGAACCTCTCCATCTACGACATCGACATGGAGCGAGGAACCGTGTTCATTCGCCAGGGCAAGGGCAAGAAAGACCGGATGGTTCCCATAGGGGAGCGGGCCATCCTGTGGGTGCAGAAGTATCTTGCCGAGGTGCGGCCGGTGTTTGCGTCCACGCCGGACAACGGGACATTGTTCTTAACCGCCCAGGGCGATATCTTCACGGACTTCCGGCTTACGCAAATGGTGCGGGACTATGTGGAGAAAGCGAACCTTGGCAAGAAGGGCGCCTGCCATTTGTTCCGCCACACCTGCGCCACGCTTATGCTTGAAGGTGGAGCGGACATCCGGTATATTCAGCAGCAGCTTGGACACACGGACCTTTCCACCACGGAAATATATACGCAAGTGTCAATACGCAAACTCAAAGAGGTCCACACGCTCACGCATCCGGGCGCACGCCTGGAGCCGCATGAGGCGCACGGGACAGAAGCCGCCGCCGCTCCCGCTGCTCTTCCGCCATCATTTTGAAACCAGCTTGACAGTGACAAACAAAACGCTTCACCTGTGGAGCGACTGAAACCTATTTTTCATTTAGCTGCCGTAGCCGCCTGCCTTGGCGGTCGAGGGGCAAAAAACTCGCGTCAGGGGTTAACGTTGACAACGCTCGAAAACATACCAGAGACCATGCACTTTACCTGTGGAACCTCAACGGGTTGCAACGGGTATGCTTATGAAATCGTGTCAGATTTTGCTAAACCCCCAAGTAGGGAAACAGCTACTATCGAGATGCAAAGAACATGGGAAACAGATAAATCAACAACAAGTACTTTTTCAATTGATCGTGGAAAAGTAAGCGGTTACTTTCTTGAACCGCCGGCTGATTCACGAATTCCAGCAGGAACTTATAATGTCGGCCCGCATTCCGGACCAAAATGGCAAGGGGTAATGGGGCTGGAAAATGTTCTGGGATATAAAGGAATTCTCATTCATCCTGGAAATTACCCGAATCATTTTTAGAGGACAGAATGAATTCAAATTTATCTATAAAATTGGCAGTTTTTATTGCTATTGTCTTGTATGGGTGCTTTGCCACGGCCTTTTCCGAGAATACTGGTGAGGCTGCGAGCATTGCAAGCGTGAAAAAAGAAAATGAAGTGCTTGCCAAGCTTCAGAAAGACCTAAAGGTGTTATCTTTTGTCGATTTAGCTTTCTCTTTAGATGAATTAGTGCCAGTGTTGGAGAAGGATTCTTCCCTACGGAAAACCTGGCAGGACAAAATTATTGATTTTTTTAAGATATATCCTGGCAAGAACGCTTATAAAATTGTAGACAGAGAAATTTCTTTCTTTTACAGCATGGTATCGGAACGCAAAGATTTAATGCAGTCTTGTCCCAAAACGATTGCCTTCCTTCAGGAAAACCGTGTTGATACGGTAGATCGTAAATTTCTTAAGAAAGAGCAGTATGCTGAATTTATTGAAAAATACAATGAGCCGAAAACGAATCTTGAGGAAGTCTCAAGGCAATATTTTAATTTGCTACTAATTGAAGGAAATGAATTCGTTGGCAGGATCGAGAAAAACGAGAAAGCAATAAAGGCTTTCAGGAAATGGATTGGAGATATAGAGAAAAACGAGTTTTCGGTTGCGTATCCATATACTATCCCATCTGTCTTGGTTGAAAGGAAAAAAGGGTACATAATAAATAAATATGAAAAGAGTCAGACGGATTTGCTTCTTGAGGCACTAAAGACGATAAAAGAAGCGCAAGTCCATGAGGTTGACTGACCGTTCGTCCCTCGCCAGCCTGAAATAATTCGGATTCCCCCTTGCCGCCCCGGACCCGGCAGCACCCCCTTTGTTGCGCAATAATCAGTAGTTCCGTCCGCATGGCCGCAAAATAGGCGCTGACGCGCTCTGCGTCCCCTGGCGTCCGGCTTTCGGGGCTCTTAAGGGGGAAAGCGCGATACCGCCGCAGGGTCCTTGCCCTGCCGCGCCTATGGCCTCCTTCATCCTCGTCGGCCTCCCATCCCTGGCGGCTTGCATGGCACGCCCGATTGCTGGAATTCCCCGAAATCCGACTGAAATGCTTTATTCTTGCTGAGCCTGCATGGCGATATCCGAGCTGGCACGGCGAAATATCATTAGCCCCAAAAAGTCAAAATGATGGATTTCGGGGAATAGCTCTTCAGCATGAATGGAGGAGCTGTCTGGAGGCTACTTCTGGCGGCCGAGTAAACACGTCGAACAGGGCAACTTCAGGCCGCTGCGGTCTTTTTTAGGAACTGGGGATCAATGAGTCTGATTATCCCGGATACCGACATTTTCTTTATTTCTCTTTGAGTCATCAATTATCTTTTTCCACAATGAAAAACAATAAAATATCCGAAGGTTTGCCAAACGCCAGAGGCTTCTATGACCCGGCTTTTGAGAAGGATTCCTGCGGGGTCGGATTTGTGGTCAAATTATCCGCCGAGCCGTCGCATGAGGTGGTGAACATGGGTGTCCAGGTGCTTATCAATCTGGAACACCGCGGGGCATTGGGCGGCGATAAATCAACGGGCGATGGAGCCGGTATCCGCATCCAGATACCCGACCGTTTCTTTCGGGAAGCGTGCGCCCGCGAAGGATTCAAACTTCCCCGCGCCGGTGACTATGCGGTAGGCATGTTCTTTTTGCCCAAAGAAGCCGAGGCTTCTGCTGAATGCATCCGTTTGATTGAACAGCAGGTACGAGCCGAAGGCGCAGAAGTGGTCGGTTGGCGGTCTGTTCCCATCAATGAGACGGTACTCGGTGAAACGGCCCGCACTTCTGCTCCCCGGGTTCGACAATTGTTCGTTTCTATTCCGGATACCCATGGTGCGACTCTCGAACGGAAGCTCTATGTGCTGCGCCGATTGACAGAAAAGGCCATTCAGGATTCCGATAATCCGGCGCTAAGGCAGTTTTATTGCTGTAGCTTTTCAGGCCATACCATTGTTTATAAGGGACTTTTGACCGCAACGCAGCTCCCGCTTTTTTTCACGGATCTCAAGGAGTCCGCATTTCAGAGTGCTTATGCCATTGTGCACCAGCGCTATAGTACCAACACCTTCCCCACCTGGAGCTTGGCGCAGCCCTTCCGTTTTGTGGCGCATAATGGTGAAATCAATACCTTACGCGGCAATATCAACCGTATGAAGGCGCGGGATGCGATCATGGCATCGGATCTCTTTGGCCCGGACCTTGAACGCATTCGACCCATTATTCAGGAAGAGGGATCGGATTCGGCGATCTTTGATAATGTATTGGAACTGCTTACCCTATCCGGCCGCTCTTTACCGCATGCCATGATGATGATGATTCCCGAAGCATGGGGTACTAAGTTCCATATGAGCGAGGATAAACGTGCTTTTTACGAATATCATGCGGCCATCATGGAACCGTGGGATGGACCGGCTGCCATGGCCTTTTCCGATGGTCGCTATGTGGGCGCCATGTTGGATAGAAACGGACTCCGCCCGAGTCGCTACACCGTTACCAAGGACGATTTGGTTGTCCTGGCCTCGGAAAGCGGCGTATTGGATATTCCGGCGGATCGTATCCTCCGGCGCGGTCGTCTTTCACCGGGCAGGATGTTTGTGGTGGATCTGGAGCAGAAACGTATTGTGCCGGACAATGAGATTAAGGCTAAGATTTGCCGGCAGAAACCCTATCGCCATTGGGTTAAGGATAACCGGATTGAATTGCGCGGTCTTTTTACCCCTTCGAGTATTGAAATGGACGATCCGGAAGCGCTTCTTGAGAAACAACTGGTTTTCGGGTATACGGAAGATGAATTAAATACCGTGCTTCTGCCCATGGCGTCGCACGGTCAGGAGGCGGTGGGTTCCATGGGTGATGATGCACCGCTGGCGGTTCTAAGCAACCGGCCTAAAATGCTTTTTGTCTATTTTAAGCAGCTTTTTGCTCAGGTGACCAATCCGCCCATTGATCCCTTTCGGGAAGAGTTGGTCATGTCGCTCATGAGTTTTGTAGGCCGTGAGAGGAACTTGCTGACCGAAACGCCGGATCATGTCCGTCGTCTCAAGCTGCCCCATCCTATTCTCATGCCCGATGATTTGGTTCGGGTGCGCAACTCGGTTTATCCTGAAGTCAAGTCAGCTACTTTGGACATCCTTTTCCCGAAGAACGGCGATGATGCGGTTCTCCAGTCTGCGCTGGAGGATCTTTTTACTGAAGCGGAAAAGCAGATTCGCGGCGGTGTTACCATGCTGATTTTATCGGATCGAGCCATGGATTCCAACAAGATTCCCATTCCCTCGCTTCTGGCCTGCGCCGGGTTGCACCATCATCTTATCCGCAAAGGATTGCGTACCGAGGCGGCCATTGTACTGGAGACCGGTGAGGCGCGGGAGATTATGCATTTTGCTTTGCTCTTCGGTTACGGTGCCAATGCGGTCTGTCCTTATGTTGCATTTTCCACCATTTCACATCTCATGGCAACCGGTGAAATCCAAGGACCGGATAATGCGGAAGAGGCCATGGATCTTTATGTAACCGCAGTGAAGAAGGGATTGCTCAAAACATTCAGCCGGATGGGAATTTCAACGCTGCGCAGTTATTGCGGTGCTCAGATTTTCGAGGCTGTGGGCATCGGACCGGACATGATTAATAAATATTTTACCGATACCCCATCCCGTATCGGAGGCATCGGTTTGGCCGAAATTGCCCAGGATGCGAATCTTCGCCATCGTCGCGCCTTTCCGCTTTCCGGCAAGCCCGAAGCGTTATCTTTTGACGGTGTTTACAGTGTGCGTGCAGGGGGCGAAAAACATCTCTGGACCCCGGAAGCCATCTTCAAGCTTCAGCAGGCGGTACGAAACAATGATTCCAAGGCGTTTGCGGAGTATGCCAAAGCCATCAATGAACAATCTCTGGCTCGGGTCACGTTGCGCAGTCTGTTGAAATTTAAAGCGTGTCAACCGGTTCCCTTATCCGAAGTTGAACCCGCGGAACAAATCATCCGTCGTTTCGTTGCCTCTGCCATGTCCTTCGGCTCATTAAGCAAGGAGGCGCATGAGACCATTGCACAAGCGATGAATGAATGCGGTGGACGGAGTAATTCCGGTGAAGGCGGCGAAGACCCGGCCCGGTTCAAGCCCGATGACAATGGGGTCAACCGATGCAGCCGGGTCAAACAGGTGGCTTCAGGGCGTTTTGGCGTTTCAACCGAATATTTGGTGAATGCAGATGAACTTCAGATTAAAATCGCCCAGGGTGCCAAGCCAGGTGAAGGCGGTCAATTACCTGGGCATAAGGTGACAGAAGACATTGCCCGTGTCCGCTTTACCACACCCGGAGTGACGCTTATCTCGCCGCCGCCTCATCATGATATTTATTCTATTGAGGATATCGCCCAGCTCATCCATGACCTCAAATGTGTCAATCCAAAGGCCATGATATCTGTCAAGCTGGTCTCTGAAGTCGGGGTAGGGACCGTCGCTGCCGGTGTGGCCAAAGCCAAGGCGGATTTGGTTCTGATTTCCGGCGGGGACGGGGGAACCGGCGCTTCACCGCTTACCTCCATCAAACATGCGGGTCTTCCCTGGGAACTCGGATTAGCGGAAACCCATCAGACCCTGACCCTGAACAAGTTGCGCGATCGCATCCGGGTTCAGGTGGACGGTCAGCTTCGTACCGGCCGCGATTTGGCCATTGCCGCATTACTGGGTGCTGAGGAATTCGGTTTTGGTACGGTCCTGCTGGTGACACTCGGTTGCACCCTATTACGCAAATGTCATCTTAATACTTGTGCCATGGGGGTGGCCACTCAGGATCCCAAACTGCGCGAACGGTTCAAAGGCAAACCGGAACATGCGGCCCGTTTTCTCCGTTTTATTGCGGAAGATTTCCGTGAACAAATGGCGGCCCTTGGATTTAAGACCGTGTCGGAGATGGTGGGGCGTATGGATCGCTTGGAACCGGAGACCGATCTTCTTCAACCCAAAGCCAGGACACTCAACCTGAAAGCGCTTCTGACCGATTTTGCCGATACCGCCTCTCATCGTTGCTGTATGTCGAGTCAGGAACATGAATTGGAGAAATCGCTGGATTATGAGATCATGCGTTTAGCGCCGGAGACTTTTGAAAAGGGTAAACCAAGCCGGGTTGAATTGCCGGTTCGTAATACGGCTCGTTCGGTTGGCGCCCTTTTGTCAGGTGAAATCGTTCGCCGGTTCGGCCGAGAAGGATTGCCCGAGGATACCCTGCATGTTCATCTGACCGGTGCGGCCGGGCAGAGTTTGGGCGCTTTTTTAGCCCCGGGCGTCACCCTTCATGTCCAAGGGGAAGCGAATGATTACATCGGAAAAGGCATGTCCGGCGGGCGTATCGTCGTGACGCTGCCGGTGGGCGCCAACCTTCGTTCCCATGAGAATGTTATCGGCGGCAACACCTGTCTTTATGGGGCCACGGGCGGCCGGGCTTATCTTCACGGCATTGTGGGTGAACGCTTTGCCGTGCGTAATTCGGGTGCTATTGCAGTGGTCGAAGGCGCGGGGGACCATTGTTGTGAATATATGACCGGTGGCACGGTCGTAGTATTGGGCGGGACAGGTAACAATTTTGCCGCGGGCATGAGCGGCGGTACGGCTTATGTTTATGATGAAACACAATTGTTTGATACACGATGCAATCTGGATATGGTGGATGTGGAGACCGTCTGGCTGGAGTCGGATAAGAAGATCCTTCGCAACCTCATTGAAGATTACGAACGGGCGACCGGTAGTCGCCGTGCCCGGATGCTCCTTGATAACTGGGAATCGCATTTACCTCTTTTTGTCAAGGTAATGCCTGTGGACTACCGAAAATCATTGGAGCGGCAGGCACAATCCGTTCACCGCGACAATGATACGGTTTCCGCAACGGAGGAGGTATATCGTGGCTAAGCCGACCGGCTTTCTGGAAATCGAGCGGGCCTATCCTCATAAACGACCTGTGGCCGAGCGGGTGACCGATTTTCGCGAAATTGAAGAATTACTGAATAACGGACTCATCCAGAATCAGGCGGCGCGCTGCATGGATTGCGGTATTCCTTTTTGCCATGCCTATGGCTGTCCGGTCCATAATCGGATACCGGATATGAATACGTTGCTCTTCAAGAAACAGTGGCGCAAGGCGCTGGATCTTATTCATCTCACCAACAACTTTCCGGAAATCACGGGCCGCATCTGTCCTGCGTTGTGCGAAGAGGCGTGTACGCTGGCTGTGGGCTTCAAATCCGTTTCCATCCGGATGATAGAACTTCACTTGGTTGAACGAGGTTTTCGGGAAGGATGGGTATTGCCGCAACCGGCTGAAGTGAAGAGCAACAAGAGCGTGGCGGTCATCGGTTCCGGTCCTGCAGGATTGGCATGTGCCCAACAGTTGGCCCGTATGGGTCATCGGGTGGTGGTTTTTGAAGAGACTAAAAAACCGGGCGGTTTGCTCCGATATGGTATTCCGGATTTTAAGCTGGAAAAATGGATTATCGACCGCCGGTTGGAACAGATGGAAAAGGAAGGGGTTGTCTTTGAGAACGAGGTCTGTGCAGGCCGTGATTTATCCGTAAAATATATACAAAAGACGTTTGATGCTGTGGTCATTGCCACAGGATCACGCGTTCCGCGTGATATTCAGATAGAGGGACGCACTTTAAAGGGCATCCATTTTGCCCTTGATTTTCTCTCTCTGCAAAACCGTTTATTAAGCGGGGAAAGTGCGGATAGGGAAGAGACGCTTTCCGCTAAAGGGAAGAAGGTGGTGGTTATTGGCGGTGGAGATACGGGTGCAGATTGTGTGGGCACCTGCCGGCGCCAGGGTGCAACCGACATTATCCAGCTTGAAGTATTGCCAAAACCACCGGCTACCCGCGATCCGGCCAACCCCTGGCCCACTTGGCCAACTATTTTGCGCAGCGGCTCCTCTCATGAAGAGGGGTGCGAGCGGCTCTGGTCCATTCAGGTAAAATCCTTTGAAGGCCATCAGAATAAGGTGGAACGGATTCATTGTGCCAAGTTGGAGTGGGTGGAAGAGAACGGGCGCAAAGTTCCAAAGGAGATTCCTAATACCGGATTTATCTTGGATGCGAATTTGGCGCTTTTGGCCACCGGATTTATCCATCCCCGAAACGATGAACTGTTGAAGGATATGAAGATAGGATTGGATGAACGGGGTAATATTCGAACCGATGCCAACCAGATGACCAGCAGTAGCGGGGTCTTTTCAGCCGGCGATTGTGTTCGCGGGGCATCGCTTGTGGTTCATGCCATCAATCAAGGCCGGAAAACCGCAGAAGCGGTTAACGCCTATTTAATTTAGATCTTTCCGTTCGTCCACCACCCGAATTGCTTTGCCTTGGGACACCGGAAGGCTGCCGGGTTCATGAAGTTCAATGACCGGATTCACCAGGATGGTGGATTTGAATTCATGACGCAGCCGGGATTTGAGATCCTCCAGTTTTCGACTATCATCCGTAAAAAGACGGGGAGCTACCTCGGTTTTGATGGTGAGTCGATCCAACGCTTCTTTTTTATCCAGATGAATGACATAATTGGTGCCTACTTCCGGGAAGCGCATGAGAATGGTTTCAATCTGTGAGGGAAAGACATTAACCCCATTGATGATTATCATGTCATCGCTCCGCCCCTTGATACGGGCGATGCGGCGGTGGGTCCGCCCGCAGCCACAAGGCTCGCTCAGGATGCGCGTCAGATCACGGGAACGGTAGCGGATAAGCGGGGTGGCTTCTCGGTTGAGCGTTGTGAGGACCAGTTCTCCTTCTTTCCCATCCGGCAGGGGGCAAAGCGTTTGTGGGTCAATGACTTCCATCAGAAAAGCATCTTCCCAGAGATGCATCTCTTGTTTGTATTGACATTCAAAGGCCACGCCAGGTCCATTCATTTCGCTCATACCGTAGGAATTAAAAACATCGATATGATAGAGCGTCTCGATTTTTTTGCGCAGCTTTTCGGAATGGGGTTCTGCGCCCACAAAAGCCCGTTTCAGGGTCAAGGAGGAGAGGGGGATTGTTTCCGCTTCAAATTCATTATAAAGATGGAGCAGATAGCTTGGCGTGGCATGGACCGTGGTAGTATGAAAATCACGCATGAGCTGGACCTGACGTTTGCCGTTTCCGCTGCCCACCGGAATGACCATCATGCCTACTTTTTCACCGCCATAATGCAGACCCAGTCCTCCGGTGAAAAGTCCGTAGCTCATCATATTCTGAAAGACGTCTTCGGACGAAGCACCGGTGGCGACAATCGATCGTGCGCAGAGTTCTGTCCATCCGACAATGTCCCGTTTCGTATGGTAGATGACGGTGGGCATACCGGTGGTGCCGCTGCTTACATGGACCCGGATGACCTTCCGTTTGTCCACGGCCAGAAAAGCGTCCGGAAATCCTTTACGCAGATCTTCCTTGGTGGTAAAGGGCAGTTTTCGAAGTTGAGACAGAGAGGTAATATCCCGTCCGGACCGAACGCCGATATCAGTCAGTGCCGCTTGATAGAAAGGGGTCAGGAGAGCCCGATCAATTGTTTGTTGGAGCCGGTTTAGCTGAAACGGGTGAAGCGCATCGCGGGGAAGGGTTTCGATCTTTTTATCCCAGAAACGGATGTCCATTACAGGTTGTGGATTTCCGTTTCCGTGATGATACGAATACCCGCTTTTTCCAGTGCCACAACGGCTTTTTCGGTATCCTCGAATCGGAAGACTAAAAGCGCTTCTTCGCTCTTTTTTTCAACAAAGCCGTACATGTATTCCACATTCAGCCCTTCACGGGAGAGGACGCCCAACACTTCGGACAGGCCGCCGGGGTTGTCCGGTACTTCTACGGCCACGATTTCCGTGGTGCTGGCCACAAAACCGCCGGCCTTGAGTCCGGCCAGCGCATCCTTGGGCTTGTCTACCACAAGGCGCAACACACCGAAGTCATCGGTTTCCGCAATATTCAAGGCGCGGATGTTGATACCGTTTTTACCGAGAAGCTGGGTGACTTCAAAGAGCCGCCCCTTGCGATTTTCGAGAAATACGGAGATTTGGGTGATTTTCATAGAGACCTCCTATCAATGACCCGTTTCGCTTTGCCTTCACTGCGGGCAATGGTTTTGGGTTCTACTAGTTTGATTTTAACCAGAATACCGAGTACGGATTCAAGTTCCTTTTTGATTTTGGTCGTGAGATTTTCCAGTTTTCGCATTTCATCCGAAAAATTCTTCTCATCCACTTCCACCCAGATTTCCAGATCGTCCAGGCCGCCGGAAGCGCGATCCACAATAAGCTGATAGTGGGGAAGGACCCCTTCGATATTGAGAAGCACATGTTCCACCTGTGACGGGAAGATATTGATGCCGCGCACGATAATCATGTCGTCCGTGCGGCCGCGCACCTTGCTCATACGGGGAAGCGTCCGACCGCAACCGCACTTTTCATAAGTGATGCTCACGATATCGCGGGTCCGGTAGCGAATCAGGGGAATGCCCTGTTTGGTTAGCGTGGTGAAGACCAACTCTCCGAATTCTCCCTCTTTCACGGGTTCATTCAGATTGGGCTTAAGTACTTCCGGATAAAAAACGTCCCAGAAGATATGCATACCGCATTTCAGATGACACTCTTGTGATACGCCGGGCCCGATGATTTCAGACAGACCGTAGATGTCGGTCGCGCGTATGTTCCATGCATTTTCAATCTCTTGGCGCATGTTGTCACTCCACGGTTCCGCACCGAAAATGCCGATTTCCCAGGAGCTTTTCTGAGGGTCCAGTCCCAATTCTCTGGCTTCATCCAACATATAGAGGAAATAGCTGGGGGTACAGCCGATGATGCGCGGTTTGAAATCATTCATCAGTTTAAGCTGCCGTTTGGATTGGCCCGAGGACATCGGTAAAATGGTGCATCCCAGTTTCAAGGCGCCGTAGTGAAGACCCAGTCCGCCGGTGAAGAGGCCGTAGCCGTAGGCGATTTGAATCATATCCCCGGGTTCTCCGCCTGCACAGGCGATGGCTCGAGCCACCACTTCGCCCCAGAGTACAAGGTCCTTCTGAGTATAACCGACGACGGTGGGATTGCCCGTGGTCCCGCTGCTCACATGAATTTCGCGGATATTCTTCAGCCCCGTTGAAAAGAGACCGAAAGGATAATTGTCCCTAAGCTCTTCCTTTTCAGTAAAGGGAAGTTTTCGAATATCATCAATTGAACGGATAGCCTGCGGCCGGATGCCGTGTTCCGCCAATTTTTTCTGGTAAACCGGGGAATTTGCCATCACATAGTCTATCTGTTTGGAGAGGCGGTCGGATTGGAGCGCTTTCATCTCTGAAGGCGCCATGCATTCCATCTTTTCATTGAAAATCATCGTTTGGAACCCTTCTGTTGGCCGGCCCGAAAGACTTGCCGGTTTTCCTCTTGTGCTTTTTTGAATCCTGCGTCCAGTGCGGTGAACCAGGCGTCATTTGTAAAGGGAAGGTATGTGCTCAAGGCGCCGAGCATAAAGGTGTTGATAAATTTCTTGTCCGGCACGGTTGCCGCCGCAGTTGCAAGAAGCGGGGTCAGGTCTTTTCCCTTTGGGTTGAAAAAGTGGCGCCATCGTCGACCTTCTTCCTCATTGAAAGGAACATAAAAATCAGCACCATGAGCAGGGATGAGGGGTGAGTGAACGACGTTACCGAACCGAACATGAGAGTCCACGGAACCGCCGCGCTGCGACATGCCTTTCACCTCAGACTTCTTGACGGCCAAGCCGCTATTCAACGCGGCCATGGCGCAAATTTCAGAGCCGCGCAATACGCCCTGACCGCCGATACCGCAAAAGAGGACACTTGTGGTTTTCTCCGGAACTGGAACACACTTTTTGGAAGGGGCCTTTTTTTGTTTCTTGTCCATGGGATTTCCTATCTGCGAGCCGGGATGAGCTTGCAGGGGTATTGGGCGATAATGACGGTCAGTTTTTCTTCACTGAGCCTCCGGCGAATCAATTCTTCCAGTTCATGATGTTGATAGGGATTGATAATGTCCACGGTTTCCGCACCACAGGCCAAACAGAGCTTAGCCAGATCTAGTTTGATCGTCGGTTCGTTCTGCAGGGTGTAGCCTGAACCGGGATTTTCCTGGCTGCCGGTCATGGCGGTAATGGAATTGTCCAGAATGAAGAAGACTCCTTTGATTCGGTTGTAGACCGCGTTAATCAAGCCTGTGATGCCGGAGTGGATGAAAGTGGAATCCCCCACAATGCCCACCACCGGTACCCCGGGTTTGGCGCGCCGGACGCCCTCGGCTACGGTAAAGCCGCCGCCCATGCAGATACAAGAATGGAGGGCCCCATACGGGGCGAGTGCGCCCAGGGTATAGCAACCGATATCGCCGGAAACGAAGACCTCCGGGAATTTCTGGAGTGTGTGAAAGACGAAATGGTGGGGACAGCCCGGACAGAGCGCCGGTTTGCGGACCGGGATCGGGACATCGTTTTTGGGGAGTCCCTTGACTATGCGGGCCATATATTCAGGCCGCAATTCGCCGATATGATAGCTGGGATGGCGTGTCTTGAAACGCAGACCGGTTACCTTTAACTGGATTTCGATGAAGGGGTCGCCCTCTTCAATCAGCACGACCTCTTTTACGCTTTTTGCAAAGGCGTTGACTTTTTTTTCGCACAGCGGATAGGAAAAGCCCAGCTTTAAAATCGGGGCATCCGGAAAACTCTCTTTAATGTATTGATACGTCACGCCGGAAGTGATGAAACCGCGTGCTTTGTTCTTTCCTTTTTCGATGCGATTCAGGGTTGTCTTTTCCGAGAATTTCCGGAGCTCGATGAGCCGTTTTTCAAGAACAATATGGCGTTTATAAGCAGAACCGGGGATCATGACATACTTCCCAATATCTTTGGTCAGCGCTTTTTTTACGGGGATCGTTCTTTTCCCGATTCGGACATTTTCCTTGGAATGAGCGGTACGGGTGGTCATTCGAAAAAGAACCGGGGTGTCGAATTGTTCGCTGATACGGAAGGCTTCTTGGATGAAGGAATAAGCTTCCGCAGAGCCGGAGGGTTCGATGATGGGTGCTTTGCCGTAAAGAGCGACCCATCGGGTATCCTGCTCATTTTGGGAGGAGTGTAATCCCGGATCGTCGCAGACCACGGCTACAAAGCCGGCGTTCACTCCCATGTAGACCGAGGTCATGAAAGGATCCATGGCCACATTCAGTCCTACATGCTTTGAGGCGTACAGGCTTCGTACACCGGCCATGGAGGCGCCATACGCGACTTCATAGGCAACTTTTTCATTCACCGACCATTGGGCATCTATTTCCTTAAACAGGGCGATATTTTCCAGGATTTCTGTTGACGGGGTGCCGGGATAGGCGGCAGCAACCTGAAGTCCTGCGTCATAAGCGCCGTGAGCAATGGCCTCATTACCGGAGAGGAGGCGTTCGGTTTGTTCGTTCATAATGCTCCTGATATTGTTCTCCGGTGATGCCGGATGGAAGAGAAAGAAAAAGATAAGTTTTCAAGGGTTTGGGATTCAATAACCCTCGCCGTGACATTCCGTTGAGCTGCCGGATGCCTTAATCGAAGCGACTTGTCAATAGCGTAGTTATTTGAGCGTCTTCCCTGCTGCGACCGCAAAGGGTTTCAATTCTTCCAAGAATCGGGCAAACTGTTCCAGATCCAATGACTGAGCCCCATCCGACAGGGCGGTTTTGGGTGAAGGATGAACCTCCACAATCAGCCCATCTGCACCGCACGCCACGGCTGCGCGCGACATGGGTGACACCAGCTCTCGAATACCCGTACCATGCGAGGGATCCACCATGACCGGCAAATGGCTATGCAGCTTGAGAAAGGGGATCGCATTCAAATCAAGCGTGTTGCGGTAGGCGGTTTCAAAGGTGCGCAACCCCCGCTCGCACAAGATGACCTGTGGATTGCCTTCAGAAACAATATATTCAGCCGCCAACAGCAAATCTTCCACGGTGGCCGACATGCCCCGCTTCAGCAGGACCGGCTTGCCTGCTTTGCCGAGGATGGTCAGGAGTCTGAAATTCTGCATGTTGCGTGCACCGACTTGAAGCGCATCAACATAGGGGATAACGGTTTCCACATCCGCCACCTCAACCACTTCTGTAATACAGGCCATGTCATTTTCTACTGAGACCGCCTTCAGGATTTTAAGCCCTTCCAGACCCAATCCCTGAAAACTGTATGGACTGGTACGCGGTTTGAAGGCGCCCCCTCGCAGGATTCGGATACCCAGTTTTCGAAGTCCGGCTGCCACTGTAGCCATCTGTTCCGGGTTTTCTACAGCGCAGGGCCCGGCAATAATGGCCAAATCAGAGCCGCCTACGGAAACCGGGCCAATAGGGAAGACCGAGTTCTTCGGATGCGCTTCCCGGCTCACCAGCTTGTAGGAGCTTAAGACAGGCGTGATGCGTTCCACGGCCGGGTTGTTTTCAAGATGGAGGCCATAGAGCGTTCGCTCATCACCCAATGCGCCCAATACGACCCGTTCGGTTCCGGGCATATATAAGGGTTTTAATCCTGCGCCTGAGATTTGGGCTAAAATATCATCCGCCTCCCGTTTGGAGGCCGAGGGTTTCATGACAATAATCATTTAATTGCTCCTGTTGTCAATGACGCGTTTTTCTTTTTGGCCCGGTAAAGGTTTCAGGCTGTTCGGTTCCACCAGGGAGATGCGCGGGAGGATATTGAGATGATGCTTAATGGTTTTGGCGATATCGCTCTTCATGGCTTCAAGTTTGCGGATTTCATCGAACCCAGGCAGGTTTTCCGAGATTTCCACCTTCACTTCCATTTCTTCGACCAGATTTTTCGTCTCCAGAATGATTTGATAATGGGGCGTTAACCCCTGGACCGAAAGCAGTAGGTCGCCGATCTGTTCGGGCATGAGCTTGCTCCCTTTGAAGATAATCAGATTATCCGTGCGACCGGCAATACGGCTCATGCGCAGGGTGGTACGGCCGCAGGGACAACTCCGTTCGTAGAGAGCGGCCAAGTCTCCGGTGCGGTAGCGGATGAGCGGAAACCCCTCTTTGGTCAGCGTGGTAAAAACCAGCTCTCCCTCTTCTCCGGCCGCCAGCGGTTTGAGTGTTTTCGGATCAATGACTTCCGCAATGAAATGGTCTTCATTGATGTGAAGACCATTCTTTTCCCGGCATTCGCCTGCCATGCCGGGTCCCATCACTTCACTGATGCCATAATTATCATAGGCGTCGATGTGTAACCGGGATTCGATTTCCTGTCTCTGTTTTTCGCTCCAGGGTTCGGCGCCCAGCACCGCTCTTTTCAGATGGAGACGGTCCGGATGGATGTTCATCTCCTGCATGACGCGAGCCAGTTTCAAGGCATAGTTCGGCGTACTGGCGAGCGCGGTTATTTTAAAATCCTTCATCAGCGTCAACTGCTTTGACAAATCGCTGTTTTCGGATGAGGGTACCACGGAAGCACCCAGGTGTTCGGCGCCGTAATGAAAACCCAAGCCCCCGGTAAAAAGGCTGTAATGATAGGCAATCTGGATGAAATCATGTTCTGTGACACCCGCGGAAGTCAGTAATCGGGCAACCAGGGTGGACCAGTGCCGAATATCGTTTCGGGTATAGCCGACCACCAGCGCACGGCCCGTGGTGCCGGAGGTGGAATGGATGCGCACAATA
>MGVN01000033.1:23109-23563 GCA_001800515.1 Elusimicrobia bacterium RIFOXYB2_FULL_49_7 | reverse complement strand
ATCGATCCTGTCGAAAGCGTCCTGTTGAAGCAGCACGAAATCGATAATCTCCGCCTTGTTGAAATTGACATGGTATTCCAATGGAACACCGTCATCTCCCAAAATGTTGATCTGATCCTTTGCCTCCTTGCCGCGAAGCAGAATGTCCTTAAGTCGGAGGACTTTGTCCACCCAGCCTTTTTCAATGGTTGTGTTTAGGTAGTCAATCACTTCGTCGTATTCAAGGTACTTGGAATAGCTGTCAATAGGATCCACGGCCGGATATCGCTTACTGTCCGCCCGGTTTTGGGAAAGGGCGTAAAAGGCGCGAGCCGCTTTTTTGGTGGATTCGGTCACCGGTTCTTTCAGGTTGCCGCCGGCCGGACTGACGGTTCCGATAAAAGTGATGGATCCGGTTTTTCCATTATTTAAATAGACGAATCCGGCTCGGGCGTAAAAATTGGAGATAATGGCA
>MGVN01000033.1:5814-23063 GCA_001800515.1 Elusimicrobia bacterium RIFOXYB2_FULL_49_7 | reverse complement strand
GCTCATTTCACGTAACGCCTGAGCCCAACGGGAGGTGGAATCGGCCAGCAAGAGGACTTTGAGTCCCATGTTACGATAATATTCCGCAATGGTCATTCCGGTATAAACCGAGGCTTCTCGCGCAGCTACCGGCATATTGGAGGTGTTGCAAATGATGATGGTACGTTCAATAAGTTTGCGACCGGTGCGAGGATCGTCCAATGCCGGGAATTCGGTAAAGATTTCAACCACCTCATTGGCACGTTCGCCGCAAGCCACAATGAGGATAAGGTCCGCTTCCGCATGTTTGGACAAAGCATGTTGAAGGACCGTTTTTCCGCAGCCAAAGGGGCCGGGAATGAAGCCCGTTCCGCCTTCTGCCATGGGATTCAAGGTGTCAATGGTCCGAACACCGGTTTCCATGATTTTAAAAGGCCGCGGTTTGTTTCGGTAATGACGGATCTCCCGTTTAACCGGCCATTTGAAGCTCATGCTAAGTGAATGGTCTCGTCCCTTTTCATCGGTTACCACCGCCACCGTTTCACTCACGGAATAACGGCCTTCCGGTTTGATGGACTTGATTTTTGCGCTTCCGAGAAAGTCGAAAGGAACCATAATTTTATGCGCAATCCATCCTTCCTTGACTTCGCCCAACCAGTCCGCCGCACGCACTGCCTGACCCTCAGTCAAAAGCGGCGCAAAAGCCCACTTCTTTTCTTCGTCCAGAGGATAGGTGTAATCTCCCCGCTTAAGGAAAAGACCGTTCATTTTATCGAGATCATTCTGCAGACCGTCATAGTTCTTGGACAGCATGCCCGGCCCCAGTGTGGCTTCCAGCATATGGCCTGTAAACAAGGCTTTTTCACCCATGCAAAGGCCCCGGGTGCTTTCGAATGCCTGCGCAAAGGCATGACGTCCCGCTGCTCCGATTTTTATGACTTCGGCCATCAATTTTTCATGACCGTGCTCAATGTAACAGATTTCGTTCTGTGCCACGGGTCCATCCACTTCGATGGTAATCAAATTGGATACGATTCCGATGATTTTGCCCTGTGTCGCCATGCACTGTTTCCTCCGGCATGTTTAATAACTGGAAAGCGAGGGGAGCTGGTTCAACATTGTTTCCAGCACCGCATCAAAGCGCTCTTTGCCTTTATCGGACGTCATGTCATGCCATCGAATGGAGATCGACAGTCTGACGGAAAAGGAGAGAAGTGTTTCGACACCGAAAAAGGAGAGCGCGCAAAGCTCTTCCGCAATGTTCCATCGAGTCGAATCAAGCTTCTTTTCAAACTCAATGGATTGGGTGATATCGATGGAGAAAAGGGATTCCGCCCACGGAAAGGTGCCGGACAACCCGAAATCCGGTGCGGAACTTCGGCTTAAAGCGTCGGTCACCTCGTTTTGTCCCAACAGGACAGGAGGGGTCTTTGATCGGCGTCCGTTCAAGGCCGAAGCAATATTTCTTAGATGAAGATCTTGGGCGAAAAAATCCCGGATAAAGGAATTGGGATGGGTTGTCATGCCGTCATAAAAAAGCCAATCCAATTGATCTTCAATATTCAGTCCCGGAAAAAGATTCTTTTTGTCGCGATAGGCGTCGATGAGTTCCTGCATATAGTCCGGCAGAGAGACCGGGGAGCGTATTTCGTTCTCAAGGTCAGCCCTGGAATAGGTGCCGAAAGGATGAAATTCAAAGGCGCGACCCGTGAGCAGCGTGATGAGATTTCGGTTATCATAGGGCCGTCGGAAAAGGGAAAAAAGAGCCCTGTCCGATTCCGTGACATTATCCTCGATTCCGGACAAGGTCGCCAGAAAGGGCGGAGGCGTCCGACCGTCATCCAGGCCGATATCCGGCAGACTGGAAACGAGATAGTAATATTGTGTTCCCATGCTGAGAAAAAGAATTACTCGCCAAACAGGAATTTCTTGGCGCGGGGTCTTAAAAAGCCCTTCAGGAATGTGTTGAAATCGTCATCCGTAAAACTGATCTTATATTTCCCGGCCCGAAAAACAACTTGAAATCCGGTTTGTATTTGATCGGAAAAGCGAAAAGTGCATCTGTCGCGCAAAAAGGTTTGAGCATCCGTTTTGAAGGCCGCTTCCAGGGATTCTTTTTGCTGTTCCGGCAGGAGCAATTCCATTTCTCCCAATCCCTGTTTCTGCCATTGCAAAAGGGCCGCCGCAGCGGTTTCCTTTATAAAACGCCCATCCTGAAAGGACTCCGTTGTTTTCTGATCCAGAATGCCGGACAACAGAGAATCCGTGATATGTTGCTTCAAGGCTGACAGCGCCTGCGTTGCAGAGAGTCGGATGTCTGCGTCCATATTTATTTTCAGTTCCGCCACATTCCGTTTCGTGTCGGTTAGAATTTTGTCCGCCTCGCGAGAAGCATCCTCGAGGATGCTTCTCGCGCGCACCTCAGCGGCAATCAGAATTTCCTGTGCTTTTTGTTCGCCCTTTTCAACGCCTTCTTGGTAGAGTTTTTCAGTGATTTCCAGGATTTTCTGATTCATGGAGTGAACCTCCTACTGTTTTCTGCGGCATTCTTTCAAAAAGTATAAATTACCATTTCGGATTCAATTATTTCAAATTAAATATTTCTGCGTTCACTCAACATTGTTTATCTTACCCTACAATGGACTATCGACATCTTTTCGGACCGCTTCTGTCTCGTCGGCTGGGCTTGTCGCTCGGGGTGGATCTGATTAATCATAAGGTATGCAGTTTCGATTGCGTGTATTGTGAATGCGGCGCAACAACGGAAAAGACAACGGAACGTCGGGAATATGTCCCCATTTTTCGGGTCATTGAGGAGTTGAAGGTCTATTTCGCGGACCGTCCGCAACTCGATTACATTACCTTTTCCGGTTCCGGCGAACCTTTGCTGAATAAAGGCATCGGCGTGCTGATTCAATATATCAAAGAACATTTCATCGGGTATCCCCTGGCCTTACTAACGAACAGCGTCTTGTTGTCTGATCCGGAGGTGCGGTCTGAAATTCTACCCTGCGATTTGGTCGTGCCTTCTTTGGATGCGGTTTCCAAGGAAGCCTTTAATAAAGTCAATCGGGCCGCTCCCGGAATTCATCCGATGGAAATGATCGAAGGTTTGGTTCAGTTTCGGCGTGAATTCAAAGGCAAAATATGGCTGGAAATCTTCATTGTGCCGGGCGCTAACGATTCTCCTCAGGAATTGGATCTTCTCTCCAAAGCCGCGGAGCGTATTAAACCGGATCGGGTTCAAATCAATATGCTCGATCGGCCTGGAACGGAAAGTTGGGTTCGTCCGCTAACCGCTGAAGAAATGAGCCGCGTCATGGGTTTCTTTAAACGGATCAAGGTTGAACTGGTCCCACAAAAGGCCTCCACCCGACTCAACGCAATGCTGAATGAGGATATGCCCGAAAAGCTTTTTTCCATTATACAAAGACGGCCTATTCGATTGGAGGATATTGCCCGAACACTCGGTGTACCGGAAACGATGTTGAGCCCTATTCTCGATAAATTGATTGCTGAGAGCCGTATCGAATTCGTCACCGAAGAACGCGGTGTCTATTTTCGGGCCAAATAACTATATTTTATATCCTATGGTTAAGGTGATGCTTGTTATACAGACCCGCAAAGAAGCGGAAGTTCTGAGTTTGGCCTTACAGCAGAAGGGGGTTAAGACCATTGTCTCCGAGCCCACTTACTCCAACTATCTGAAAAGCGTCCAGTATGCCCCGGATCTCATTTTCATAGAAATCCCACCCTCCTATACCGAGCAGCTGTTTTTTATTCATACCCTTAAAAAAAACAAGAAAACCTTTAAAATACCGATTATCGGTTATGGCAATCTGACTGACAGCTTGATTATTAAACAGCTCTTTATGTCCGGTTTTTCAAAGTATTTCCAACGTCCCCTAAAATTCGCCGTTATTATAGATGAAATGAAACTCTTGCTGAAGGGGCGCTTCATGACTGCCCCGCAAACCTCCGATACTGTGGACCAGGAAAAACGGAAGCAGGATTTCGCTTTCATTGCGGATAAGGAAAAGCTGCCAACCGAGCGGATCGAAAAGATGGTCGACTATGTCGGCAAACTGTTGGCGTTTCCCTTTAGTATCGCCAGAATTCTAAAGATTTCACAGGATGAAACAAGCGGCGCAAACGAGCTAACCAAGGCAATCAAAGCGGATGCCAGCATTACCGCAACCATCCTCAAGATTACCAATTCGGTTCTTTTCGCCTCTCGTGATAGGACCATCAGCAACATCAAGGAAGCGGTCATTCGTATCGGTTTCCGGGAAACCAAAAATATCGCGCTCTCCATGTCTATCATGAAATTGTTCGGAAAAGAGGAAAAGAACGCAGGCTATAACCGGATGGAGTATTGGCAGCATTCTTTGGCCTGTGGGGTGGTGGCTGAAAAGCTGGCTAAAAACATCGGCTTTCAAAATCCGGAGGAAATTTTCATTGCCGGCCTGCTTCACGATTTTGGAATCCTGCTGTTTGATGAGTTTTTCGGCGAGTTGTTCGAGAAAGCCATCGCCTTGACAACACAAAAGTCCATCCCCCTGTTGGAGGCGGAAAAAGAACTGTTCGGCCTGACGCATAACGATTTGGTCGAAAAACTTTTCGAAAAATGGAGCCTGCCGAGACACATTACATTTGCGGTCTCCAAACATGAGGAATTCCTCGGCTTGTCGGTCAATGATCCCTTGCTTAAAACGGTTGCCACATTACTCGGCATTTCCAATATTATAGCGAAAGCCGCGGATTTAGGGATGGGCTGCGACCAGGTCGTTCACCATATCCCGAAGGATTATTTCTTATTGCTCAAAATGCCCGGCGGCCCTAAACCCGCCTTTTTCGAAGATATTTATCTCTCGCTCAAACTGTACGGTCAGTTCTTGAATATTGAATCAAATGACATTAAGGATCAGGCCACATTGGAAGCTGAGACCGCGACCGCGCTGAATCTGATGAATTATTCTGATCTTAACTTCGAACCGCATCTTTTTTATCTCAGGCAGCAAGGCTATCGTCTGATTGAAGCCAAAAAAGTGGACGATTTTCGGAAGATGGTCGAACCTTCCGGCCTGGTCCTCTTGAATACCACCGCGGAGAACACGGTTGACGACATCAGCCCCTTTCTTTCCCTTCTCGGCGAACGAAAAATGCAGGAAGGCCAAAAACCCATACCCCTGCTTCTTTTTTGCGATTCAAATCAGGTCGTCCCAGGAATCGAAGGATATAATCCCATCCGGAAAATACCGAAGAGGATCGACTTGCGAAATGTAGTGGCCGAAATCGAAAAACACCTTTTGCCCGTCTCAAACGCCTTACCCGTGTCTTAACTTGACAGAGAAGCAGTTGAAATGATAGTTTTAGTACAGAAACGGAACATGCTAAGGTGATATTTTTATCGTTAGGACGCCTGCTACTTTTTACGCTTTTCTTTTTCACGCTTCGTGCTGAATTCCGACATTCGTTGAGCGGTCGGCTGACACAACGTCTCTATGTGCTTTCTTTCGTCATTCTTGCAATAGGCGAACTGGTTATTTTTGCTTTTGCATTGGGACATGGCGGACAACCCTGGTACGAGCAGCCCCTCCGTCCCCTTTTTGAGATTTGCGCTTTCCTGTTATTGTCTTTTCTCTGTAATTACGAGCATAATCGTCTGAATGAGGGGCATTTAAAGACGGTTATCATTTATTACGGACTGGCCCTCTTGGCGCCTATTGTCATCATTCTTCTTTTTAGTGCCGATGTCAACCGCGTCATGCTTTTGGGGATCGAGATCGTATTGGTGGTAAAATTTCTCCTGAACGCAGCCGACAAGCTGGACGACACTTTTGAGCGTCACGAAATCGTCCTGATCGGCACAGGCCTTATCTTTTTTTTAGCGGATCTCTTTTTACGGTTTATCGATCGTTTTTCGGGCATCGGTCTGACATTGGCGGTTCCTGCGTGTTGCATGGCATTTCTTTCTTATGCCATCCGGGGAAATCGTAGGATACTGGACAAGGAAATCGAAATGCGGGACAAGGAAATTCAGATTTTTGCCGATATCACCAAAAAACTGAATTCCACCTTTGAACTTTCACCGTTGCTGAACGGTTTTGTGGTTGAAATTTGCGGTATTCTGGACGCCTATGCAGCTGCGCTCTACCTGGACAAGCCTTCGATTCAAGGGGGGAAAACGGAGGGCACGGCTTCCGATACCCAGGAACTGGTCTGCGAAGCGGTTTACGGTTTTTATCCGCCACCGCAACCGGTGGATGAACGGGTCGTGACGAAAATTGAATTCCTGCACAAGGCCGTTAAGACCATTCCCGTAAAGAAAGGACTTCGAACCGTTGGACGTGTCTTCAACAGCGGGAAAGGGGAATTGGCCAAGGATGTCGATAAAAACGACAGTTTCATCCAGACCATCCCTAAAATCACCATGACCAAGACCATGATTACCCTGCCTTTGATGCGGGAGGGAAAGGTTTACGGCGTGTTTCAGCTCATCAATCATAACGATGGCGAGAATTTCTCAGAAGAGGATTTTCGTTTTGCCGAAATGATTATCGATCAAGCCAGCCTTGCTATTTACAACGCGTTCCTCATCGAAGAGCGCGAAAAAAAGCTCGAAACGGATGCGGATCTCAAGGCGGCCCGTGAGATCCAGCTTTCTCTTATTCCCAAGACCATTCCCGACACTCCCTATCTCGACATTGCCAAACACTTTTCCCCGACTCGGCAAATCGGCGGCGATTACTACGATTTCATTCCCATCGATGAAAGTCATCTTGGCGTCATTATCGCGGACGTATCGGGGAAGGGGGTTACGGGAGGCTTGGTCATGAGCGTCATGCGTACACTTATGCGCATGATATCGGCCACCAGCCTTTCGCCCAAGTCCGTCCTGATGGAACTGAACAAGGGTGTGGAAATTGCGGTCAAGGAAAAGCATATGTTTATCACTGTCCTGTATTGTGTTTTCGATATGAAGCAAAAGAAAGTGACGCTTTGCCGCGCCGGACACAACCCTTTCTTGGTATGCAAGGGAGCGACCCGACAACTGGAGCAATACAAACCGGAAGGCATCGCACTCGGCATCATTGATTCCGATACTTTCGGCAGGATTACACGAGAGATAGAAATCTCCTATGACAGCGGGGATTCTTTTTTCTTCTACACGGACGGAGTCGTTGAAGAATTCAACTCGGAAAAGCAGATGTTCGGAGATGAAAAACTTAAAGACTATCTGGAGAAGACCGTCCCGCTTCCATCAGCGGCAATCATTGATGGGCTTATTGTCGAGCTTTCCGAATTCCGTGGGCAAGGGCAGGAACAACACGACGACATCGCCATGATTAATATCAAAGCCAGATAAAAACTGTTGAACTCTTTGAAAAGTTTAATTTATTTTGAATATCTGCTTAATTAAATACCTTTATATGAAACGTATACTATGATGGCGCATCACGACGACCAAAATCAAGACGAATTGAATTACGACACTCAGAAATCGTATAAAGAGCTGTTATACGGAAAGTATATCTTTTTAGGCAAATTAGTCGCGGTTGCCGCGATTCTCATTGCCGCGATCTTCCTTCTTTTAAATAAAATCGGCAAATCGATGAAGGAAGTCAACGTCCAAATCACCATCAGCGATTATCTTGCCTTGAATGAGACGGAACGTATCGCCTATCGCAATAAGGTTAAAAATATGCTCATTGGCGAGGTGCTGGAATTCCGAATTGACACCGTTTTAGTAGTGGTTGATAATGATAAATACGTCTTTTCAGAAGACCGGGGCGTCTATTCTTTTCCGGAGGAACGACATATATATGGTTGCCGTCTTCATGCCCTGGAAATGGTCATCAAGCGTTCACTTCTGGAAATGGAATACCCCTTTCTCTTTACACGGTTGGTAAAAAAAGATTCCTTGGATCGCATTGATTTATCACGCTATCGCTTGGTGGAATCCGCTTTTCCGCTCTACATCACAAAAGCCATCGATTCCATTTATACGATTCCGGATCGGAACACAAAAGACGCAACACGTAAGGTTCATCTACCGGATTCCATCAGCCTCTTTTTTTCAAATCTTTATGCTGTCCATGATGCGGATTTGCTTTTCGAGAAATATGTCGGAGACGGCCCCGTTATTCCGTTTCAGGACATCTCAATCCAGGCGTTTGAAAAACTCCCGCCGGATTCACAAAAAGCGATTCGGCGTGCGTTTCTATCCTATGATGAGTCCACACAAAAGAAGATTCGAAAAATAAGAATTCCGGTTTCCAGCTCTTTTGACTGCCAACCTGTTAATGAAAAACCGACCGGCGGTTTCAATTCCATCACCCAACAGAAATTACACGAGCTTGAAGTCGGTTCTCTTCTAACACGATATTTCAACCACGCCACCTTTTCCCTTGTTTATCCGATGGTTTACGCATACAACATCACTTACGAGGAAGAAGCGGGTATGACCAATAATGTCCGATTGGTCGCCTTAAAGGGGGGGATGGCGCCTGCTCATTTTAATTTGGACAGAGGGGATTGCCCCATGGCCTTGAAGCAGGGGATGTACGCTGACATAACGGATTTAATCGTCAATTGGGATCAGTTTAAATACTTTCCAAAAATCGCAATGAAAGAAACGTCGCTTAACGGTCGTTTTTTCGGTATTCCCAAAAAATCCATCGACATAGACTGTATTGCCTATCGTCGGGACTGGCTTGAAGAACCCGGCATTATCGAATGGTTTCAACAAAAAGGATGGATTCACCCCAAGGATCATCGACCTTACATCCCCTTTGACTGGAATTATGATGATTTTAAAACCATTTGCAAACTGATTACGGACAACGATAAGACGGGAAAACGTAAAGGCGCCGTCGAGCTTCCCGGGCCATTGCTCTATCTTGAATCCTATGGCATGTCGGCAAACTTCACTTTTGCTATGGATATTTTCTTTAAGGTAAATCCATCCGGAAAAACAACCTGGGAATTCTTTGATGATAATCCCATATTTATCGAAGGGCTTAAAACGGTTCATGACATATATTGGATAGATAAATCCATACGAACAGGAGTGGATGTCAATTATTCCATGACCAATCAGGAATTTAATGGTAGCCGGGCCGGCATGTATCAGACCACTGCGGCTTCCGGTATTGTAGCTAATGCGCTTTCGCAAAAATACACGATTTTCGGAAACGACCGTCCTTACGATCAGATTGTCGGCATGACCTCTTTGCCCGGCAGAAAGAATCTGCCGCCATTGAATATTGCGGATTGCTCCATGTGCGGCCTGAATCCCTATATGGATCATGCGGAATTAACCGCAGCAGTTGCTTGGCTTAAGGTAAATTATTCGGGCGAATCCATCCGTAATAATATTCGCTATCAAGCGGAAGAAGCCGCTATTTTAAATACCTCTTCAAAAGTATACAGAGAAGCATTGGCATCAACATATTTGATTGATTTCAATGAATTCGGCATCAATATAGATACTCTTTTCCCTCCGATTTATATTGAATTCTTCGACCATCTTCGTAAAACACAATTTTTTCCCGCCCCCCCCTCCATGGAGGATTTTGGCTTGAAGATGCCGCCCCTGCGGATGGTGCAGGCGCATATCTTTACGATGTTCGAGAAAGTACTGGTGAATAGCGAACCGGATTACAATACGATTATTCAAGAAACTCGGAATATTGTAAACACTTCTGCACTGGCCTATAAAGATGATAATTCCAAAGAGAAATTGCGTCTTTATACTCAGGCATTGGAAAATTATATAAAGACCTACATGCCGCAATTTTACGAATATCGTAAAGTCCGTTTCCAACAGGATTTTCAAACCATTCAACAACTTCCAAACTGAATTATATGGAAAATACTATTGCCGCTACCGGTCAGGGATATAAAGAAAAGAAATTCTTCTTCCGTTGGGCCATCAGCGCCCCCGGTTTATTGACGCAACTTATTTTCGGCTGGCTGCCTCTCATGATCGGTCTGATTTCCGCGTTCCAGACCTTTAACTTTAAACATTCAACATGGTGCGGAGTGGAAAACTTCAAAAGTGTGCTCTCTGATCCGTTATGCACACCTTTTTCTCCACGAGCGGCAACGGACCATTATGATATTTCCGTCAAAAAATATACCGAATTGCATTCTGAGTCGCCGAATCCGGCAATGAAAGTGTGGTATCGCGTCCGCTCCTTATATTTCGGGTTAGGGGTGGTATGGCGCAATACCATTTATTATGTCGCACTTGATCTATGTATTGTCTTCTTTATTCCGATTATCGTTTCCATTTTATTGATGGAAATGCCGCCGTGGCTGATTCGAATTATGATGATTTTTTGGTGGATTCCCATTGCGGATATGGCGTCCACCATTTTATTAAAATATTTTTACAACGTTGATTATGGTTTACTAAACGGATTGATAAAGAATTTCTATATTATGATAGGGAAACCTGAAAGCACATGGTTATTTCCGCGGTGGCTTAACTCTCCGGATCTGGCCATGTTATGCATCGTGCTTCCCAGCATCATCATGTTCATGCCCGGTCTTGTATATGTGGCAGCCCTGCAAGGCATTCCGCAGGATTTATATGACGCTGCTGAAATAGACGGATGCGGCTTTTTGCAGAAAATTTGGTACATCACTCTTCCACGGTTGCGTCCTATCATATCGACCATGATGATTTTCGCCCTGATTGCGGCTTTCCAGATCATGGACCAAATTCTTATCATGACCGGCGGTGGACCGGCGAATAAGACAATTACCGTTTCTTATTACATATATAAATTATCGTTTGATTATCTTGAAATCGGTAAGGCGAATGCGTTGGCAGTGATTTTCTTTATATTTCTGATGCTATTAACCGTCATCCAACGGACTTTCTTTAAGGAAGATGTAGATAGAGGAGAAGACAAGAAAACCCTTAAACTGATTGACAAAAAGGATGGTTAACAGCCTATGCCATTAATTCCTCAAATCGGCAGAAAGCATTTCCGAGTCCGCTGGCTGTTGATTTCTATTACCAGCCTTCTTTGGATTGGCGTATTATTACATCTTTTCCCGATTTGGTACATGATCTCTACGTCGCTTAAGGCAACAGCGGAAGTATATGCCAATCCCGTTGGTCTTATTCCGCAGAAGATTTCTTTTGCGTCTTACAAACTTCTGTTTAATTCCTTGACAGGAACAAAGGCTTTCGCAGAAACGCTGTTATTCAAATATCCAATGACCCTGTACATCAAAAACTCCTTTCTCCTTGCCCTGGGCGTTATCAGTGTGAATATCCCCACAACGTTGATGTTGGCTTATGCGACATCCCGGCTTCATGCACATCGCACAAAAGTGGTGCTCTTTTATATTTGTGTTGCAACCATGATGATTCCCTATCAGGTCAAAATGGTCCCATCGTTTTTGCTGTTAAGCCACTTTCCATGGCCTACGGATTATATTCCGAACATTCCTTTTACGGACATCAAGTTTCCCTCCGTTTCATTCATCGGAAGCTTTTTTGGAATCATCATGCCGGCCGCTTTCAGCGGCTATAATTTCTTGATCCTAAAAAGTTTTTTTGACGGAATCGATAAAGAGTATATTGAAGCTGCACGTATTGACGGTTGCAGCGAAATGGGCATCATGGTTCATATTATTCTGCCGTTAGCCAGACCGGTTATTGCTTTCGTTTTTTATTCAACTTTCATTACGGCTTGGAATAATTTTATGGGGCCCTGGCTCATTTTAGGCGGTCTTCAAGAAAAATGGCCGCTGTCGATTATTCTATACCGGTTGCAAATGTTTCTGAATAATACCAGTGCCGCACAAGCAACCAGTGAGGCTGCTGAAGCCATGCGTGCGGCAGGAGCGGGGTTTAATGCATTGATGGCATTGGCCCTGATTCAGTGCATCCCGATGTTGCTTCTCTTCATTTTCTTCAGAGAACAGATAATGAAGGGAGTGAAATTGAAGGGGTTGAAAGCCTAACGCGTGGCCGCTCTCCGGCATCTGTTTCTGCTGTCGATTCTTGTCTTTCCATTATCCGGTTGGCCGGATGAACCGTCGCTTTTGCCCCAACATATTCTTTCTGAAATCCGCAGTCAAGCCTCAAGTCGGTTTCCGTATGACACCCTTCGGGTTGTTCCGATTCCCAGTCACCATTCAACACGGTTTCAGGGAGACACTCTTTTTTATCCGGAATCACTTTATGGTTATGATGCGACATTGGAATACCGCTTCACCTTTTATGCGGGTCTTCAGATATTCCAGAGGTTATTGGCGGATGAAATGAAAAAGGCCGGACCCCGCACTTCAATTTCTCCTGATCAGTTCTACCAAACGGCCATTGTCGCCTGCTCATTGACACTTGCCGGGATACATCGTACCGAAAAAGATCCTATTCTTGACGATCTTCTGCTTGTTGAATACGGTCTGAAGCCGTTCCGCTCACAGACAACGGATATTATTGTATCCCGCGACTATCAAAGTGATTCGCTTCGCTATTGGTGTATATTAAAGTGCATATTAGGCAATCGCTGTGATTCCACCCTGAAAAACGAATGGTTGAACGGTTCCAATCAACCGGCTTATGATATTCAGGAAGTGAAGCAACTTCCTCTTTTGGGAAAAAAAGGAGTGGAGGTCCAAACCACGATTCGTAATCAGGGTTCACTTGCTTGTCCGTTTAACCTGGAGATGCATTTTACAGGAGGAAGGGAAGATACCGTTTTGCGATTGCCCGGCTTTATAAAAGATACGACACTTCATTTATCAATAGAATCTCGACTGCTTTCGGTTGAAGTAGACCCAAGACACCGCCTTTTTGAGAAAAAGGAGGGGCAGCATAAATTTGTATCCAAAGAGTATGCCAAACGCAAAAAGGTTCGATTGGTCTTTGTCTCGTTGTTATGGGATCTTTTTTCTCTTCTGAGCGCTTTGGCATTATTGCAACTCGCGGGTATTTTCATTCATCCGCTGACACGCTTGTTTTATCTGCGCCCCCGATTCTGGTACGCCCTGCTGGTGCTATTCTTTATAACGGTAAAAGCTTATCTTCCTTTTGTTTTCTTTGGTTTTACGGTCTGGGGATTTGTTTATGATGCTCTTTTTATCCTATCCAACGCCCAGCAATCATTATTGATGTTTTGCATTTCCGTTACCGCATTGATGACTTTTTGGGTATTTGAAAAAGATGGGGTTGCAATGAACCAGCTTGCATCCACAATGAAATATGTGCTCACACTCGGTTTTATAACTCCTCTTTGGATTTTTATACTGATCTGAGTCTTACTATGAATCTTTTGCTTCTCATCTTTCAAAGCCTGTTATGGCCTTATTTATTCTTTGTTTTAGTTATTGCCATCGCAATGATATTACTGACGATAAACCGGAGCGATAGGACGGATATTTCGGAAGAGGGTGAATCAAGGCTCCCCTTTGTTTCCATTGTGCTGCCGGCCAGAAACGAAGAGCAAAGTCTTAGAGCTACCCTGCAAACACTCATCCAGCAGGATTATCCGAAAGAGCGTATTGAAATCATCGTGGTTAATGATCGTTCAACGGATAAGACAAGTCAGATTGCATTCGAATTCTCAAAGAATTATCCGCAAGTCCGTTTGCTCACCATTGAATCGCCCAATCCCCATTTAGCCGGAAAACAAAACGCCTTGCATACCGGGATCCTTTCCGCACAAGGAGAGTATATCCTGATAACGGATGCCGACTGTGCCCTATCTGATAAATTCACAAGGCTTTATGCTTCAAAACTTAAAGAGGGGCATGAAGTTGTTTTTGCAAGAACAGGAATTAAGACAAGCCGGACTTTCTTTGAATTGCTTCAAAAATTAGATATATCTTTTTTATTCGGGATTGCTGCTGTATTACAAAAATTGGGTTATCCTTCATCTGCAATGGGCAACAATATCGGATTTTCAAAGCAGCGGTATCTGGAATTAGGCGGCTATCCGGCGTGGAAATATTCGCTTGTCGAAGATTATCAATTAGTGAATGCTTTCCGGCGTTCCGGTGCAAAAAGTAGTTTTATGAATCTTTATCCACCGATTGTCTTAACAGAATCCGTGAAAAAAGTCTCTTCTTTCTTTCACCAACGTCAACGATGGGCCTCGGCAGTAACTCAGGGCAATCCGATCGTTGCATTACTTGCTTGCTCTGCACTTCTGCTCAACTCTTCTTGGGTGCTGCTTTTTTTTACCTATCCGGCAACCGCGTTCAAATGGCTTCTGATTAAGCTATTGGCGGATTTGATGCTTTTTTCGGTTATTTTGATCCGATTTCGGGAACCCAAGAACATAGCGGGTTTCCCTCTTTGGTGGGCTTATTTTCAAGTATCACCGCTCCTGATTTTTCTGTTATGGCTTGCTCAGCCCATAAAATGGAAAACATAAAGCGGCCACAGCGAAATACTACTTGGTTTCTTCGGACTCTTCTTCGGTAATAAGATGGAGTACTTCTCCGCGGGTCTTACAGAGCAGTATCTTTTTGGCAAAGCGGTCGTTCCGCATAAGTCGTGCAATATTGGCCAACATTCGGATGTGCGGACCTGCTGCGTTCTTTCTTGAAAGCAGCAAAAAGACGATTCGGACCGGTTTGCCGTCCATGGCATGAAAATCAACCGGCTTTTCCGTAATGCCGAAGGCAATCACCATCTCTTCCTGGATATCGCATTTGGCATGGGGAATAGCGACCCCTTCACCGATGCCCGTACTGGAAACCGCCTCCCGTTCAAGAATGGCGGAATAAATCTTCTCCCTGGAGATTTCCTCGCTATCAAACTGCATTACCTCCAGCAACTCCCGGATGACACTATCGCGTTCTTCTGATTTTATTGGTAAAAGGATACTGGTGGGGGAGAGAACAGAGGACAATAACATGGTGGTATTAATATTTCTATATTGTCATGCCTATTTCAAGCTAAAAACGCACTGACAGCCCCCAAAATCACCGTGCACCGGACCCGCTCTGGATGGGCTTGAGCGGTTATGTCGCCATTCCGACCGCTCTGGAGGCGGTTCTCAATGGGGTGTTCCAACTGCTGGTACACTTGGGGGGGCTGAAATTTGGATATTGCGGTTGAAATAATTATCTTACTTTCAAAGAAAATGGTCCAATTCTACGCCAACACTAACCTCGAATCCGACAAACCCTTCCGCTCGCTTCTTCTCGTGGACGATGATGTGAAAATTTGCGACTCTTTGGGCAGGCAGATATCGGACGCTCAAGCCAATCCGCATGAGTTTTTTGATAAAAAAAGGAAATTCAAAAACCTGTTGGGTATGATAACTGACGGATTGGTTCAGGCTAAGACCCGGCGGATGTCGTATTCGTGGGGGAATTATTGTTTGGAAAGAGACCTGTTTCTGGATGAGCCGGATGAGAAAAAGCGAAGCGTGATTAAAGAATGTATTGGATATGCCAGACGGGATTATGATAATATGCGGAAAACGGTTCGAGGGGTTTGCTCTCTGGTGTTGGGACAGTCAAGGAGCGTGGCACGGAAATTTTCCGGGTATTCCAGTATGGCTAATTTTAGGGTAGGTTTGGCTGCTTTGGGGATAGTGAATTGGGATAAAAAGCCAAAAAGTCAGGTCGAAAGATTCATTGCCAAAAAAGAATTTTGAAAATAAGAGTTAACTTTCAGTAAGAGGCCTGCACCCTATTCTAAAAATTTAAGACTCATTTGGAGGTTCTATGGTTCGGTTGTTAAATATCATGGTTATAATGTTATTGTATTTTGCTAATCAGGCCGATTGCCGTATGGAAAAGAGTGTAGAAATAGATAATTCTTCTTCGTCAGAAACAATAGGGGACAAGAGTGCAATTGCTAAAGGGGCAGTCCAGGCTTCTGCCGGTTATCTGAATTTTACTCAAGAGTTATTCTCTATTTCGACAGGCGCTGGATTTGGTGCTCAGATAGGGATAGACTACTCCAATGTGTCGGTGTATAATACTGTCAGACAAAGTAACAAATATACTCCAACCGGCATATTGGGATTAGGGTGGCAATATAGCATACCTCGAATTGTAGTGGATCACAATGGGACCGTTTCTTTGGAAGATGACAAATGGTACTACTTGGATGAAGATGGCGCATCGCATAAGATAGAAATGGATCTATCCACCCACAAAGGACGTATTCCAGGTTTGTTGAATTATACGATAGAATATAAAAAAGCCGATAACAGCAGCACAGATAATACAAACAATATAATCGTCGGCTGGGAGATGATTGTGCCGGATGGAAATAAATATAAATTCGGAGATTATGAAAACAGCAACGACCGTAATGCCTGCTCAATTACCTATCAGAGCAGTGGGGAGATAGGACTGTTTACTAATTATTCAGAAGCCTATATTGATGCGTGGTATTTGAAAATTTTGACGAATCCGAATGAGTCGCGCTCCATCAATCTATCGTATATGGCTTTGGATAATGGAGAGATTACTGGAGAGGTTGTTAAAAATACCAATGGCAAGATAGCGACACGGGCGATGTATCTTGAAGAGATTAATAGCAGCAATGGCGACCAGATAGACTTTGTTTACGAAGGGAAAGACCCTTCGGAATATGCTGACCCAACAGATTTAACATCTGAACCGGATATCTACCACGATAGGTATGAAATACAATTTCTAAGAAGACTTTTATTAAAACGGGCAGGTAATACTTATCGTCAATATGTGTTTGATTATGGAATAAACGAATTCATCAATATAACCTCCGGAGATGCTGCGTTATTAAATACCGCCTACAACAAACGGTTTCTTAAACAAATCATATTACAGGATGGAAACAATATTCAATTGACGCCTTCAATAAAGTTTGTCTATAGCACTGGATTTATTAATTCGACAAGGAATAATTCAGGAGTAGAAGAAGCATATGTCCAGCCTGCGGTAGGGTTTGGATCAATATCCGGCATAACCAATCAGAGTGGTTTGGTGACCACGTTTAATTACGCAAAGATCGAGGATACTTATCCTATTTATCAAGATAAGAAACCAACAATAGGGGATAACAACATACCGGAGCCTGGCAATTTGTCTGATTTGGGGACAGCACTCGGAACAAGTTTGCCGCAAAAAATGAATGGGAGAAGTCAAATAATCGAAGGTGCAGGGTTTATCGTTATAAACGAATATTATCGGGATGGAAATTGGTTTTGTTGGAAACCCAATTTCTTTGCGTCGATTGATAGTGGTTTTAGGCCTCTGAATGATTATTCTGCGGATGCTATCAAATATCCCTTGCC
>MGVN01000033.1:0-5789 GCA_001800515.1 Elusimicrobia bacterium RIFOXYB2_FULL_49_7 | reverse complement strand
GTAATGGCGTTTGGCGATCGGATGATTGTTTATTTCTTTAATGCATCGTCCCAAACATATGATAGTATTGATGTCTTTAAATATGAAAATAACCGATTTGAAAAAGAAGTTAAATTGCTAAATTGCCGCAAAGGGACCTTCTTACAATTTAGCGGAAATCGGCTATTATATACGGTTCCCAGCGCAACCAATAGCCGGTACAAAACGGTTTATTTGATAGAAGACAAAGGTAACGGCTTTGCCGGCGCCTTATCATCACCAACCGCTCCTACAAACGTTTTATGGTCAGATGCTTCTGTGTTGGTCTATAAAAAACATTATTTTGATAATAATTTAATTGTAATTCGAGATAGAATGAGCATTAGTGCGATTTGTCTAACCGAAAATGCAATGGTAGGTGGTGGCACGGAACTGAAAATGAAGAATGTTCAGATACGAGATGACGATAACGTCCTCAAGGATAATATTGATAATATTGCTGATGTTGTATTGGTGGGAACGAAACTTGCGCTTAAAAAGTTTGAAGCAGTGACTCACAAGAAGTATTATTATACCTTATTTGCTTTTGATGGGGATAATTTTGAGAAAATAACGGATGTAAAGACCATTGGGAGTTATACGAATGCCGGTATTCTAAGCGGTCAGGATATGGCCTATTTCGGTCAGGAGTATATTGGTGTAACCGATGATGTCAATAATCTGATATTGTTTATTGATTGGCATGGGAATTTGGTGAATAAGACGGATTATGATTATTTATGGGATGGCGGGTTTGTTGGGTTGAATACATTTTTTGCATCTTATCGGAAAGGTCAGCAGAATAAGTTTAATTTCACCATATTTAATGTTGGTTTTCAAGAAGCGGCGAATATTGCTAAGGATGAATTAGTTGATAGGGTTAATTATGATACCTTGTCGGATAAGAGTTCTTTTGGGGTAAGTAGTACTAATTATAATAAAACGGTAAGGTCGACTACTAATAAACTTATCATTAATGATGGACAAGTAGTTAGTGGCAATTGGGACTATAATCATATTGTTGCAGGAGGTGCAACTGGATTTCCGGATAATAATTGGAGTAGGTTTATTGATATCGATAGGAATGGCTTGACTGATTATGTAGAAAAACTGGATGATGGTAAGTGGAGAGTGGTATTTAATTATGGAAATGGGGGGTGGATTTCAAAGAACGTAGCAGCTTCTCAATCATCAACTACCGGACCAACAGGAACTTTTGAAAAAGATCAGGTACAATTTATTGATATTGATGGAGATGGAAAAAAGGATTATGTCGAAAGATGTAGTGATGGGAATTGGAATGTTTATTATTATAGAAATAATGGTGCATCTTGGGAATCTGCTCATATGTTTACGGCCACAGCCATTCCTGGTGAACCTATTACCATGTGGTCTGAATATGAGCATCTTTTATGGTACTTAAAAATATCATCTTCTGGTGCCGATTTTGTTGACATTAATGGAGACGGGCTACCTGATTTTGTATACAGAAATACATTTTACTCGACAGAACAGTGCTATAATCAATGGCCTGTGATGAGTGATGATTGTGAGGAGCGTGGCGATGATAAATGGTATGTGAAGTTTAATGAGGGAAATAATGTTTGGACATCAAGCCAACTTCTTTTTAACGATGGACATTCGGGATTAACGCCAGGCTATCATAAGCAAACGTTTCTTGATGTCGATGGAAATGGATTTCCGGATATTGTCTGGAGATCTGCGGAAGATGGGTGGTTTGTACAATATAATTGGGGTAATAATAAATGGAGCGGTGGAGACTATATTGAAAATTCGAAAGACGTGTTGGGAAACAGTTTAGAAGAAGGTAAGGGCGCTTGTATTACATTTCTCGATGCTAATTCGGATGGACTAATTGATTTTGCTTGCCGATCACAAATACCTACAAGCCTTGGTTTTAATTACGGGAATTGGAGGATATATTACAATTTGGGAATGCAATCAAATGGCACATGTTCCTGGGGAGGGTCTGTGGAAATACCTGGAACTGCGAATGTGACAGTTGGGATCGGAGAAGATGACTTTATTAGCGAGGAGTTTGGGCAGTTTCAAGATATTAATGGCGATGGATTGTATGATTTCGTCTATTTTTTACGTACTTTGCCGGAAAATGTACATCGCTGGGTGGTTGTTTATAATGAAAGAACATCTTTCAGCAGTTCTTATGTGAAACTTGAACCTTATAATACTTATCCATGTGATTGGGATGCGTGGTCTGAGAATTCATCGTTTACTGATATTAATGGAGACGGGCTGGTTGATATCGTTTATCATAACACTGATGATGGTAAGTGGAGATGTTCCCTTAATGGTAATGCCTTTAAAAATACTTGGTATCTGCATTCTCTAAATAATAATTCTTTTGGGAAGCAATTTGAGGCTGAGTTAATCACTTCAATAACCCAAAGTCGTCCGGGTGAAACATATTCCGGCACAGGGTTGTTTTATAAAGATGATGAGGTCAATGCCGCTATTCCGAGTCAATTTAACTCTTTGTCAAATTATTTTACGATAGACAACCGTGCAAATATTGTCACTAACATAAAAACCTGTGTATTGAACAATACCGGGACATATTCGATTTCCCTGCGTTATGGCGATGTTCTCAATGACGATGATATAACTCTTAATGGAAGTTTGCATAATCTTACAGACCAATATCGATTGGACGGCAAAGAATATAGCCAAAAAACGTATAATTCCAAAGGGGTGTTACTCGGTTCTGTAGATACTCGATATGATTCTTATTTTCCTTATGGAGACGAGGCTTTGCCGGAAGAATTCCGGGAAACTCGTCCGACTGCTGTGGTCAGCGTAAATAATAAAGTTAAATCCGAGCAAAAATACATCTATTACACTGCTGCTGCCGGAAATGATATGTTGGACAGGACTGTGAGTATTATGCCGGATGGGAAACATTATGTTAGCAATGTCGACTATAGTTATATGAACTCGAACAGCCTCCTTATGGAGAACTTAAATATATTAACACCGACTTCTTCAGTTTGGACAATCTTGGACGAAGATAAGGATGATAATTACAATGCTTTCCGTGATCGCATTATATCTCATTCGGGGAATGAATGGCGTTTAAATCAACAAGGGGCCGTTGGCTGGGCACCTGTATGGAATTGGACTGCTTATTTTAAAGACCCAATCAATGTGGACATGGGACAGGATAATTCTGAAACTTACACAATAAGGCATGAACTGTATTGGGATGATTTCGGCAATGTCATTAAGACTATTGATAAGCGTGAAATGGAAACAAATAAGTGGCACTTTACCCATGTGATTTATGATAACGAGACGCATCAATTACCTCTGGCTACCATTTCCAATACCAGTAATCTGAATTGGGTTTTTCTTGGTTTTGCTCCAAATTTAGGGAATTGGTCTCCTACCCTTGAAAGAAGAGAGAATGGTTTTTATAATAATACGGCGAATGATATCGCCATTGTCAGCGATACGCGAACGATAAATTATAATGGATTGGTTGTAGAATTTGATGCCTATTGCGATAAACTTACCACGCAAGAACCCATGGTTGGGGTAAAGAGCAGTTTTGTTTACAATACTTTTAATATCCCAAATGATAGCGCTGATATCGGTATAAAAAGACATTACATCAGAAAGTTGGATATTTCAGGCAATCAATTATTCGTAAAGTTCTCACCCGGGGTTTATGTAGAGAATTTCATGGCCTATCCGGAAAGTGCCTCTGTTGCCATTTCCAATTATGATACTCAAACTCGTCAAGTCTTATCCTCAGCCTCATCCGGTGCGGGTAAGAGTTATAATTATTATGATGTTGATTATCAGGGGTTTGGGCAAACCGGCAAGGATGGCGCCATTTTCAAGTCATCACATACATTTTATTCAAGAGACATAAGTGGTACGGATTCCTATAGTGCAACTTATCCCAACATGGTAGAACAGGCCGGTTTTGTTAATGGCAATTTGATCCCATATTGGAATTTTGAAGAGCAGGGCGAGATCACAGAGGGTAATCCCTTGCCGTTCTGGCAAGCCTATCAAGGAGTACCTGGTTCCGCTTGTATTGTGGCAAAAGATGCTACCAAGTATTTCTATGGAAGAAAGGCTTTGAAAGTGATGCCGGATGTTAGTGGGAACGGTGGAGATGGCGCATTGATTGACTTCATTGCAGAAAAGGGCCATCCTCAATATTCGGAAATGATGGGAAAAGATGTAACGCTATCTTTTTGGGTTTTCGTGGCAGATGAGGATATTACTATCCGGGCAGGGTTGGATGTGACCCATGATTTGACTGCAAACGAAAAAACAGTTGTTCATGGTGCTTGGCGATATAAGACCTTTACTTTTACAAATGTCCGGCCCAGATTCACGCAACCTGGCGAAACCGCGATTTCACCCCGTATCCGTCTTTTTATTCGTGAAATTGGCAAAACTAAGCCTTTCTATATTGACGGCGTTGTTCTGGAAGTGGGCGGTAAGGCAAACCATCCGGCCGTCTCCACTTCCTATATGGATGCAATGGGAAAAACCTTGCAGGTTCATAGTCGGGTTTATGGTACAAATAATAACATACGTACGGACGATTCTATTGCCGTAGTATATTACAAGTATAATGCAGACAACTTGTTTGAAAAGAAGGCTCTGCCTGTTAATATGAGTTGGAATTATACTTATTCAGATTTGACCACGACCCTTGATACCCGCTTAGCAGAGGTGTATGGCACTAATGCTTTTTTGAAATATGCGTATACGGATGATGGTACCGGGCGTTTAAAACGCAGTAGTGGACCTGGCAGTGATTATAATGTTGAAGATGATTTTACGTATCAGGAAGCCTTTGACAGTACTCTCAGTGCCATTGAACATGCGGTTACCGGACAACCCTTGACATACGATCCTGTGTTTTCATCAGGAGAAAATGGGCAATTCGGTTATTCTTATTCCGCCTTTGTGCCTAAGCAGGGAGATAAGATTTATAATCATAGCGTTCAAAATGCTCAAGGTAAGACAGTCTTAACCTATGCTACAAAGAACTCGCCGACAATACAGACAGGTACAAGCAATAACCTTTTTTCCATGAGCCGCTATGAATATGATGCTGCCGGAAACCTTACCCGGGAGTATGGCCCATCTAATTTTGCGGATGAAAGTAATCCCACTATTTGTACCAATGCTTTTAAGCCGGGCTTAGGTTCGGTCAGCGAATATGAATATGATGGGTTTAATAAGTTGCTGAAAAGGAGTTCTACTGATTTGGGCAGTGCAACCACTCATTCTGTTAATGAAATTGAATACCGTTACAACTGGAAAGGAGCATTGCGATTTGTGCGTGATCCTAACCATAAGATAAAAGGCGGCCAGTATGTTATTGCTTATATCTATGACAGTCAAGGACGCTTGGAAAAGACGGTAGATATTCAAGATGATAATGCGGATTTCTTTAATGATCAAACGATCATAAATAATGACCGTTGGCCGTTAAAAGCAGATGTTTTGTCCTACAAGGTATTGCAGCAAAACGAATACGATATCTATGGAAGGCTTCTCAAGACAAAAGGATACACTGATGTGGCAAGGGAGCCTGTGGAAAGCCGGTACCAATATGATGAAGATGGGAACCTGGTTCAGATAGTCGAGAAAATACCCGGTATCAGAACGGTTAATCATAATTATGCCTACTCTTCAGGAGGTTTGGTTCTTTCGTACTTTTTTATGAATGAAGGCCATCCCGATTATTTCAAGCGTGAAATGGA
>MGVN01000032.1:4328-19579 GCA_001800515.1 Elusimicrobia bacterium RIFOXYB2_FULL_49_7 | reverse complement strand
ACGGCGGAAAAGATGCGGCGCCTGATGCATTACGGCCAGACGTTCCAGTCGCATGTACTTCATTTCTTTCATCTTTGTTCACCGGATTTTCTGTTCGGTATTGACGGTGATCCGGCCATTCGAAATGTCATCGGCGTAGCCCTCAAACACCGCGACCTTGCAACCCAAGCGGTGTTGATGCGGAAGTTCGGCCAGGAAATCATCTTTGCAACAGCAGGTAAGAAAATCCACGGTACCGCGGCTATTCCGGGAGGCATTTCAAAATGTCTTTCCGCAGAAGATGTGGCACGATTTCGAAAAGGCGGTGATGCCGGCGATATCGAACAGATGATAGATTGGTCCTTGTCTACCCTGGAATTCTTTAAAAAGTATCATAAGGAAAATAAAGCTTTTATTGATGAGTTCGCCCAATTTCCTTCCAATCATCTCAGCTTGGTCCGTAAGGATGGTGCGCTCGATCTCTATCATGGGGTGATTCGTGCCGTGGACGAAGACGGCAAGGTGATAGTTAATGACGTGGATTATCAGGAGTACTACAAGTACATCGGCGAAGAGGTACGTTCCTGGACTTATATGAAATTTCCATTTATTCGTCATCTTGGCAAGGAAAAAGGGTGGTACCGTGTAGGGCCCTTGGCAAGACTAAACACCTGCAATTTTATTCCTACGCCGCTTGCTCAAAAGGAATTCGAACAGTTTAAGGCCTATACACAAGGCAAACCCAATAATATGTCCATGCATATGCACTGGGCTCGACTGATTGAAACACTGCATGCGGCCGAATGCATCCGTCAATTGCTGGCTGATCCGGATTTGCAAAAGAACGATTTGATGCGTCAGGGGAAGCGTGTGCCGGAAGGGGTGGGACTCATTGAAGCGCCCCGCGGGACGCTTTTTCACCATTACCGGGTCAATGATTCGGATCAGATAGAGATGGCCAACCTTATCGTTTCCACAACTAATAATAACGAGCCGATGAATCGGGCTGTAAATTGGGTGGCGGAAAACAAAATAAGCGGGCAGCGTGAAATTACAGAAGGCATGCTGAATGCGGTTGAAGTGGCCATACGCGCTTATGATCCCTGTTTAAGTTGTGCTACGCATGCCATCGGACAAATGCCGCTAACCGTATCGTTAGTGGGACCCAACGGACAACTTCTTTCAGAACGCAGCCGCTAAGCGACCGATATCGGCATGGCCGGAAGCATCCTTGTCTATGGCTTTGGCAATCCCGGTCGAGGTGATGACGGACTCGGCATCGCCTTGGCTGAGGAAATCGAACGCCGAGACCTTCCGGATGTTCAAGTCGAAACAAATTATCAGCTGAACGCAGAGGACGCGTTGCTGATTTCGGAAAAGCGGC
Organism: Elusimicrobia bacterium RIFOXYB2_FULL_49_7; assembly: GCA_001800515.1. Next base: position 18,216 of record MGVN01000032.1, on the reverse strand, counting down.
TGGTCGTTTTTGTAGATGCCTCAAAAGGCATTTCAGAAGGGTACGCCTTGACACGGCTTCAACCTTCGCATACCATCGGTTTTACGACACACGCCATGTCACCCTCTTCAGTCTTGGCCCTTTGTGAGGAATTGTACCAAAAAAGTCCTGAAACTTATCTATTGGAAATAGCCGGGCAAGAGTGGGAGATGGTCGAAAGATTATCGGATAAGGCCAAGGCGTATCTTCAGGCAGCCCTCTTATCAATTCTTTCCCTGCTTCAAGAAAGAGGCTGACAATCTTTTCAGATTAATATACGCAAAAGTAATACAGAAAGTAGCAAAATAGGTTTTGCATAACAACCAGGAACTGGTGCTCCAATCCGACACATAAAGATATTTCTTATAATAAATAAAAACAATCTTGGCATGCACCCAGTAGGCAATCAGTGTATGGCTGCCTAATAATAACATGGGCCCAAAACCGACCTTGCGTTGAAAGTGAAAAGCTCCCCAAAAGGCGACTATAACCATCATATAGTTTTTCGCATATTGATGGACATGGCTGCCTATCACGATCCAGCCCTGACTGTTTATTGTTTCTTTTATGGCAAAGCCCAAAAGGGCGCAACCTAAAAGGGCCAGAAAAAGGCGCCGCAGGAAAGGAGAGGGGGTCACAGGCCATCCTTGAAGAACTTGTCGGGTCAGCCAGGTACCAAAAAAGACGTAACTGGAATAAGGAAAAATGGTAAAGTAGGCATTCGGCTGTTTTCCGGTAATATAAAGGGATATCATCCAAGGCATGAGTCGGGACGGCCATTCCAGATTAATAATACAAGGCGTGAATAGCACGATTAAGACGGCCACCCACAGAATTCTGTTTTCCTTCCAATGGAAACGGTCCGCGTAGAAATAAAACAGGGCAATGAAGGCCAAGGAAACGCTGATCATATTCAACACATCGACAATCCAATAGCGAATATGAACCACCGAGACGCCGAAAAAAATGTCAACGAATTTATAAAGGTAAGCAAGCAGCAGCAGAAAAGCGCTTCTTCGCAGAAAATAGAATAGGATTGTCTTTTGGGAATGGCCTTTTCGTAGACGCGCGTTCTTGGAAAGGAGATAAGCGGCTCCTACCAAGGTCAGGAAAAGCGGTGCGGGAATGTTTGTCAGAATCTCTTTGATGAATAATGTCAGAGGGGTCTCATTTGCCGGATTGATCCAGTTTTTCATGCCGTGGGTGAAAACCATTGTAATCAAAGCAAATGCACGAAGGCCGTCGAGAAAATAGAGTCTGTTCGGCTTAAGCTTATCTTGCGGCAGAAAAAAACAATCTCGCCATGTCATATCGAGCAATAATATAACTTATTGTCGTGTCACCTTGAAATTGGGTAGGTGGGAAATTCATTTCTATTTTACCCCTGATATTTTTTTATATTTAGCACATGATCGACAGTTTTTTTATTGACTTGTCCATGGTCATTATCTGCGCTGCTTCCTTGGCTTGCGTGGCCGTTCTTTTCAAACAACCCATCCTGATTGCCTACATTGCAGCCGGTATGATTTTCGGCCCGTTCGGGTTGGGATTGCTTAAAAACATGTCGTTTATTGATTCTGTTTCCAGATTAGGCGTGACTCTTCTCTTATTTTTAGCCGGGCTCTCTCTTCCACCGCGCAAGTTGGTAGGTTTGTTCCGGGAATCGCTTTTACTGACTTTCGGTTCAGCTGTTATCATTTGGGGGATTGTCTTTTTCTTCTCATGTATCGCCGGATTTTCAAAGACGGATAGTGCGTTTATTGCGGCAGCGCTGATGTTTTCAAGCACCATTATGGTCGTCAAATTGATGCCGACCATTAGGCTTCATCAGAAATATATGGGTTCTTTATGCATCGCCATATTAATAGCGCAAGATCTTATTGCTTTAGGTGTACTTATGTATTTAAAAGGTACCCAGGTTACCGCATCGGGGAATCTCCTTGTTTTTATCAGTACGGGCGTGCTTCTGATTACCCTTATTTTGATCGTTGAACAAGCCATTTTGCGCCCACTCATTATTCGTATGGAATATTATCATGAAGTACTTTTTCTCGTGGCGCTGGGCTGGTGCCTTGGCATCGCTTTGTTAGCTGAAAAACTTGGTTTTTCTCTTGAAATCGGTGCCTTTTTAGCGGGGATCGCTTTTGCACGAAATCCTATTGCCGAATTCTTTTCCGAAGGACTTAAGGTCTTTCGGGATTTCTTTCTTGTACTTTTCTTTTTTGTTATGGGCACCAAGATAAATGTGCGGATGGTGCAGGGAATGATTTGGGTGGCGTTGCTGTTAAGCGCTGTTTTAATTATGGTAAAAACCTTTGTTTATGCGTGGATTCTTCGGTGGATGGGCAAAGAGAAGAAATTTGCCATGGAGGTTGGGATTCGGATGAATCAAGCATCCGAGTTTGCACTTATTATCTCATTCTTTGCGATGCAGATAGGCACCATTTCCTTAAAGGCCTCTCAGCTTGTACAAGCGGCGGCCGTACTCACCATGCTCTTTTCCTCCTATATGACCGTTCTTTTTTATCCGACCCCACTTGGTCAAATTGGCAAGCTCAAACAGGATTGATTTCAATACGCCTGCCGAATATACATTTTATTCTAAGAAAAAGAAATAGATACGTTTTTTCCTTTTTAGATAAAAATTGACGTTGAAATGCGGGAAAATCAATTTTACCCGCACAAGAATAAAGGTTCTTGTATCAAACAAACCTAAAAAGGAGAAAAAGAATGAGAATCATGAAGAGCATGTTGGTTGCTTGTCTCGCTGGGACAGTGCTGATGCTTGCCGGGTGTGCAAAAGCCCCGGAAAAGGAGATCGCAGAAGCGAAGATGTCCATCGATAAGGCCAAAGCGGTTGAAGCTGAAAAATATGCTTCCGAGAAAATGGACGCTGCTAAGACGGCACTTGAAGCAGCACTCTCGGAAATCAAGGTGCAGGAGGCGAAAAACGCTCTTTCCAGGAAATATGAAATTGTCAAAAAGAAATTATTGGAAGCCAAAGGGTTGGCTGAAGACGCCGTTAAGGAAGCCCCGGTACGTAAAGAAGAAATAAGAAAGGAAGTAGAAACGTTAATCGGACAGGCGGATAAAGCCGTGTCTGAGGCAAAAAGCGCCCTTAAAACAGCCCCCAAAAAGATGAAAAAGGCTGCTCAAGAAGTGCAAAAGGCATTGCCGGATGTGGAAAAAATGGTGGCTGATGCTAAAACCGCATTCAATGGCAGTGAACTATCTTCTGCAAAAGAAATGGCAAATAAAGCGATTATGCACGTTCAGGAACTGCTGAAGAAAATCAAGAAATAACACGAAAGTCATCCCGTATAAAAACAAAAGGCCTCCTTGTTAGGAGGCCTTTTGTTTGGCATTATTTCTCAATTTCGTATTTATTTGACCATTACCAGCGTACCTTTTTTCATCAGATTGCCGCATTTAAGTTGGTAGAAGTAGAGGCCGGACCCGATCAGTTTGCCGCTGTTATCCATGCCGTTCCAGACGACCATGTTCTTGACGCCGAATTTATCCGCTTTTCCCTTTACCAGCGTACGGATAAGCTGTCCACGGATATTGTACACAGCCAAGGTAAAATGGGTTGGTGCCTTTTGCGCAGGGATAGCGTAACGGATGGTCGTGGACGGATTAAACGGATTAGGATAATTGGCCACGTCAATTGATTTAACATTGACCGCACTCCCTTTTTCCACACCCGGATAACAGGGCCATGGCCCGATAATGTTGTTCATGTCTGTTGGAGCAGGACCGTCCCAAAGTGTGTTCCAGACATGAACTTCCGTGGTATCCCGAAATGTGAAAGTGGCCTGCTTGACCGGTGTTCCAAGACTGCTGAAAATTAATGTGGTGGTTTGGATGACATTAGCGGAATCATGGAAAGAAGAGTCCGGATCCTTTACTGCCGTGTTGCCATCGTCCAATAATTCAAGACTGTCTACTGTGATGGCCGTATTGAAAACGCGTTCATAGAAAGAAGTTTTGTTCGTATCGAAACACATGACGATATCCGGATAGATGAGAATTTTGTATTTCAACGTAGACTGGGCCGGATCCACATAAAGCGTGGCTTTGTCAGTGTATTTATCTGCTATATAGATTTTCCATAGAGTATCTCCCGTGGCGTTCAAGGTCATGGTCTTGTTAATACCGCTGTTGTTCCCGCATTCTCCGAGATGGGACAACGAGTAATAGCCGTAATTCTGAAAGATGGCAGTATCCCGTGTCGCATTACGGAAAACAATCCGCATTTGAACAGGCGCATTGCTGTTTTCCGGCTCTATAAGACGCTTGACTTCATAATCAAAGTAGATGCTGTCGCGGCCTAAAATAGCCTTATCTTTTGTGTAAGTGTATTCTGCCAACAGTTCTTGAGTCGCAAGGTTATAAATACGTAGGGAATCTCTGCAATTAAGATAATTCGGATAAAGCGTTGAGTTTATCTTACTGACCGGGCAGAAACGAAATTCCCGAGCATTGGCAATCGGAACATAGCGATGATAAGAGGTGTCCTTGCAAGGATCGTCTATAATAGTATCTTTACATTCAACCCAGCGGCCTTCTGCTGCGGCAAAGCCGGTTGCCAGGAAGCGAATAAGTTTCAAGTGAGTAGTGCCGACGGTTACCTTCAATGTGTCAAAGTAGGTCCAACCCACTGCAGGGTTCCACACCAATTGATAAAAACCCACTGAATCCGTTGCCTTATTCTGAAATTTTCCACCGGCTGAGGTTGTGGAATCAAAGAAATAAGAGGAATCACTGATATCAACGTAGCCTGCTGCATTAAAAGTATACTTGTTCAGCTCCGTAGCTGCATCTACCCAGATACCCGATATTCTTGGATCACCATGGCCGGCCAAGCCGGTGTCAACATGGACGCCCGTGCGCGTTTGGTAGGTGTATTGCATCACAGTCATATATTTGACATCTGACCAGTGACCGTGGGTATTGATATCCTGTTCCTCCAGAAAGAAAACATCCTTTACGCGGCGAACAACCGATTGGGAGAAATTCGGATTAGAGCCGTCCGGACCTGCAACATCATCGTCATTGTTGGCAATATCAACTTTGAACACTTTCCCTTGAATCGGTAGCTGATTTGTGCCAAAAAAGCCTTTACTGTCTAAATCCGGCCAAAGTGAGGTGTGAAAGGGAAACGCAAACTCAAGATGAGAGATGGTTCTGAAATAATTGTCCACGCCTATCTGGGGTTTACATGCGAACGTAATGCCGTACATATTGGCATTACCGCTTGTGAAATTGGTGGCTTCATCGCCTTTGCCGTAGTTACCAAGAAATATACCGTGAATCATGCCGGTGACATAGGGTTCATTGTTAAGACGCTTTAACAGTTTGACGAAATGAAGGTGGGAATTGTCATTTCCGGTTCCCTCATAACCGCCTACAATGACATACGCATTATTGCTCCAATAACGACGATAGTTGTCGCCTCCTAATTTCCAATTATCCGCATCCCCCCAGTCAGAAGGTTCAACGGACAACTCTACGCCGTCTTGTGCAGGCCAGGATTTCAAGCTATCCACATCATAAACATCATCATGCACTTCACAGCTGATATAAAGTCCTTCTTTGTTGTAGAAAAAACGCCAGATTGCATGAAGATCCTTAGCGCCATAAAAACGGGGATTAGCTTCATTACAAGATTGTTGATATCCGGCTGCTTCCCAACTATTGACAAGTAATGTTTCCGCATAAAACCAAAGTGAGTCCTCTATAAATCCATCAATAGTAGGCGCATAGTATTGGGCTGGGTTGGATGGGGAAGTCCCTGTGCCGGGTATCAGTTTACCGGCTCCAACCTGATGAACCGTATTTCCTCTATACGTATCCCGGTAGGCAGCAATTTTGCCGGCCGTATCGCACCACCCGGCAGAGCCATAACTTGGGAAATTGGCCGGATCAAGATGGACTTGAGCAAAAAGAAAACCACAGACTAACAATATCGTCATGAAAATCATTTTTAACATAATTTCTCCCTTTTTAAATTAATAACGCCAATTTCTAAATAACTCTTTAAATAAATTTATTACAATATACATGTCAACTGTTACCTCAATCTTATTAGACGAAAATGTGATGTTTGAGTGTCTGATAATTGAAAACTCTTGACAATCAAGAATTTATATACGATTTTATTGTCAAACAAAAACTAACCTATTCTCATTTAATAAGTTGCGCGGGGAAAACACAATGAATGTATTGGTCATGAATTGCGGTAGTTCTTCCATTAAATTTCAATTTATTGAAATTATTGCTGAAAAGCTTATTTGCAAAGGTGGGATTGAACGAATTGGAACAACAGAAGCGCTTTTAACTTATGAACAGGTCGGAAAAGGAAAAATAAAGGAGATTGTAGAGACTCCGGATCATTCAAGAGCCATTGAATCCATCATCAATCTGCTCCTTTCGCCCCAACGCGGTGTTATTAAAGAAAAATCAGAAATTGATGGAATTGGACACCGTGTCGTTCATGGAGGGGAAAAGTTCTCGGAATCCGTCCTGGTGACATGTGAAGTCGAAGAATGCATAAAGGAGTTTTGCAAATTTGCGCCTTTACATAACCCTCATAATTTAAAAGGCATTGAAACTTGCAAAGATCTGCTTCCCGGCATTCCTCAGATAGCGGTTTTTGATACCGCGTTTCATCATAAAATGCCTGAAAAGGCCTATCTTTATGCTTTGCCCTATTCCGTGTACCAAAAGTTCGGTATAAGACGTTATGGTTTTCATGGCACCTCGCATAAGTATGTTGCAGAGAAAGCGGTTGCCTTAATAGGCAAGCCCGTATCCGCCACCAAAATCATCACCTGCCATCTTGGGAATGGATGCAGTATGGCGGCTGTTTTAGGAGGGGTTTCGGTCGATACGTCCATGGGTTTTACGCCGCTTGAGGGGTTGGTTATGGGAACACGTTGCGGCGATATTGATCCGGCCGTGATTCCCTATCTCATGGAAAAAGAAAATCTATCCGTTAAAGAAATCGATTCCTTGATGAATAAACAAAGCGGTCTTCTGGGTATTTCCGGTACCGGAAACGATATGCGGGAATTGACTGTTGAAGCCCTGGCTGGAAGCCACCGGCATAAATTGGCTATTGACATCTTTTGTCAGCGGGTGAAAAAATATATCGGTGCTTATATTGCGGTAATGGGCGGATTGGATGCACTGGTTTTTACCGGCGGCATCGGAGAAAATGCCGCTCTGATCCGTGAAAAGATATGTGATAACATGGATTTTATGGGAATTCGGATCGAGGGGGCCTTGAATCAGCAAAATGAGGAGTCCATCGGAACAGGAAAAACAAAGGTCTTCATCATCGGAACAAATGAAGAATTAATGATTGCACGAGATGTGCGCACGCTTGTTCAAAACTTGAAGTAAATATCCGCAGCGGAGGAAATGATGAAAGAAAAAGCGACAACGATTGGGGGGAGGGGTGAGCTTTTACGGGTCTGGATGAATGCGCTTGAAAAAACGGCTCGTGATTTCCACGGCACCCGTCCGAAGCGTTTCTGTCGACGTGTTTATGAGCATGCGGTGGAAGAGCTTTTTAAGATCATGGGCGAATATGGCCTCTCTGTTTCAAAGGCCTCTACCCTGCGTGAATCCGTTGAACGCTATGTGGAAGCCTCTGTTCAAGCGGGTTTGCTGGAAGATGTCAGCCAGGTGCAGATTACCGAAATTAACGTCAACAATCTTGATATTCGTGTCAATCATTGTCCCTTTGCAGGCTCCTGTCGCGATTTGCTCGAATCCGGCTTAACCCTGAAAGAACTAACCTGTGCACAAATGGGTTGTTTCCGCGGAGCCGTGTTGCTTCTCTCGGACGTGGATTGCCAATATGATCTCATCGCTTTTGATCCGGTAAAAGGGTGTCAGGGCATCATGGAAAGAGTTTAAACGTGAAGGCACTTCTTGCTCGAAAAGGTGGGGTTGGTATGAGCGCAACTTCCGCGGAAAAAAGACTGAAAGATCCGGATGTGGAAGTGGTGCGTTCCGCTATCCATCTACTGAGGAAAAAAAGACGGCCACAAGATCTTCCCTTGTTGTTGACCCCAAAACTACTCCGATCCCCGGATTCGGGAATACGCTATGCTTTGGTTCTTGCCCTGGATGCTTTTGGAGGAAGAGAAAGTATTGAAACTCTGGTCGAATTGGTGTCGGATGAAGATTGGAATGTCAGAACCGCGGCCATTAGCGCCTTATGCTCACAAATGGATGCCGTGGTAAATAAAGGCGGGCAGGAGGGAGCGGATATTTTTATCCGTCTGCTTATTGTACAAAACCAGGAAATTCGTCGTAAAGCGGTTCTCTGTTTAAGTCTGATTGGTTCGTTAAATCGGGAAACACTGCTTTTGCATCTCGCCTCACCCTCCCGTCGCATCCGACTCAGCATGGTCGAATTCATCGGTATGACTGAACAGGTGGATTTAGCCCCAATGTTGCTGCCGTTGCTGGAAGAATCGGACAAAGAGCTTTGTTGCACTACCGTTGCAACACTGGGAAAGTTGCAGAATCCGCATACTCTGGACGGACTGATTGGCAAGTTGAACAGCGCTGACGCGGAAATCGTTGAATCCGCCCTAAAGGCATTGGAGCGTATGGGGGGACAGGCATGTGAGGCCTTGTTGAAGGCACTCTATCGTGAAAAGGGAAAACTCTTTCGTCGTCATGTGATTCGTGGATTGGGAGAGTTCAAGATGGAAAGCGCTATTCCGGAATTAATCAATAATCTGGGGAGCAGCTATTATTCAGTACGCTTGGAGGCGGTCAATGCGCTCATCGCCATCCGAAAAGGAGTGTCGGATAAACTCGCCGAGCTTTTTTTGCAGAATGTGATCTTGCCCGACAATATGATCCTCGGTCTAAGAAGGAGTGTCTCACCACGTTTGCGTTTGCACTGCATCAAAGCCATGGGTGAATTGCGTGATCCTAAAGCCATCCCCATTCTCGTTGAAGTGGAAAGAATGGGATTACTTCCGGAATCGGATGAAGCAGGCAAGGCGCTTGAAAAGATTGCAAGTTCAGTGTGGGCCAAGATGGGGGCGCTTCATGTATTATCCGAAATTGGGAATGAAGGTGATTTGCCTTTGGTTTTAAAGGCGCTGTCGGATGACTCCGACGATGTCAAATTAGAGGCTCTTTATACCCTGGATCGTCTTCGTATTAGAACGAATTGCCTCATCGGGAAACACTTGCAAACATTTTTGCTGGGAAAACTTATTGAAAAACGCAGTGATATCCGTGCCAATATCATTCAGCTTTTGGGGCATGCTCCAAAAATAACGGCACCCTTGCTGGCGGCCCTGAAGAAAGCGCTCAAGGATAAAGACTATGATGTGCGGGGACAGGCGTGTCGGGCGTTGGGACGACTGGGTGCGCGTCCGTTGTCACAAGATCTGCTGATTGCATTGGGCGATCCCAGCTGGAGCGTCCGCCGTGATGCGGAAATGGCTCTTTATAATATTGGGCCGGAAAACGTTCCCTTGCTTATCAAGGCCCTTGGCAGTCGAAACGATTGCGTGGTCATCCGGGCCGCAAAACTGTTGGCGGCTTTTAAAGTGAAACGGGTTCTGCCGCAACTGCGGAAAATTTCGACCGGGCGGCGATCCGACGTTTATTTGAACCAGTTTTTGCCTGGAATCATTCGGACCTTGCAGGCACTTTGATGCCAGGCAGCAGGGATATTATCTCGATTCATCTTAGCCGTTTGATTTCAACCCGGGTATTTTTCTGACGCCCTTTTTCGGATACATTGCTGGCTATCGGGTCTCGTCCGCCCACTCCTGTAACGGTATAACGGACAGGATCAACGGTACCACGATAAGCTAAATAACGGCCCAATATTTTGGCCCGCTCTTCAGTTTCAAGGGTTTTGCGTTTTTGCTGTCCCTTGCCGTCGCAGTGGACTTTAATTTCCACTTGAATAGCCGGATAGATCATCATTGCATTATAAACGGAATCTATTTCCGTCAGGACCGATTCTGGAAAGTCCGACGTAAAATCATAAGGGATATATTTTATAACACCCATTCGAGGTTCCCGTATTTTTACATCCGGACAACCGTCATCATCTTGGAAGTTATTGAACACTTCGGCAGATTGCGGGCAAAGATCCATATAATCGCGTATCCCGTCATTATCATTATCCAAATCAGCGGCGCCGTCCTGATCCTGGTAACCATCAATGTCCTCCGGATCATTTGGCGCAAGATCCTTGTCGTCGGGCACGTTGTCGGCATCATTATCCAGATCCGGACAACCGTCTCTATCGTCAAAGCCGTCACGGTCTTCCGGTTCATTGCGACAAAGGTCGGCGGTATCCGGGATGCCGTCACGATCATTATCAAAATCCGGGATGCCGTCGTTGTCCTCAAAACCGTCAAAATCCTCGGATAGACTTCGGTACTTATTGTCCTGTTCGTTGATATCGGCAATGCCGTCATGATCGTTGTCCGGATCCGGACAACCGTCCTGATCCTCAAAACCATCCACGTCTTCAGGGTCTAAGGGGCATTGATCATCATCATCCCGTATACCGTCTCCGTCCTTGTCTCCCCATGAGCCCTTCAATTCACCGTAAGGACCGATATCTTTATAGGAACGATCTTTTTTCAGCACCGCCGTGATGCTTTCGGTTTGATCGCTTCGAATCACCACCGTTTGGGAGAAGGGAGCAAATTTCCGGGCTTCCACTCGGACCAAAGCGCGGCCTGCTTTTAAATTCGGGATCGTCATGGGCGCCCGACCGAAATAGGTGTTATTGACATACACATAGCTTTCGTCCTCAGGGGAGACCACCTGTATGCGGCCAAAATTGGGCAACAGTATCGCATTGAGCCCGGTTTTTTCACCGGATACCACTTTTAAGGTGGCGTCCAAGGGTTGGAATCCCGTTTTCGTCAGATGAACTTTATAAGTACCCGAATTGAGATTTGTCAAGATGAGTCCGCTGTCTTTGGTAACGCCCATTTTAGCGTTACCGATTTCAACGGTAACATCGCTTGGACGGGTCAGGACAATGGCCGTCCCTTTCCGGGCCGTCATCACTAAAGCGATATTCTTTTTATCTTTAGGGGCAATGGAAAAACTGTCGATGATGTCATTGTACTTATCGTAGGTCAGTCGATAGTGAAAAGCGCCGACCGGTAACAGCAAATCTTGAAAAGGCGTTCTGGACACGAAAAAGGTTCCAAGATAGAAGGATGCATTCGCGATATTTGTTTCAAGGGTTATCTGTCCATACTCACGAGTCGGACGGAAATTGAAGGCATTGTTAGCGCTTTTTGCGCGGATATATAGCGGATCGGCATTGGCATCCGGAGCGGTTCCGGAAGAAAGCGAAAAGGTGTTGCTGTCCTGGCTTTGAGCCATTGTAAACATGAGTATTACAATCAGATGTGTCAGAAATAGGAAGTGTTTCATAACGACAATAGCCACTCCAACCTCCTTGGATTAAATAAAATAAAAAAATCGTTTTATCAGCCTTCCAAAGACAAGCTGAAAAAGATTATATTTACTTAATATGCCTACCTACGAATATCAATGTGATAAATGCGGCCACCGCTTTGAAATCTGGCAAAAAATCACCGAAGCCTCTCTGACGCATTGTCCGGAAAACGAATGCGGCGGTTCGATACAACGTCTCATCAGCGCTGAAAGCGGTTTTATTCTCAAGGGAACCGGCTGGTATGCTACGGATTACAAAAAAGCTTCCATCCGTCCAAAAGGAGAGGAGAGCCCTTCTTCAACCGTTCAGAAGGAAAGCAAAACAGCGCCGACTCCGTCTATCGCAAAAACCAAAGAAGGAGCCCAGTGAACGCTTTCAAGCTTCACTGCCCTTATTGCGGCTTTTTAAAGCCTATTATATTTCGGCAAAAAACACATACGCTTATTCTGTCATGCGATCATTGTCATAATTTGATGTTTTTTCGAGACGGGCAATGTTTACGCATGGATAAGGTGTTGTTATCCGAAGTGAAAAATCCGGACAAGATAACCGAACTCATGGATATTTTCGTGCAGCGGGAACCTCGTCCCAGAAAACGTATTTCCCCTTTTCGGCCGCGCCATCTTCATCCTGTCGAGCCGACAGGGACGACACGTCGGCCGAAACCCTCGATTCGTAACGATGAGAGGCAAAACCCTATTACGAAGAGCGACGTTATTGATTTGATTATCGACCTTCACCTCTCCAAAAGTGTTTCGGATTTCCTAAGGCGGCTTGAATGATACGAGAAGCCATGTGCTACGATACTCATTCGGATGAAAACGTGCAATGTGATTTGTGCGCCCATCACTGTCTGTTAGCCGTGGGCGATACGGGGCGTTGCCGTGTTCGACGCAATGAGAGAGGCAAGCTGATGTCCATGGTGTATGCGGATGTCTCTGCAGTCGGACTTGATCCCATAGAGAAAAAACCGTTGTTTCATTTTCTGCCCGGCTCTGAGACCTATTCTATTGCCACACTCGGATGCAATTTCCGCTGTTCTTTCTGCCAGAATGCCGCTCTTTCACAGGCAGAGAACTGGGACAATGGGGCACGACGCATCATGCCTGCCGAACTTGTAGAGGAAGCGGTTTCATCCGGCACAACCTCTATTTCCTATACTTATTCCGAACCGACCGTTTTTTTCGAGTATGCCTACGATTGCGGACAGTTAGCCCGACGCCGCGGTCTGAAGAATATCTTTGTCACCAATGGATTCATGGGAGAGGCATCTTATCCCTATCTTTTGGAATTCCTGGACGCTGCCAATATCGACCTTAAAAGTTTTCGTGAAGAGACCTACCGGACCGTCATGGGCGGACGACTGAGGCCGGTTCTGGAGAATATTCGCTGGTTTTATGCGAACCGGATACATTTGGAGGTGACGACTCTACTTGTCCCCGGATTGAATGATTCGGAAAACGAGATTCGAGAGATGGCCCGTTTTCTCGTTTCGGTCAGCCCGGATATTCCCTGGCATATCAGCCGTTTTCATCCGGATTATCGGATGACCGATCGGCCCAAAACGGCTCCGAACGCACTCTTGCGTGCGCGAGACATCGGCAGAGAAGAAGGGCTGGCTTATGTTTATACCGGCAATCTTGACGGCGCCGAGGCAACCGGACATACGGAATGCAAGAGTTGCGGGAAACGTCTGATAACACGGGTCGGCTACCAATCTAAGGTCTTGATGACCAAAAAGGGGACATGCCATAGCTGTGGTGAACGGCTTTATGGCGTGTTTGAATAAAAGCATGTCACGAAAACTGATTTGGAACATTGCCTTTATAGGGGGTACGGGGCTCTGGGCCGTCCTATTGGTCTCGGCCTATCTCTTTTCTCTCTTTGAGCTCTACTCAACCCAACAGGTCCTTCTTTCGCTGACCGCGATTGCCCTCTTTTTCGCCCTCCTTCTCGCAGGAGTAATTTTCTTGTTGACCTCGAACAAGAACGAATTCTCGGAACGCACCATTCTTGACAATTCCATCAACGGAATCTTCATTGTGACCCCGCCTTTTTCAATGGGGCACGTCATTTATATCAACCCCTCGCTGGCCAATTTGTTCGAAACGGAAGCCTCTCTTTTATCCAGCGATGATTTTCTTCCGGAAGCCTATTGGACCGATCCGGTGGAACGGGCGCAGGTGCTGGAATTGATTTATTCGGAACCGGTTATTACCAGTCGGGAGATTAAATTCCGAAATCCCGTTGGTCGGGAATGGTGGGGGAAGCTCTCGTGCCGACATGTCGACGCGGTCAGTGGTATTAAAATACAGGGAACGCTAATCGATATCAGCGAAACCAAGAAGTCCGAAGAGGTTCTTAAGAATTACAATGAAACGCTTGAGAAAGAGG
>MGVN01000032.1:0-4320 GCA_001800515.1 Elusimicrobia bacterium RIFOXYB2_FULL_49_7 | reverse complement strand
TATCGAGATCCTGAAACCGGTAACCATGTTGTTCGAATGGCGCATTATTCCAAAATTCTTGCGATGGTACTATCCCAAACCCCGAAGTACCGAGGATATATTACCGATAAGTATGTGGATGAAATTTTTATTTCCGCGCCGCTTCATGATATCGGAAAAGTGGGCATTGAAGATGCTATTCTGAAAAAACCGGGCAAGCTGACGGATGACGAATTCGAGGTCATGAAATACCATTCTATTTATGGTGGAAATACCTTGAAAGACATTGAAAAACAGCTCTCTTTCCGATCGTTTCTTACGTTGGGTAAGGAAATTGCCTACAACCACCATCAGAAATGGGATGGCAGCGGCTATCCCAATTATCCGGTTGAGGGAGGGGCGCCGACACTCGGCATTCCGGGGCATATTCCATTGAAAGGGGCGGAGATTCCCTTGTCCGCCCGAATTGTCGCGTTGGCCGATGTTTATGATGCGCTGACGTCGAACCGCTGTTACCGCAAGGCCTTTTCCCATGAACAAGCAAAAAGTATCATTTCAAAGGAAAAAGGCTCCCATTTTGATCCGGACATTGTGGATGCTTTCCTTGGGGAAGAGACCGGTTTTATTCAAGTTTTAGCCCGGATAAAGGATTGATTCACCTTTTGTAAGCCAATTTCACTTGTATCTTTTTGCCTTTTTTTTGTATTTTGACTCAACAACAATAGCAACGGTCCCATCGTCTAGGGGTTAGGACATAGCCCTCTCAAGGCTAAGGCAGGGGTTCAATTCCCCTTGGGACTATTTTCACATTTCTTCCAGGTAAACCGATATGCCCCTTGTCTACATCAGTCTCGGTTCCAGCACAGGCGATAAAAAACGAAACCTTCAGGCAGCTATTTCAGCCATGGAGGATCGCCATTTTGGAACAATACTCCGTCGGTCACCTCTTTATGAAGGTGAAGCCATTGGATGTGATCTGCCGGATCTTTTTTTAAATCAAGCTGTTGAGCTAATGACGGATTTGGAGCCGGATGCCCTTCTGGCAGGATTAAAATCCATTGAACAGGATCTTGGCCGGGTTCGAGAGCCGGGCAAGGTGACTTCCAGGCCTATTGATCTGGATATATTGTTATACGATGCCATTGTCATGAATTCAGCGGATTTGCACCTCCCGCATCCGGAAATGTTGCAACGATTGTTTGTGCTGAAACCGCTTAATGATATTCGACCGGAACTATTTCATCCGGTTGCGCAAAAGACCGTCTCCGAAATTATAAAAGATCTTCCACCTGATGTGGCTAACCAGCGGATTCGGCCCTTATGAAGCACGCCAGCGGCTTTCTGAAAAATATTCACCATCTCGCGGTCGAAGGAAATATCGGTGTCGGAAAAACAAGTTTTTGTCAGATACTGTCGAGTCGCCTGAATGCGCAATTAGTGCTCGAGGAACATGAGACCAATCCCTTTCTTAAGGATTTCTACGGGGATCGGGAGCGTTATGCTTTCCAGACGCAAATGTTTTATCTATTGGCCCGCTATCGTCAGCAATCGGAAATTGCCCAGAAGGACCTTTTTCACCAACTGGTTGTTTCGGATTATATTTTCTCCAAGGACCGTATTTTTGCCAATCTTACCCTAAGCGATCAGGAGCTGACACTCTATGAAAAGGTGGCGGATGTGCTGGAAAAATCCTTGCTCAAGCCCGATTTCGTTATTTACCTACAGGCCACAACCGAACGGCTGTTCAAGAATATCCGTGAGCGCAACCGCGACTATGAAACAGGATTGGATATTGACTATCTTAATCTATTGAATGAATCCTACAACCATTTCTTCTTCAATTACACAGAGGCCCCTATTCTTATCGTGGATGCCACGGAAATCGATTTTATCCATAACCCCAACGATCTGGATGAAATCCTTCGTGAACTGGATCGCGGTGGAAAAGGAACCCGTTTTTTCAAGCCTTTGTCGCACTGACGCATGATTCAAAGCCGTATGACGCCGGACGTTATTCGAAACAAAAAGCAACGGGGCGAAAAGATCGCCATGTTGACCGCTTATGACTATGCATCTGCGTCGGTGGCGGAAGAGGCGGGGGCTGATATCATACTGGTCGGGGATTCCCTGGGGATAACCATTTTGGGCTACCATTCGACCCGGGACGTGACCCTCTCGGACATGATTCATCATCTTCGTGCCGTGGTAAGAGGCGTCCGCTCTTCTTTCATCGTATGTGATTTGCCGGTGAATACCTATCGAAACGAACGCGAGGCTATAGAAAACTCAAATCATCTCCTTGAGAACGGATGTCATGCCGTGAAATTGGAAGGTTGTTTGCCCGACATTGTTGCAGCCGTATCGGAACGCCAAATTCCCATTATGGGTCATATCGGTTTTACTCCGCAGACCATCCAGGATTTCCAAGTTCAGGGTAAAGGGGAAAAAGAAGCGGAAAGGTTATGTCAAGACGCTGATTGCCTGCAACAAAAAGGTTGTTTCGCTGTCGTACTGGAGGGCATACCGGCTGTTTTAGGCAAAACGATTACGGAAAGGCTTTCGATTCCGACCATTGGAATAGGAGCAGGCCCCTATTGTAACGGACAGGTATTGGTATTCAACGATTTACTCGGGATTTTCGATAAGTTTAAACCGAAATTCGTTAGACAATATCGGCACCTTCGCAAAGAGATGGTTTCCGGTTGCCGCGCTTTTATCGAAGACGTGCGTTCCGGTTCTTATCCTCAGGAGAACGAGAGCTATCTCTAAACAAAAAACGGCCAACTTTTTTCAAAATTGGACGTTTTGGGGATATATAAGGGAGGCACCTATCGGCGCTACTCCGCTTATTATATCGGTTACTTTTAGGAAAAAGATTAGAAAAAAAAAGGCGTCCTGTCTTTCGACTGAACGTCTTTTTTGGGATTGGGATATATGGGAGATTACAGAGACTACTTTTTCATTACAATGTGCCGGTTGGCATAGATAATCAATGGGCAAACGCCGGTGATTTCTTTCAGCAGCAGGAGTTCTTCGGCGTTTAAGGTATTGATTGACATTGTTTCGTCCTTTCATTCATAACTATCGACCACTGGTAAAAAAATCTTTAGCATATTTTAATCGATTAAAGAGATGTTAATTTATTCACTATTTTTAGGTTAATCCGGAAAAATATTCCTATTTGATTTATTACTTATTAAATTTGCAATAAACTATAAATCAATACAATACGATAAGATAGCTTAACTTTAAAGTAAATCTTAACTTAATGGAATGGAATTTGCTTAATAAATCCATGATGAAAGGGAGGACATGGGTATGCATGATTTTAAATCCAGGAAGAAAGTAATTCGAAACAGAAACCATTCCATTCGACTTGCTTCAAGACATATCAGCAAAAATAGCAGGAAAAGAAAGAGGAAAGAGGCTCAGTCGCCTGATTTGCATGGGCCTGTCGGTTTCTTTCTGATTTGTTGTGCGATTATTACCGTTATTAGTCTGGTCTCGAATTTGAGCACGCCTTCGTCGAATGTGCTTGGAAAATATCTCGGGCAGGGATTGGCTTCCTTGGTAGTCGCGTTTGCCGGTACCATGCCCGCCTTTTTGATACCAATCGTATTATTCCTAATGGGTTGGAATCTGCTCTCACGGATTGAACCTGCCCTATCTTACCGGCGGCTCTTTTTAACAATGATTCTTCTTGTTGAATTCTGCGTCCTATTGAGTATTCGAAATCTTGGGGAAGGAAAGAGTTGGGAACAGTTTTATGCAACCGGCGGCTTAATGGGGAATTTCATTGTCCAAAATCTGCTATCCCTGGTTTTTGGAGTTCAGAAGATAGGTGCTTTTTTTATTATGATCCTGATTACGCTTGGGACGCTCATGTGGGGTTTCCGCGTAGATGTTTATCAATTGATTATCCGTTTCCGTCATTTATTGGAATGGGCCACGGTTCATCTTTCTTCACTGACTCACAGTTTAGGATTGGCCTATTCCTCGTTATTGGTTGCATCTCCCGTTGTTAAAGCAGGGGGCGGGGGAACACGCGTCCGAGAACGTAAAAATAGCCGTAAAAACGGCCCGGCGAGGGATGACGATGAGATGGAAAAGGAGTCGGCAACCGATGAAGTTATCAACAAAGACCTGGAGCAAGATGAAGTGTCGCCCAAAGAAGAGATGGAGGAGGTACCGGTCAGCAAGGCGCTAAACGCGCGCCTGGAAAAGCGTCAACGTGAATTTCTGAAAGACCATGCCGGGCTGGTGATCCGGGAAATGGCCCATGCGGTTAATGAGGCGGATGAAGAGACAATCGTTGCCGACATGAGCGGTAATGTGTCAATG
>MGVN01000031.1 GCA_001800515.1 Elusimicrobia bacterium RIFOXYB2_FULL_49_7 | reverse complement strand
CATACCGAAAAGGCGCTGAAACCGCTCAAATCCGGGGTGGCGTCCCCGTGCCGATTTCTCAATAAAACCGAGATACAGGGCACCCACAGCGCCCGTCAGCAAGGCTAAGAGCCGAATGACCGTATTGGATACAAGGGGTGCCGCATAATTGAGCGCCAATAAAAGCAAAACAAACCCGAAAAATTTCCGAATCCAAACCATCCAGCCGCCCGCACCGGGCAATTTCTTAAGCGATCCGGAAAAAAGCCCTAAAAGAAAATAGGGGGTTCCAAGACCCAGCGAAAGAACAAAAAAGTAGAGAAACCCAAGACTCGCATCGCGCTGCTCCGCCACATGAAGAAGCAGTCCGGCTGTTACCGGTCCCACACAGGGCGCTGCCACCAACCCCACAATGAGCCCCATGGAAAGCGCACCCAGATATCCCTTGCGACCCACACCCAGGCGGGACAAAAAGGCAGGTACCCGAATATCATATAATCCGAACATGGACAGTGCTAATAAAACAAACAACAGAACAATGGCCCAAAGCACGGCCGGATGCTGCAGAGCTGCGCCCAGCATCTTGCCGGAAAAGGCGGCCGCCACACCAAGGGTGGAATAGGTTAGCGCCATACCCAATACATAAAAAAGGGCCAGGCCAATCTGGATTGAACGGCGGGAAGCTGCCTGACCTGCAAAAAAGCTGAGCGTAATTGGGATGACCGGATAGACACAGGGTGTCAAATTCAAGGCAAGACCTGCAAGAAAGAGAAGAAGCAGGGTCATGGGAAGCCCCTTGCCCGCAAAACTCCAGCCACCGGCCGCCTCTTTGACCGTCATGGTTAACGAAAGGGTTTTCTCCGCAGGGGGCAGACAGACCCGATCATCACAGGCCTGATAGCGAAGGTTGACCTCAATGGGGTGCGCACCGGAGACATCGCAGTGAAGGATGACAGCCACCGAGACCTCTCCTTCGTAAAACCCTTCCGTGACGCCGAAAAAGCTCTTTTCCACACCAGAAGGATAGACAATAGAATCCACCATCACCGCATCCCCACCCTTAACAGTAATGGTAGCGGGCACTAAGAAATCGCTGTGTACCGGGTTGGCGTAGATATGCCATCCTTTTTCCAGGCGGATGCGAAAAAGCAGTTTGGCTTTTTTATTGGGTTGGATGACTGTCTGGACAGATGGGTCCGGGAAGAAAGAGACGACCTCAGTACCGTTGGCTCCGCCAAGGAGGGCCGCACAAAACAAGAAAAAAAGCAAACCCTTCATAGAGCAAAATATACATAAATTTTAATGTGCATGGAAAACCCGGAAAAAACTATTTTACAAATACCTATGAAATGGATCATTCTGCTTCTTATCATGCTGGGAATCTTCCTGATTTCCGCTCTGTTTCAAATGCCTCGTAATTTCTATGAAAATGAAATGACCCGTAAACTCTTTCACCGTAAAAAACGGCAGGAGGAGAAGGAAGATTTTCTCAAAGTCGACGACGACCTCTAAACCCTTGTTATCATGAATTCCGCTCGAATCAAAGCCATCATTAAAAAAGGTGAAGGCATTGCCGTTGAATTCAAGGAATGCAAAACCTCCCTCAATAAGGATATTTACGAAACAGTCTGCTCATTTTTAAATCGGAACGGCGGAGAACTGCTTCTTGGTGTAAAAAATAACGGCACCATCAATGGCATAAACCAAGATTATGTCGCTCGTATAAAACAGGACTTTGTTACAGCCATCAATAATCCTCAAAAAATCAGTCCCGCTTTTTATCTGACCATTGAAGAAGTGATTATTGACACTAAAACCATTCTCTATATCTATGTCCCCGAAAGCTCTCAAGTCCATCGCTGTGGCGGAAAAATATTTGACCGTAACGAAGATGGCGATCTCAATATTACAGATCGCCACAATTTGGTAGCTGCGCTCTATCAAAGAAAACAGGTCAATTACTCAGAAAACACCATTTATCCCTATGTTGAACTGTCCGATCTGCGATCTGACATTATTGCTCGTGTAAAAAAACAGGCCGCCCTTCAACAGGAAGATCATCCATGGGGCTTCATGGCGGATATTGATTTATTAAAAAGCGCCCAACTGTATAAAAAAGATTTTCAAACAGGGAAAAACGGCTACACACTGGCCGCCCTGCTCCTTTTCGGCAAAGATGAGACTATTCTTTCGGCGATACCGCATTTCAAGATTGATGCCATTGTACGTCGCAAAAACACGGACCGCTACGATGACCGCGATGACATCCGAACCAATCTTATTGATTGCTACGATCGACTGATTCATTTTGGAGAAAAACATCTTAGCGATCCGTTTTATCTCGAAAACGATCAACGGATAAGTTTGCGCGGTAAAATCCTTCGAGAGGTTATCAGCAATCTTCTCATTCACCGTGAATATACAAACGCATTTCCTGCAAAATTCATTGTTGAGTCAGATAAAATCCAGACCGAAAATGGAAATAAACCGCATGGTTTTGGTCAGATTAATTCAAACCACCTTATTCCTTTTCCAAAAAATCCATCTATCGCCCGCGTTTTCAAGGAAATCGGAAAAGCAGATGAACTAGGTTCCGGCACAAGAAATCTTTTCAAGTATTGCACAATCTACTGCGGCCACAACCCTACACTTTTAGAAGAAGATATTTTCAAATTCATTTTGCCATTAACCCCGCAAGCTACCCCGCAAGCTACCCCGCAAGCTACCCCGCAAGCTACCCCGCAAGATGAGCGAATACAAAAAATATTGGCATTCTGCATCGAACCACGAAACAGACGAGAAATACAAGCGTTTTTAGAACTAAAAGATCGGGAATATGTCCGTATTAAAGTCCTTAATCCGCTTCTTGAACAAGGGTTACTCCATCCGACAATTCCGGATAAATTATCAAGTCCAAAACAGAGATATTATTCGACTAAAACAACAACCGCATTATGACTGATATCGGCAAACACGTCGACACTCTCCGCGCTCTTATCCGCCAGCATGACGATGCTTATTATGTGCAAAATGCGCCTACGATTTCGGATTTTGAATACGATAAACTCTACCGGGAACTAAAAGACCTTCTCCAGGCCCACCCGGAATTTAAAAGCCCGGACTGCCCCACCGAACGCATCGGATCTGATCGGGTTAAGAGTTTCAAGAAGGTGGCCCACGCCTTTCCCATGCTCAGCATCGACAACACCTACAATACCGAGGAGGTGCGCGATTTCCATGAGCGGGTTGTCAGACTTCTGGGTCGGGCTGAGGTGGAATATGTGGTGGAGCCAAAAATTGACGGAGTCGCCATCTCCCTGCTCTACGAAAAAGGCCGCCTCCAGCTGGGCAAAACCCGCGGGGACGGCATCACCGGGGATGACGTGACCCAAAACCTCCGCACCATCCGCGCCATTCCCCTCATCGTGGAGACCAAAGAATCCTTCGAAGTCCGCGGCGAAGCCTATATGACCTGGACCACCCTCCACAAACTGAATGAAGGACTTCGCGAAGCCGGTGACAAGGAGATGAAAAACCCCCGGAATGCGGCGGCCGGAGCGCTCAAACTTCAAGACCCGAAACGAACCGCAGAAAAAGAGCTTCGCTTCTTTGCCTATTATGCCCAAGGTCCCTCTTTTAAGATAACTCACTTCCTCAATCTTGAGCGACTCAAAAACCTCTCTTTTCCGGTTAACCCTCATATCCGGCTCTGCCCATCCATCGACGCCGTTCTCGCCGCCCTCTCTGACATGGATAAATTGCGCGACACCCTGCCTTACGATATCGATGGCGCGGTTATCAAGGTCAATCCATTGAACGACCAGGTACAACTTGGCAATACGGCAAAATCTCCGCGATGGGTGACGGCCTTCAAATATCCGCCCCAGCAAAAACCCACCCGCCTGCTGCGCATTGTCCATCAGGTGGGCCGCACCGGCGTCTTAACACCGGTAGCCGAGGTGGAACCGGTCCAGCTCTCCGGCACCACGGTCTCCCGTGCCACACTTCATAATTACGATGAAATCGCACGGCTGGACATCCGTGAAGGGGACACGGTCTTTATTGAAAAGAGCGGTGAGATTATTCCAAAAATCATTCGCGTGGACAAAACAGGGCGATCGAAATCAATACCTGCCGCCATGATTCCGACAAACTGTCCGGAATGCCAAACACTTCTGGTTCGAATGGAAGAGGAAGTGGCCCTTCGGTGTCCAAACGCCGCCTGCCCGGTCCAGCAGCGACGGCGGGTGGAACACTTTGTTGCCCGCAAAGCCATGAACATTGACAAACTGGGCCCTGCCATTGTGGATAAGCTCTTTTCCAATGGGCTGATTCAAGATGCGGCCGATCTCTACGCTTTAAAACGTGAGCAGCTTGTCAACCTTGAAGGTTTGGGCGAAAAATCCGCGGATTATCTGCTTCAATCCATCGAACAAAGCAAAAACCCGCCTTTGCACCGTTTTCTCTTTGCCCTGGGGGTTCCTCATGTGGGCGAGACCGTGGCTAAAATTCTTGCAAGTCAGTCCGGTTCACTTCAGGCATTACGGGAAATCAGCGAAGAGCGGCTTCAGACCATGACGGAAATCGGGCCCATCCTGGCAAAAAGCGTGATCTCTTTTCTAAATGAAAGAACCCATCAGGTCTTGATAGATAAATTAACAGCCGCGGGCATAAAGCCCCTTGCTGAAAAACAGACCCTGCAAACCGGCTTCTTTACCGGCAAGAGTGTTGTCATTACCGGCACACTGCCCACCCTCTCACGAGAGGAGGCAGCCGCGCGTATCGAAGCCATGGGCGGCAAGGTAGTGGCATCCGTCAGTAAAAAGATCGATTATCTGCTCTGCGGGGAGAATGCGGGGAGCAAACTTGATAAGGCTAAAGCGCTTGGCATTCCCGTGGTCGGAGAAGAGTCGTTAGCTAACCCGGATGGTGGTAATCCGGCATATCGATAAGATCCCAGCCGTCAAATGAGAAGCCGAGATTGAAATAAAAGAAACCATTTGGATTATTTATCGGACTCGACGTAAAATAACGCTTGAACGAATCCCCCCAATCCGCCTGGTCCATAGCCTGACTGTACCGGAAAGTCATGAAAAAGGGGTATCCTGGGGCAATATAATTCTCCAGGCGCAACTCCAGGCCAAAACCAACCCGAGCCGGCGCATCCCACAGGGTAGCCAGATTTTCCGCAAAGCCCTGCACCGTATCCTCCGGTAGCGCCGAGTAAATCACATGCTTATCAAGAGGATCAAAGGTGAAATTATTTCGACTGGTGGAATACGCAACAATCGCCGAATCCATCTGCTGTTCCGTATTAAAGTAAACGCGAGACCGGTTGGCGCCGGAAGCGGTCTCCATGCGGGCCATATATTTATCGACCATCCGCCCTTTTCGATAGAATCCATCCAGATCCTGCCGACCGTTCTCCTGGGGATCCAGACCCGAAGTGAGCCCGGCTTCCAAAAAGGCCATGCCGTATATCTTGTCAAAAAGTAAAGGACCTAATCCGGTACGGAGGCGCCGGGCAATGGGAAACCGGAAGTTCGCTTCAGCCCGGGCCGTATTACGTCCGAGAAATTTAAGGTTAGCCCGATCCAAAAGAAAGGGGTAACTTTTCATGAAAATTCCGGGATATAAAAAGGCGTCGATCGGCTTATTCGCAGCCGATACGCGTACCTCTCCGCCCACCGTCAGAAGCGGCAGCAAGGGTAGAGCCCGGGCATGGCGTAGATCAAGCGTCAAACGGTTATGCGTGCTCTCGCTGAATTTTGGACGGAGTACCCCATTGTCCCCGATTTCAAAGGCATCCTGCCAACTGCTTCCATCCGGTTGAATGGAACTATAAAAACGATCAAGCTTAAGTTTGAAATAGGTGCCGCGCGTATCAATATTATCTTCCTGTCGCCATCCCCCTTTCGCCCCTGCCATATTGAGATGCGTAAGCATAAGATAAGGGTTCCATTCCTTGAAAAAAGTGTATTCCAACGCGTAATTGGGATCCAAATCATAGAAATCCGCATTCTGTTTACTGTAGCGCAATCCGGCCTGGAGTTTCCGCAGGGGGCTGAAAAAGGGGATGCGTGCCGAGGCGGAATAACGCTGCACATCAATGACATATCGATTCGGCTCATTGCGCTCGTTGACCGTATTATAAAATTCATCTTCTTGATGAATCAGGAACTTGTCCACCTCCAGACTGAATGTGGGATAAAAAACATGGCTTTCATAAAGAAGCATCAGGTCTTTATCATAATGCGGATTAAAAAAGAGGTGCTTGCCATATTGTCCACCCATCCAATCAAACCCCTTATCCACTTCCATGAGTGCGATGAGATAAAGCGTGTTCTTTTCCAAGGGATCCATGAGTGTCAGCAATCCGCCCGCTTTTAGTCCGAATTTACCCTTTGAGGCAGCTGCATTGTCCGCCGTCAGCTCTTCGCCCACCACCATGGGAGAAAAAAGGAGTCGTTTAAAAATGGGAAAATAGGGTTTACGATTTCCTTCAAAATCCCATTCTGTTTTGAGTGGGGGAAGGGGTGTTTGGCCGAAATTAAAGGAAACCTCTTTAACGGGTTGACGATCCAGCAGATAGATGGAAAAACCCGCAGTATCGTAATTAACATAGGCAATGCGTGTGCCGTCATGGGACACCGTTGGTGAAAAAGCGCCCCCCAGCACATTGGTCAACAGCTCCACCTTGCCGGTGGCCAACTCCAATTGGTAGAGGTTGAATATGCCGGTCTGATCAGAAGAAAAAACAACAAAACGGCCATCCGGAGAAAAAACCGGGTCTCGTTCATCCGCAGGGGAATTCAGAAGACAGGTAAAATGGCCGACCGTATCCACCAGAGCGATGTTTCGACTTTGGCCGTCAAAGGTGGAAAAGACGATGAGACTGTCGTTCGGGGAGAAGCGGGGTGTTGAAATAAAAAAACCTTCAGCGGTGTTGGAATCGGGTTGAAAGAGGATTTTCTCCGCATAAGATGTCCCTTTCTCTTTGCGGAAATCCAGCGCAAACTGGGAAAGACGGTTCCACCAAGGCAGGGAGCTGATATTATGATTCTCTACCAGATAAAGCGAGTTTCTGTTTTGTACTTTCTTGATAATGACAGCTCGGTGATTATCGTGACTGGTTGCGATTCCAAGAACATGGTCATGAAAGGTAAGACGCTTGCTGATCCGATCCACAATCTTCCCATTTTCCCGTCTATTGGGCGCCAAACCCAGCTTCAAACTATTGAGAATACTCTCATCCGCGATCACAGAATCCGAAAAAGCATCTGTATAACTTTCACCGTTGATTGGGTCAAAATCAGGCCGTGAATAGGTAACATATTGTTCATCACCGGAAAGCGAGAAATCGGAAGTCACTTGAGGCGCCACCATCTTGAAGCGCTTCTTTTCCTCTTTAATCGTATCGCAAAAATCCCAAGAAGACAAGTGACCCCGGAAACCATCTTTGCCCGCATTACTGATAAAATAGAGCTTTTTATCCTCTTTGCCAAAGACCGGATAATAGTTATGATCCCCTATATTTACCGTAGAGTCAGCGACCAACCGACGCCCCTGTACCAATGTTCCAAGCGCCACCCGCTGCGCTTCATACTTCTCTTTTTCCGACGCTTTCCAGTTGTCATACAATTCCTGTTTGGATAGGCCAAACGCATTTTGCACTGCCATGCCATAAGTCAGGGTTGTGGGTTTGGCGCAGGCTTTGACAAGACGGGGCAGTGCTTCCGGACCATATTTTAAATCCAAATACCGCACCATGGAAAAGCCCTGATTATACGGGCCACTTTCATATTCCAAACTTCGGCCAATGAAAAAGTCCATCTGTTCCAGGGGAAGCACTTTGTCATTCAGCACCTTCATCCGCATAATCATGTCCCGCTGCGCGTCCCACGCATCATGGCCCTTTTTGGCGCTCTCGTTCTGGGCAATACCTTCAGCCAGCCAGTTGGGAAAAACATCAAACGAATAAACGGAAAAAGCATTGACCTGGTTTTTTTCATTGAAATAATCAAAGTAGCCGAACCGGATATCAAGCAAATTATACCGCGTCTTCTGGCCCGCCTGCATGGAGATAATATGCGCCAGTTCATGAGTGACCACATCGCGGATCCAGTGATGGGTGCCGCGCAACGGATAATCCATATCCGCAATCCAAATTTTGAAGGTATTGAGCATCCAAGCCGCCCAACCGTTGCTGTAATCCTCATCATAGACAATAAGATCGACCTTGTCCTTGGGCTCCATCCGATAATACGCAGTAAGAGAACCGTAGACCTCTTCGGCCACAGAGACCGCATATTCAGCCTGATCACGTAATCCGTTCAGATAAAATACCCGAAAATGGTCGGTCTCAGCCTTGAACCACTTCTCATCCGGCCGGTTATAATCCTGAAGGTAATCCGGATAGGCAAATAGAAACATGGACAACAAGAGCAGCCATCCAATAATCTTAAAGAAAGAGTTCATTGTTAAAAACTATTAAATAGTGCGGTCTGAAAAGAACTACCGGATAACCCCCAGTTTGGTAAACCGGAAGGCATCCCCTGCCTCAAGCTTCAGGGTGTACATGCCTGGGGCCAGTTTGGAAATATCCAGAACATAATGGTTCCATAGGGAAAAGTTCGGCAACCCCTTTTTATCCAGAATCAAATCCCCCATGGAATTAAACAATTTCACACCCACTGAGGCCGTTGCTTTTGATAATCGGTATTTGATTGTGATCTGATTCACACGACGGGCCGGATTGGGGCAGGTAAAAAGAGTGTCCACCTCAAGAGAAGATGCCGTAGATATGGCTTGAGGCGTTTTGCCTGAATACATGTAATGCCGTTTATACGAACCGCCTTCACACTCCCAGCCTGCACCATACCCACGGCTGGTCGGCAACGCAAAACAACTTAAAACCCCGTTGCCGTTCAGCGCAAAGACTTCCATCTCCTCATGAGGGGCGGTATTCGAACTATCCTGATCCAGGTTACGAACCACACAGGAAACCGCACTCTTGCCGCCGAGTGGCAGAGAACGGTTTAGCACCTTGGCACCGGCCGTGAATTCATACATCCGGCCATCCCCTTCCAATATCAGGATATTACCATTCGGGGCGGGTACAAAAATTTCCATGCGATGATTGCCATCCAGATCGAACAGGGAAGCAGAAGATGTAAACTGGCCCAGAGACGTGCGGGTATCCGCAATAAAAGGCCAATGAGAGAGAAAGGTTCCGGTATAATTAATGGCATAAACCTTATTATTTCCAGGCAGAACCACATCCAACCGGCCATCGCCATCCACATCCCCCAGCGCCGGAGACAGCACTGCCCGACTGTCTATTTTTACGGGCCAACCGGGCAGGTTGCGTAACTCGTTATCCAAAAGGGTAACATGACCCGCTGCATCACAGATGACCCATTCCATTCCGGCCTTATCCGGCCAGACATTACCCCCGGCCAAACGCCAATCCGTGCCGATCAGTCCGGCGGGCGTAACGGTGACAGACGATACCATCGTCGTGGTTGCGCCTTGATACACTTTCCCGTTGCAAGCCGCTATGAATGTCGTTCCATTTACGGCAAACGCAGTCACCGGATGGCCTGCGGACAACACAAGAGCCGAATCAAAACTCCGGGCCGCTTTATAAAGTCTTCCCTGTTTTGTCCCAAAAATCAGTGTATCACCGACAAGGAGTGCAATAGAGGTCGATAGGGTGTCCTGCAATAAGGTATCCAACATGACAAACGAATTAGGTTGATATCGCACTAAAATGGTCGCGGTGCGAAGGGAATCCAAAATACCAAAATAAAATCCGTCATCTCCCACAGAAAAGGAACTGGGGCATCGAAACCCCTTTTTGTTCAAGGTGGAATCCACTGTGGAGTCAGCATTAAGAAAGGTTCCATCCGCTCGGTATTTAAAAATCACTCCGCTATCGGTCACCATGAAAAGGGTATCACCCCGTGACACCACATGCGTCGAAGCAGTCGTTGAATCTACGATTTTCGGCCAAGCACCCTGATTGGGAGTCCAGGAAACGGTAATCTTAAAAGAATCGGCCGCAAAAAGGCCGATACGCTGGGTATGGCCCAACTGATAAGCGGCTGTGTTCAGATATTTCTGTTGTTTGGATAATCCTTGAAGAGTATCAATGGTAATCGTGATACCCGTATACCCGCCGGTATTAGTCTGCGTACCGAAAAAACGGTTGGCGCGGTTATAAGGAAGCAAGGTATTGACATAACGGTTGTCCGCATACTCTTTGTGCGGAAAGAAATCCTCAGGCCCGCCGTAAAGATAGATGGTTTCAATTAAATTGGATAGAGCCACGCCGATATCTTCTATACCATCCGCTTCGACCAAGTTGACTCCGCGACGATCCGTATTGGCATTGACCATATCCTCTTCCAGATGAGCACGGATGACGGTCTCATCCACATGCCAGACCAGGACGCCGAATCCGGGCAAGCCGACATCATAGCTATTGGCGGACACCATACGTCCATGCGCTTTGCGATCATTTTGTCGACGGTGATGGCAGGAATCATCCAGGCAAAGTGAATCCGAAAACATTTCCACCCAGGGGCCGCCGTAGGTGGTATCATATAAATCATAGGAAAAAGAGTCCCCTGCCGCGGTCTTAACAATCATCGAATCCGTGCGATAGGGAAGATACTGCCGGTTTTCCAACAGCAGATATTCACTGGAAGATAAGGGGATTTTTATGATTTCATTGTCACCGTTGCCCACATGGGTGGAAGCCAAATGATACTCCGCCAGACCGTTGGAATCCGGCTGTGCCACAATGGGATTCTTCACCCAGCCTAATTGGACACGGCACCA
Source organism: Elusimicrobia bacterium RIFOXYB2_FULL_49_7 (assembly GCA_001800515.1). The sequence continues at coordinate 4,248 of MGVN01000031.1, read as the reverse complement.
AGCTGACGGCAAGACCGGAATGAACCCGTTATAGGTATTGTATCCCGCCACATCCATGAGACAAAAACCGCCGACAGCAGAGATGCCTTCCTTGGTGTTCCAAAGATCGGGTAATCCCATGGCACGGCCGATCTGGTTGATGATGATGCCGTGGATACCGAAATTCAGACCGTCCTGACTGGCGGTTTCCGGAGACATCATGAGTTTTTGAAAGAAATAGGTAGAATCTTTTGAAAAAACACCGCATCCTTTCCCTTTTTTTTTGTCAAAGGACAGTCTGACCGTGGTGGCATCGTCATGATAAACCATGCCGTCGAAAGCCTTGAAATCCTGTGGAGAAATGTAGCTGTCAATAATATCGCTCGGTGTGTCCGCTCCCAAACTGCCATAAAGTCCGCCGTCTGTAAGTTGGGTCGCACCCGCATGAAAGATGAGAACCAGGGTGCTGTCATCAACTCGCAATGAATCATTATTATCGGCAGGATAAGTCTTACCCGAATCAAGCAACCCCTCACCCGTCACCTTTCTAAGAGCATCCATGGAAAAGGCCATGATACCCTGATTCAACCGAAGGTTGAATTCATCATAGGATTCCTTATCCTGTTTGGCCGGAATGCGATAATGCTTCATCTTGGCCGGCAAGGTAAGATGGTTGTAAATGCCATCCCCCTGATCAATAACCGTATATTGGATGATGAGGTTGGAATCAGAGGCAAAGAGGAAATAATTCTTTACGAATTCCAACTGGTTTTCAAAATACTCCTTATTGTGATTGATATTGTCCAGGGTATAACTGGAATCGCTGTCGAATTGCCCGTCACCCGTTGTATTGTCGTTTTGCCCATCCTTTTGGAATTCCATCATGACCGCCACAACCTTGAGCGTATCAACGGCAAAAACACGCTGAACACCGACCCAAAGGCTCAGACCAAGAAGGAGCGTCAAGAAGGGATATTTCATGCTCGATTAAAACATGAAAATAGTGGATAAGCGGAGCTGTTTATTCCGGGCAGAGCCTTCGTCGTCAAATTCATATCCCGGTAACACGTTGCCGAGAAGATAGCGATCCACAAAGGGCGTGCCCACGATATAGGAACCATCAAAATGAATATTTCCGTAATTGATGCCAAGGCCGAAAGTAAATTCACCCCGGCTGCCCGCTTTGTCGTACATGGTCCCGAAACGAAAGGCGATGAAATTACTGTACCAATACTCGGTACCGAGCGAAAAGACAATCTGCGCAATCTCCTCGCTGAATGATTCGTCGAGCCAGGAGGTGACAATCGCCTTCCAAAAAGCGTCCGGCGGCATGGACTCGCCACCCTGCTCCTTGATGCTGGCATCATCATCCCGGCGACGGATGAGTTCCCGGTTTATGTCGAAGAGGAGTTTGAGATTATGGATGGGATCATCAATGGCCCGCCAGACGACCCCGGCTTTGATACTGAAGGGAATGGGATCCTTCTGGTTCTGATCGATATAAACGATATCCGGCCCCATATTCTGTAAAGTAACGCCCAGATCCAGGGATTTAACGATATCGCGTTGCTTGTATCCCACGTCCACGGCAAAAGAATTAGCAATGCCTTTACGGTTTTCATTGCCCACGGGAACATCGGCCAACTTGCTGTAAATAAACTTAGGGGTTACACCGACGCCGATATTGTCTCCGAAATTAGTACCGTAACAAAGTCCCATGAAAAGATCGTAGGAACGGAAGGTTCCCAATAACCGGCCCACCTCGTCACGCCATTCGTTTTCACCGAACGAAACGTATTTGACAAATCCGCCCAGCGTGCCCCAGTCTTCGGTAGGCCAGGTGGCTGTAAAGTAAAGATGGTACAGGTCTTTCAGCCCGAATTCCGGTAACAGATTTTCCCAAAAGGCGCCGATCTCACGCTCGGCTTTATCATAACTGCACAGTCCCTTATCCGTGAGAAACCAAACATCCTTTTCTTGGGAGATGATATCCGTTACTTTATCGGACAATAATCCATTCTGACTGTGAAAATGCTTCCACCCCTCTCCTTTGGTCACTTCACGTCCCTGCTTGAAGGTGGTCTTGCCCTTATCGTACCGGAGGGCGCCTTTGCGCGTGCCCACCCAAATATAGTCCCGCGAATCGACTTTAACGGTATAGACCTCATTATCCTCCATCCGGTATTTCTTCCACGATTTAAGTTTGTAGCGCGACACACCGCTCTGCGTGGCCACCCAGGTATTCCGGTCTTTGTCAAGCGCAACACCGACCACCCGATTGTCCAGGAGCCCATTTGTAGAATCGTAGACGGAGAGGCTTTTTCCCTTTTTCCGGATCAGACCGTTCAAGGTTCCAATCCATATCGTTCCGGCGCCGCCGGCAGCGATAACCGTCACCGTATCGCTGCCCGTAGCCTCAGCAGTCGGCAGCGGGCGCCACTTGCCGCCGGAAAATCGCGCGGCCCCTTTATCCGTTCCTACCCATACCTCGTCATCCGCATTGACACAGAGAATGCGGTCCGAAGGAAGTCCGTCCAGGGTATTGTACATTTTCCATTTGGCACCGTTATAAAAATAAAGCCCGCTTTCGGTCCCCACATAGAGTTTATTGCTGGGATCCGCGGCCAGACAGATGATTTTTACCCCTTTCAAGGCAATGGTAAAAGGCATCTTGAAATCAGGCAATCCTTCCTCATCTTCCGTGGTTTCAATCCGGTTCAAGGCCTTGACCGTTTTAACCGCCTCCTGAAGCGCGGTTTCTTCGGAAGGCGAGTCCCCGAGCGATAAATAGCGTTTGACCACTTTGTCGATAGTTTCATTTTGCTCCAGAAAATAAATTTCATAGTCAAGCCACTGGGTACCGTCGTATTTAAACACCCCGCTCTGCGAAGCAGCCCAGATGGCCGGCTTCTCAGCAAAAAAAAGCTTGTTTTTAGCTGCTATGCAAACCAGCGTCACATCGGAAGGAAAACGATGACTTTTCCAATAATTGGACAGAGGATTCAGCCCGAGAGCACCCGGATTGTAGTAGGTGGCATACACATCGTCCGACAGGGCGACATATGCTTCACCCATCCCTGTGGCGCGGGCACCGGGCGCTAAAAGCAAGGTGGGCAGAGCGGCCTGGGCCACCGGGTAAACCGGCCCATATAACAGGACGGAAAGAAGCAGCACGAACGGAAGAATGGTTTTCATCATAAGAAGTAGGGACAACGGTTAAGGTTGGCTGGCGTCGGGAAAATGCGGTAAATAAAAACGATCCGGCACTTTCAGATTAAAATGTTCAAGGTCAACAGCACGCTTCCATTGGGATTCCGGTATCAATCGACAGGTACATCCCGGATAATAGGGGGGCAGCAATTCGGGATGACGATAAATGTCCTCTCGTGTGATGAAATAACGGTCGCCGGAAAGATGGGCACAACGGCCTTCAGGTCCGTCCGCATGGATAAGATAACGCTGAACACCGATGCCATCGCTTTCCTCCACCAACTTGACGCATTTTTCCAAATCCGCCTCATAGGCAAGGAGCAGTGCAGCACGGCTTTCCGCTGTAAGCGATTTCCCGTTTGAATCCCGTTCCACGGAGTCGAGCAGGCGACGCATCGTTTCGACTGTCGGTTTGGCGGGATGAAGGTTCGCACGCGGGGACATCCGGATGACCGAATAGATTCCGCTGGCATGAATACTCGGCATGGACACCTCTTCATCGCCCCCTTTTTTTTGGAGACTGATGTAGAATGCTGCAATAATGAGTCCTACGATAATAACAGCAGCAACAACTATTTCCATTATAAACAAATTATTAAGTTGAAGTTTAAAAAATCAAACGGAAAGCATTATTCTCCTTTAAATTCCGTAAAGTCAGCATCTTTAACGGATAATCCGTCTGTCCGGATTCGCTCCCGCTTTTTCTTGCCAACCGCTCCCTCCTTCCGTTTCGGGAAGAGCACTTTGATAAAATAAAAGATCAAAAGCCCGAGTAACAGTAGTTTGGACATTAAGGCCACCATCAAGCTGATTCTCGGATAATGAATTTGGCGGGCAGTTCCCGATGAACCAAGACATCGTCTCCTTTTTCAATTTTGTCGATAATAAGATTGATGGCCAAGTCTCCCATCTCAAGCTTGGGCTGGCGAACCGTGGTCAGGGCCGGCTCAACCACCTCAGCAGCCGGCACGTCATCGTACCCTACCACCGCGATATCCTCAGGGATGCGCAACCCGCGCTTCTTGAATTCCTTGATCATGCCGATGGCGGTTATGTCGC
>MGVN01000030.1 GCA_001800515.1 Elusimicrobia bacterium RIFOXYB2_FULL_49_7 | reverse complement strand
CCTCCCTGGAACTGGCGCACAAACCCTATTTGGATGCACTGGCCCGCCGGGGGGTGATGGGCCTTTCCTGTAATGTTCCACAGGGCATGGAGCCGTCGAGCGCCGTGGCCTGCATGTCGCTCATGGGATATGATCCGGTCAAGTATTACAGCGGTCGCGGCCCCATTGAGGCGCGCTCTCTGGGTGTGCGGTTGAACCCGGGGGAAGTGGCTTTCCGCTGCAATGTAGTGACCGTTGAAAAAGGGCTCATGAAAAGCTATGCGGCAGGCCACATTACGGATGCGGAATCGCACGCGCTGATTAAGACTGTTAATGAGAAGCTGGGGTCGGACCGGGTTCGCTTTTATCCCGGGGTCTCCTACCGTCATCTGATGGTGGTCAAGAACGGGGAGGAATTGTTGCAAGCCGAATGCACGCCGCCGCACGATATCCCGGATAAGCCTGTTGTCAATTTTCTGCCCAGGGGAAACGGCAGCTTGTTGCTGAATGAACTCATGAGCCGTTCCGCAGCAGTATTGAAAGACCATCCTGTTAATCTGGCGCGGATAGCGGCGGGGAAACTTCCGGCCACCACGCTCTGGCTTTTCTGGGGCGGCCGCAAGGTGGATGATCTGCCGACGTTTGCGAAGGTCTACAACAAGAAGGCGGCCATGACTTCCGGCGTTGATCTGCTCCGCGGCATTGCCTACCTGGCCGGCATCGATATCCTGACCATTCCCGGTGTGACCGGCGGATTGGACACGGATTATGCGGCCCAAATTCAGGGGGCTTTGCGCGCCCTGGAGGATTATGATCTGGTTATCGTGCATGTGGAATCCCCGGATGAGTCGGGTCATATGGGGTCGCTTCCGGAAAAAATAAAATCCATCGAACAAATAGACGCTCATATGGTAAAAGCGCTGAGCGAATATCAAAAACATCCGTTACGCCTGTTGATTTTGCCTGATCATCCCACGCCGGTGTCGGTTATGACCCACACGCCGGATCCGGTTCCTTTTCTTCTTCACGGAGAAGGGTTTGATTCCAGCGGGGCGATCGGGTATTCCGAGGCAGAAGGAGAAAAGACCGGCATTGTCATGGCCGAAGGATGTAGTCTCATGGGAAAATTGGTTTTCTGAACCGGCAAAGCCTCATTCCAAGGAGTGACGTGTGAGAAACGCCATCCGGCGGATACTGAACGGGTCTGCTCCTTTTGTGTTGCTGGACACGGCAAAACCGGATCCGCGGAACCGATCTTCGCTCCTTTTTCATGGCCCCATTGATATTTATAAAACCCGTAACTTGTCGGAAGTCCCTGCACTCCTGGAGGCTATTGAAAAAGCGGGTCAACGTCATTATTTGGCCGGATATATTGCGTATGAAGCGGCTTTTGCGCTTGAAGAACGGCTCAGACCGTTGAGCAACGGCCTACGAAGCTTTCCGGCGGACCTGGTTTGGTTTGCTGCTTTTCCCAAGCCAATAGCCATTAACCCGATGGAATTCAGGGCCCTTGCTTCACCCGGTCAGCGTATCGGGTCTGCGCGGCCTTTGCTTTCTACCCCGCGTTTTGCCTTAACGCAACAAGAATATGCCCGCCGGGTGACCCGCATCAGGGAACAGATCGTTGAAGGAGAGACTTATCAGGTCAATTTCACCTTCGATGCTTGGGTTCGTTCGACTTTGTCATCTACCGAGTTATACCTGAAGCTGCGTGACGGACAACGCACTCCCTACTGTGCGCTCCTATGTACCGGATCGCGCGATCTGCTCTCGTTTTCACCGGAATTGTTTTTCCGGAAAACGGGCCGACTCGTGGAGGTTAAACCCATGAAAGGGACTGCTCCCCGCGGACGATCCGTAGAGGAGGATGAAAGGTTGGCGGTTGCTTTGTCTGCGGATCCCAAGAACCGGGCGGAAAATGTGATGATTGTTGATTTGCTTCGGAATGATTTAGGCCGTGTTTGTGAACCCGGTAGTATTGATACGGTCAAACTTTTCGAGATTGAACAACACCCTTCCTTGTTCCAGATGACCTCTACCGTACGAGGCCGGCTCCGTCCGGAATGTGGTTTTTCCGCCCTGATCAAAAACCTTTTTCCTTGCGGATCGGTTACCGGTGCCCCTAAAATCCGGACCATGGAGATTATTCATGCTCTGGAGAAGGGGTTGCGTGGGGTTTATTGCGGGGCCATCGGATACCTGTCACCGCAGGGTAAAGCGGTTTTCAATGTCCCTATCCGTACTCTCCAGCGTTCAAAGGGAAAACGAACGTGGCAATATCGCATCGGCAGCGGGGTGGTTTGGGATTCGGATGCGGACAGTGAGTGGAAGGAATGTTTGCTCAAAGCCCGTTTTCTGGCACAGGATAAAGAACGTGATTTTGAACTTTTTGAATCCCTACTGTTTAAAAATGGGAATTTCCTTTATCTGAAAGAACATACGGCACGACTAAGTGTTTCCGCAGAACGGCTCGGTTTTGCCTTTGATGCAAAGGAATATGGGCGGGTTTTAAAGAAGATACGGCAACGAATCAAGAGAAAGACCTCTTTCAAGATACGTCTAAGACTGAATCAACAGGGTCTTTTTCAATTTGATGCGGATTCTCTTGTTACGCCCGTTGAACCGTTTTCCGATAAGCTGATGTTGTCTGAAAAAAGGGTAGATCCGGACAATCTTTTTTTGTATCACAAGACCACTCGACGTGAATGGTATGAGGAAGCCATGCGTCTTTTCCGTGCCCATTGCTGCTATGACATGCTTTTTCTGAACATGCACGGCGAGGTAACGGAAGGAGCACGCAACAACATTTTCATTCAACAGGGCAACAGGCTGTTCACTCCGCCGCTTTGCTGCGGTCTTTTACCCGGGATATTACGCGGCCGTTTGTTGAGGTCCGGAAAATGCCGGGAGAAAATTCTGACCCTTCAGGATGTCCGAAACGCACAAGCGGTCTACATGGGTAATTCGGTTCGCGGGTTGGTGCGGGTGAGGCCGGATTTCTGAAACGGGATTATTTCAAGCGACCAGATTGATGAGTTCACCCATCATTCGATCTTGGGTTTTGATGACCGCTGCATTGGCGCTATAAGTTTTTTTATTGACGATCATCTCTTTGCTTTCCTCGGCCAAATCCGTGTTGGAATATCCGGTTGGACTCGTGTTCGGTGTCTTTCGGATGTCCGCTACCGATACGCCGGATGGACTCATTTCCTTCTGGATGACCTTGCTTTCGGAAAAACCATCGGTATTGATGTTGGCCACATCGTGCGCCACCACGTTTTGTCGGGTTTGGGTGACCTGAAGAGCTGAAACAGAAGCGGCGAAAGAGGTGTTCATATTGATAATGTATAATTATTCGGCCGAAAATGCAATGAATCGACCATGTCCGGTTCTTATTACGCCTGCAGCGGCATAAGACTCTTTACACGGGAGAGAATCTCCTCAAGGGAGAGATTTTTCAGGCGGGGTGCGCATACGCTCTCGAATTTCCCCGGGGCCACGCAGATCCATTGACGGCTTTCCGCGTTTTCAAACAAGCCGACAGTAGGTCGGCCCAACATGATACCCAGCTGGTAGACGAGATTGTTCAGGGCGATGATGAGGCTGCATTTATTGATAAAGGCGGTAGCAAAGGAAATTTTGTCCTCCGGAATGGGGACAATGGCCCGGTTGAGAAAGGAGAAACTTTTCATCTGCTCACGGTCCTGTTCACGGGAATAGAACAGGATGATTTCCGCCCGATCCTCGGCAACCAGGGTGTCGATGAGTCCTTTCAACAGTTCCGGTGGAAACCCTTTGTCGTACACGGAGGGGGAGACATCAATGCCGATGAGCGGCCGGTCTATGCGAAGGCCGAATTGAATCAAGAGCGCTTCCACGTCTTTTTCCGAGGAACGGGCGATGTTCCAGCGAAGCCGGGCGGAACCCACCTTTACCCCTAAAGTACGCAGGAGAGATTCGTAACGGTCGCCTTCGTATTCCGTTTCCTTGCGGGGCCGGACGGCCAGATTCACAAAAGGTGCGGCATCACTACCCGTAAAGGCGACGCGGAGCGGAGCGCCCGAATTGGCCATGAGAAAGAAATGGAGCGGATGTTCGTCCCGGTTGAACAGAAAACAGGCGTCATAACGGCGTCCTTTGAGCGAATAAATCAGTTCGCGGAAAGCCGGATGATGATAGAAAAATTCCCGGCGATTATAGATGAGTCCGCCGTCGATGAAAGGATTGCTTTTGATGATGTCCTTGTTTGCATTTTCGGCAATGACTTCCACGATCATGTCCGGATGGTGCTGTTTGAGCGCGATCACGCTCTTTTGAGTCAGGACCAAATCATAGGGTTTTTCCGGAAGGATGAGCAGAACTTTCCGGAAACTGCCGATACTGGCATTAAAATGCTGGGTAATGCGCAGTTTGTCGGCTTTGGAAAGCCATTTCAGAGCCCGAATCTGCCCGTTCTTAGTCAGGAAATTCAGCCAGAAATATTTGAGACCGACCGCGATCTTTCGTCTGGAACCTATCATTTGTTAACCGGGGAAACAGGATAAAACCGTGTTGCAATGGTTGTTAATATGCAACATTGGCAGCGGAAAGGGCAAGGAGAAAGCGGGGATAAAATGGTCATGACTCTTCCTTGTCCAGAAGGGAGAAAAAGAAGGCGCAGAAGACCAATCGGGCCTGCATTTTTCTTTCAAGGGCATCCATGGCCGTCCGTGCTTTTTCAAAAGCGCGAAGGAAATAACCTTTCGGCAGTCGGCCGGTCAGACTTAAAAGGCGGCGCTCCACAGCGTCCCCTGTTTCGCCGGTCCCGGTGACCCGGTTCCGTTGTTCCGCTTCCCGCAGGAAAAGGAGAAAGAAACGGAGCCGCTTAACATTATCCGGAAAGGAATAGGACGAATACGCTTCGGACAGGGCCAGCGCTTCCTGCGTCCCTGGTGAAAGGCACCATTCCAGCATATCGAGCGCTTCTTCCAGGAGGGGGAGATTTTCGGGATCGAGCAAGGAGAGCGCTTCCCGTACCGACCCGTCCGAAAAAGCGGATGCAAGCCGCAAGGAAAGGCCGCCGGTTCGGGGCAGTGATTCCAGATAGGACAAGAGATCCGCTTCCTGCAACGGCTGAAACTTGACTATCTGGCAGCGTGAACGGAGGGTGGGCAACAGCCGCTGAGGGCGGCTGCTCACGAGCAAAAACTTGGCATAAGTAGGCGGTTCCTCCAGGGTCTTGAGAAGGGCATTGGCAGCTTCACTGTTCATCCGATCCGCTTCGGCCACCAGAAAAACCTTGAAAGGCGACTCTGAGGGCGGCATGGACACCTCTTCCAGCAGGTCCCGCACTATACTGATGGTGATTTCCCGGTTTTTATCCTTGAAATCGGACATCATCCTCGGCGGGCGGAGCGGATCGCGGACCAGCTCCCCTGCGCTCTCGGAAAGGTATTTCAGAAACAGGTCCCGGTAGGTGACTTTTTCCCCTTCGGCCTGCCGGGCGGTTTCGCGCAGCTGAAGTTCTTTGGCCGTGTCCTGGAAACTTTTTTCGCTGAGGAAAGGAAAAACGACGCGGAAGTCGGGATGATTGTAGTGGAGCAGTTTCCGGCAGGAAAGACAGGTACGACAAGGCCGGTTGTCCGGGGCGCGACAGAGCAGGGAAAGCGCGGTTTCCACGGCCGCTGCGGTTTTACCGCTGCCGTCCGGCCCGGTGAACAGGCAGGCATGGTGCAGTTTACCGGAAGCAAGCGCCTTTTCCAGGACCGGCAGGGAAGGCGAGTTCAATGTCAAGCCGTTGATGTTCATGATATTACTCCGTTGACAGCCAGGAGAGGGGATTCAGGATTTTTCGCTCCTGACGCAGCTCGAAATGAATTTGGGGTGTGTCTGAGACCTCGGTCTCACCGGCGGTTCCGACCGGATCATTTTGTCGGAGGGTCTCCCCTTTTCGGACCCCGACAGAAGCGAGATTACCATACAACGAATAGTAGCCGCTGATATGCGAGACAATGAGGAATCGGCCGAAGCCGGGCAGATGGCCCGTGTAAACTACCTCACCTGCGGCCACGGCGCGAACCTTTTCTCCCTTGCCGGCCGAGATGTCGATGCCGTTGTTCAGGGTCTTTGTGCCGTATTCAGGATGGACGATGGTACCGAATTTCTTGAGAATACGTCCTTTGACCGGCCAGGGCAGATCTCCCTTATCCCTGGAAAAAAGATCCGGCCCCTCGGTTTCCCGGCGATCCTTTTTCTTGGCCTTGCGCGCCTTTTCCAGGGCAGCGATGATTTCATTGATTTGTGCCTGCCGTTTTTCCAGTTCAGCCACGAGTTTCTGAAGACCGGACTTCTCCTTTTTCACTTTGCTCAGAATGTGTTTGCGATCCTGTTTCTGGTCCTCGAACCGTTTTTGTTCCCGCTTCTTTTCCTCGGCGATGTTCTTAACATCGGCCAGTCGGATTTCCAGATCCGTTTTTTTATCCTCGATACGGCGCTGTTGTGCGAAGATGTTGCTGATGAGCCGGTGGTCATTGTCCGTGATGGCCTTGTAAAAGGCGCTGCGATGCAGGAGGTTGGAGAGGGAGCCGGAACTTAACAACACGTCGAGTCCCCGATACCGGCCCTTCATATATATCCAGCGGACCCGTTCCCTGAGAAAGGCCTTTCGCCGACGCAGTTCCCGCAAGGTGTGGGTCAGGTCGCCCGAAATACTGTCCACATCCGTCTTGAGCACGCTTTCCATGTCGGAAAGCTTGCGGACATACCGTTGTGTCAGGGAGAGGTTCTTGTCCACGCTTTTGAGCTGTGTGATGACATCCGTTTCTTGGTTCTCCAGCCGTTTGACATGCTGCCGGCTCTCTTCCAGCTCCTGCTTGACCTGATCAAGTTCCCGGCGGTGTTCTTCGATGGATGCGCCCTCATGGTCTGCGGCCAGCAGGGGCAGTGCGGTCAGAAAAAGGAAACAGGCGAGCCGACAGAGGCCCATGATCATCCTTTCCGGCGGATGCGGACCGATTTGACGCTGGCCAGAAATCCGATGAGTGCGCCGGCGGCCGAGAGAAAGAAGAAAACCTTTCCAAAGAGCAGAAGATCCGGCAGAAAACGGCGGGCAAAGAAAACGGCGGTCAACAGCAGGAGATAGGACAATGCACCGCCGAGCAAACCTTTCAGAAAACCTTCGATTAGGAAGGGAATGCGGATAAGGCTGTTTGAGGCGCCGATGAGGGTAAGCACCTCCACGAAATCATGCCGCGTCATGAAGGTTATCCGGATGGTTGAGGCGACCATGAAAAAGACGGCGCAGGAGAGAATGAGGATGGAAATCAGGGAGAGCGTGGCAAAGAGATTGCGCGTCCGGTGGAGGCGAGGGGCCCAGTCTTGGACCGAGCTGACCTCTGAGACAAAGGGAATACGCTTCAGGTTTTCGCGGATGGTTTCGAGTTTTTCGGGTGAGCGAAAGTTCCGGTCGATATGGACGATGAAGGAAGCGGGCAGAGGATTGCCCTCCACGGCTTTCAGGATGTCCTCTCCCACCTCTTTTTTAAAAATCTCGTAAGCCTGTTTTTTGGAAATATATTCCGTGCCCAACACCCCTTCTGTGGAGAGGATTTCCCGGTTCAGAATCTCCGTGTCCGCGCTCTCGTCCTCCAAAAAAGCCTCAAAAGTGATTCGTTGTGCCGCGGATTCGATAAGACGATCCAGATTCAACAGGGCCACCAGAAAGCAGCCGACAAAAAAGAGGGAGAGCGCGATATTGCCGATCACGGCAAAGGTCATGAACTTATTGTGGAAAAAGCCGCGGACCGATTCGCGCAGGAGGTAGAGTAACTTGGAAATCATTTCGGTCCTTCAAGCAGACGAAGCAGGGAATCCGCGCTTTCTTTGTCGGGCGAACGGTGTGGGATGGTTTTCAGAAGTCGCCGGGCGTTTTCCCGGTTTCCCTGCTCGATTTCGAATTTGGCGTTTTCGATTTTCGCTCGGTCAGACCCGCAACCGGCTATTCCGAACAGTAAGAGGGTGCCTAATACAATCCTGCAAGATCGATGAAAAAGCGACATATTTATCAATATAATATAATCACTCCTTTTCACTCCAGCCGATGACCTCCCGGTTTTTAACGACAACGGCAATGGGATTCTCCTTCCGATAAAAGAGAATTTTTACATCCCCGTTGCCCAAGATGAAACCCTGGGTCCGCTCATAGGGTTTTTCCCAAGCGGCTTCCAATTGTTCCTCGGTCATTTTCAGGCAGATCGCGCCGTTTCGGACCGCCTTTTTTATCCGGGCAGGCCAATCTGTATGGATCTTGATACTTGCTATCCGCCGTTTTTTATCCTCATTTTCAGCATTCTCCTTGCCTAAAAAGAGCGACCCTTTCTTTTCGTCGCCCACAGGTTCAAGGGAGGACGCGGGAAGATAGCCCGATGTTCCCTCGGTGACGGTAAGAACCCGATACCACTCTTCACCGGAGGAATCGGTCGTGGTTCCTTTCAGGGTCAGTAGACTGCCGTTTTTAACGAGCAGTACGGTTTCCGAACCCGATGTCGGTTCCGCTTTCAATTCCGAGAGTGCTTTAGGAGTGAATAGGAGCGGGGTTTCGGCCGACTGAACAGACAGAAAAGAACAGAGAAAAAAAACGATAGAAAAAAAGGATTTGATACAGATCATGAGAGGCTCCTTGAAAGGGTCGGTGTGTTCTTGGGAAATATAGTTTCACCTCCGGTCAGCGGCAAGGTTGAAGTGGCCTCTTTTTCAGTTTTTCCTGTGAAAACAGCCATTTTACCAGGGGAAAAGTTTTTTTGTGCAAAAAGACAAGAAAAAAGTGAAATATCCGAAAAAAAAGAGAAGAAATATTCTTGACTTTAATTGGGTCACATTTTACTTTTAACTTTACCAAATCTTGTGGTGTTGAAAATAAAATATACAATCAATTGCATTTTTAAGAGGAGATGAAGAGGGATGTCAGTTAACGAAATTACCGAAGAAATCGTCATGAAACAGAAGCGAACGGAGAAAAAGGATGACAAGCGTCTCGGACTGCGGTTTGACCGCTTTTTTACAGAGGAAAACATCCATCCTTACGACAAAATAGAATGGGAACACCGTCATGCGAAGATTGCGAACGATAAAGGTGAGGTGATCTTCGAACAGAAAGAGGTGGAAATGCCCCGCGCTTGGTCGCAGATGGCGACGGATGTGGTGGTTTCCAAGTATTTTCACGGAAAAATAGGCACCCCTGAGCGGGAAACCGGTCTGAAACAGCTTATCGATCGGGTGGTTAATACCATTACCGCCTGGGGAAAAAAAGACGGCTATTTCGGTTCCCCGGAAGATGCGGTTATTTATTCGGATGAGCTGACCCATATCCTGGTCAATCAATACGCCTCCTTCAATAGTCCGGTTTGGTTCAATGTCGGAGTGGAGGATACTCCTCAGTGCAGCGCCTGTTTTATCAATTCTGTTGAGGATTCCATGGAATCCATCCTGGGACTGGCCAAGACCGAAGGAATGCTGTTCAAGCACGGCTCCGGCACGGGAACCAATTTCTCCTCCCTGCGTTCTTCCAAAGAGAACGTCAAAGGTGGCGGCATTGCGTCGGGTCCGGTCTCTTTCATGAAGGGCTTTGATGCTTTTGCGGGTGTTATTAAGTCAGGCGGTAAGACGCGACGTGCCGCCAAGATGGTCATTCTGGATGTGGAACATCCGGATATCGAGGAATTTATCCTCTGTAAATGGAACGAAGAAAAGAAAGCGCATGTACTCATCGACAACGGCTATGACGGCGGCATGGGCGGCGAAGCCTATGGCTCCATCTTTTTCCAGAATTCCAACAACTCCGTGCGGGTGAACAATCAGTTTATGAAAGCCGTGGTAAAGGACAAGAAATGGGTGACGCGTGCGGTCACGAACAACCGGGTGGTGGATACCTACCGGGCGCGCGATCTGATGAGGAAAATCTCGGAAGCGGCCCATGCATGCGGTGATCCGGGACTCCAGTTCGACACCACGGTGAACGAATGGCATACTTGCCGCAAGACCACACGCATCAATGCCAGCAACCCCTGTTCGGAATTCATGTTTATAGATAATTCGGCCTGCAATCTCTCCTCTCTGAATCTGATGAAATTTATTGATGAAGAAGACAATTTTATGGTCAATGAATTTTGTCATGCCATTAACGTGCTGGTCACGGCCATGGATATTGTGGTAGACAGAAGTTCCTATCCCACGGATAAAATCAAGGCCAATAGCATGGACTACCGTCCTCTGGGGTTGGGCTATGCCAATTTGGGTGCGCTTCTCATGTCCCGTGGTTTTCCCTATGATTCGGATGAAGGCCGCGCTTATGCTGCTGCCATTACCGCACTCATGACCGGCCAGGCATACAAGATGTCTGCGCTTATTTCCCGTGCCCTCGGTGCTTTCAAGCATTTTGAGGCCAACAAGGAGTCCGTGCTCCAAGTGATCCAGATGCACCGCTATCACCTGACAAAAATTGAAGCGTCTTATGTGCCGGATTCCATTTATTCAACCCTCCAGAAGGTGTGGAACGAGGCCAACCATGTGGGCTTTGAATATGGGTACCGCAATGCGCAGGTGTCTGTTTTGGCACCGACCGGCACTATCGGATTCATGATGGATTGCGATACTACGGGCATTGAACCCGATATCTCCCTTATCAAATACAAGAAGCTGGTCGGCGGTGGGGTGCTTAAAATCATCAATCGTTCCGTAGCGCGCGCACTCAAGAATCTCGGTCACTCTGCGGATGAAGTGCAGGACATCCTCCGTTACCTGGAGGAGAACGAGAAAATCGAGGGAGCGCCGCATTTGAATCAGGAATATCTCCAGATTTTTGATTGTGCCTTTAAACCCAAGAGCGGGGTGCGCAGTATCCATTACATGGGTCATATCCGGATGATGGCTGCGGTCCAGCCCTTTATTTCCGGTGCCATCAGCAAGACGGTCAACATGCCGGCAGAAGCGACACCGGAAGAGGTAAT
The DNA here is from genome assembly GCA_001800515.1 of Elusimicrobia bacterium RIFOXYB2_FULL_49_7. The sequence goes on along the minus strand of MGVN01000030.1, from coordinate 4,336 downwards.
GGAGACCTTTATCGAAGCATGGCAGCTCGGACTGAAGTCAATTACCATCTACCGTGACGGTTCCAAACGGACGCAGCCTCTTACCACCTCGCTTGATTCGGACAAGAAAGAAGTGGTTAAAGGAAGCGGAGCCACCTCAAGTACGGCGGTTCGCACCGCCAAGCCTTACCGCAGAAGACTGCCGGCCGAGCGTCCTTCCATTACCCATAAATTTTCCATTGCAGGACATGAGGGATATATTACGGTCGGCATGTATGATGACGGTACGCCGGGTGAAATTTTTGTTCGCATGGCCAAGGAAGGCTCCGTGGTTTCCGGTCTGGTGGATGCGTTTGCCACCGGTACATCCATCATGCTCCAATACGGGGTACCGCTGGATGTGTTGGTCAACAAGTTCAGCCACACCCGTTTCGAACCTTCCGGTTTTACGAACAACCAGAAAATTCCCATTGCTAAATCCATTCTGGATTATATCTTCCGCTGGCTCTCTCTCAAATTCATTACCAAAGAAGACATGCCGATTATCAAGAACGGGGTCACTCAGGAGATCGAAGAGAGCCAGGAGATCAAGAAAGTGCTTCTAAAAAAGGAAGAAAAGGTTGAGAAGGGCAAGGCTGAAGTCAAAGGAGATTCTCTTTATCAGGCCGAAATCGATGCGCCCCCTTGTCCGGATTGCGGTTCCATCATGATTCGCAATGGTGCCTGTCATAAGTGCATTAATTGCGGTGCGACTAACGGTTGTTCGTAAACGATAGAATGGGGGTGGATTATATTCACCCCCTTTTTTCCCTTCCCGGCAATCTTTTCACCCCTTTCATCCGGATTTTGCTTTTTTAACCGCTTTAAATCCTCCGGCCCCTTATTTGCTCTAATCAAATTATTATATGGATAATTTTCGAATAGTGGAAAGCCGTTTATTTCAAAGCACCAAGCGGTTGGCCGTCAAAAAAAGCCTGGATGCCTCCATGTTGCGCAGTAAGGCGATTTCCCATAATCTGGCTAATGTTGATATTCAAGGATATCAGCGCAAGGAGATTGTTTTCGAAGAAAAGCTTCACGATGCTTTGCAGCGTCGCACGAAAGGGAAACGGACGGATGATCATCATATCGAGATTAGCAAAAAAGCAACCCTAAGAAAACTGAAGCCCGAAATCGATCAGCCTTACGATCGGACAATGAATAGCGGCATCAATAATGTAGATGTGGATATTGAAAATTCCAAGATGGCGGAAAATCAAATCCTCTATAATTACGGAGTGAAATTTGCCAGCTATGAAGGGATTAAATCCGCTATTCGCGGCAAAATGTAAGAAAATCCCTATTCATCGCCGACATTATTCTTCAAATTCTTCTTCGCTAACCGGGACCGGAGGTACTTCATTGCCGGCTTTGGTGCGCGTCTTTTCATATTCGTCGAGAATGGAATCTTCGAGCAGTTTACGCATATCGTTATTAATGGGGTGCGCGATATCCTGATGGGTGCCGTCTTTGCGTTTACGGCTCGGCATGGAGACGAAATAACCTTTGACACCGGCAATCACTTTCAGGCCGCGGACGACAAAGGCGTTATCAAAGGTGACGCTGGCAAAGGCCTTGAGCTTCTCCTCATTTCGCAGGGTGACTTTGACTTCCGTGATTTCCATGGATTCCTCCTGTTGGTGGTGATGATGAAGAATGGGTATTGCCTTGTGTCTGGGTTATAAAGGATGTGAAGCCTTTTTTCTTAAAATAGGTTGCCGCCGTATCGGCGTTGGACATGCTTTCAAAAAGAGCAAAAACCGTGGAACCGCTGCCGGACATGAGGACCCCGACCGGTGAAAATAATTCAAAGGTATCCCGAATGGAGCGAATGATCGGATGTTGTTTGAACACGGCATCCTCAAAGTCGTTGTGAAGAAATTCTTTTAAACCCAATCGTCTTTTTAGCAAGGCATTATAGCTATCGTATAAATTAATTATATTTCGCCGTTGCGTCAAGTTTCTTTTAAGGCTTTGATAGGCCAAAGGAGTGGAAACGTGAATACCGGGGTTCACTAAAGTAAGGGCCATCTTGGGAAAAGGAAGAAGCGGGGTCAATCTTTCGCCCCGGCCGCGGCCCAGTTGAGTGCCTCCGACGTAGCAATAGGGAACATCTGAGCCGAGTGCACGGAGAATGCGAGTGATTCTTTTTGGGTCAGGGGAGATTTTCCAGAAAGAGAGAAGTCCTCGGACCACAGCGGCGGCATTGGTACTGCCGCCGGCCAGTCCGCCTCCCATGGGAATTCTTTTTTCAATGAAGATTCGGACATTATCCGAGATGTGAAAGGCTTTCTTAACGGCCAGCGCGGCTTGATAGGCAAGATTAGCCGGCCCTGAAGGGACTTTCTTCGAATCCGTTTCAACGATAAGTTCAGGATGTTTGACAAGATGGATTTTATCGGATAGATTAACGGAAGTAAAAATCGTTTCAAGATTGTGAAAGCCGTCCTTGCGCCGGTTCTTGACATACAGAGCAAGATTGATCTTAGCGTATGAGCGGATAAACATGATGATATTTCTAAATATAGCTTATTTATTACGCGGGTGGAAGGTGTGGTGCACGTCTTTCAGGTAGTCTTTGTTGACATGGGTATAAATCTGGGTAGTCGAAATATCGGCGTGGCCCAGCATCTCTTGCACGGCACGCAGATCCGCCCCGCCCTTGAGCAAATGGGTGGCAAAGGAGTGGCGGAAGGTGTGGGGACTGACATGTCCCTCAATGCCCGCTTTTCTGGCATAACCGGTCACGATTTTCCAAAGCCCCATACGGCTCATCTTTTTTCCCCGCCGGTTCAGGATAATGATATCCTGTGACTCTTTTCCCAACAGCACGGGACGTTCTTCCTTCAGGTAGCGCCTTATCCATTCCAGTGATTTCTCGCCGAGGGGAACAACCCGCTCTTTGCTGCCCTTGCCGAAAACAGTGACAAAACCGCCCTCTATATGGAGATCACTTAATTTAAGGTTGATCAGTTCGGAAATGCGAAGCCCGCAGGCATAGAGGAATTCGAGAATGGCACGATCCCGTAATCCTCTCTTTTCTCCGGCGACCGGGGTGTTGAGTGCTTTGTCCATATCATAATGACTCAGCACGGAGGGAAGCCGTCTTTCGGTTTTGGGTCTTTCCAGGTGAAGGGTGGGATCAAGGCGGAGGCGATTTTCGCGCAGCAGGAATTTATAAAGACCGCGCACGGCGGAGAGTTTACGGGCAATGCTTCTGGGTGAGAGACCCCCGGTCGAGAGGTGACGGGTAAAGGCCGACAGGGTTTCCGCGTTCGCGTGGATTGGGCTATCGTTACGGTGTTTCAGGAAATCAGTGAAATCATCCAGATCCCGGCCGTAAGAGAGAATGGAATTACGGGCCAGCCCTTTTTCAATGATCAGATGATCGAGGTAATCGTGGATTTCAATGAAAGCGGCATCTTTTTTTTCGAGGGGTTCCATTTTGATCTAAAAATAGGCGCCCTTGGCCGCATAAGTCAATGAAAGCGGGGTCTATTTAGCGCATACGTCGTACAGATCCGTGCGACGATGACGAAGGAGGGGTAGATGGCTGCGGACGGTTTTAAGTACCGCCAAATCAAGATCGAAAAAGACAAGGCTCTCTTTTTCACCCGCTTCGACGAGAATCCGTCCAAAAGGATCCGCTGCCAGGGAATGGCCGAAGGCCGGGTAATCGGGTGCCTTGGCCCGGGCCGGTGAAGCGGCCATTATAAAAATCTGATTATCAATGGCGCGGGTACGCAGGAGCGTGTGCCAGTGGGCCATACCGGTTTCAATGGAAAAAGCGGCGGGAATGACCACGCCAACCACCTTTTTCTTCAACATCAGCCTGAATAACTCCGGAAAACGGAGATCATAACAGAGACACAGGCCTATAGGACCGATAGGGGTTTTGAATACCGTCACTTGATTGCCTGCGGATAAAACGCGCGATTCCTTTATTTTTACTGTTTTTAGGGAAACATCGAAAAGATGCATCTTTCGGTGCAAGGCAATCAATTTTCCTTTAGGATTAAAAACCGGAGAAGAATTGAAAAACCGGCTGCCCGATTTTTCAGGGACGGATCCACCGACCAGAAAGATCCGGTATTCCGCTGCCAGGGCAGAGAGGAAACGGCTGCTCATTCCGGCGGGGATGGGCTCCGCATAGGCGCGAAAGCGGTCGGTATCATAAGGGCAGTTGAACATCTCCGGAAGTACCGCTAATTTGGCTCCCTTCGCGGCAGCTTGGGCAACAACACAACGTGCTTTTTCCAGATTGGCGAATTTGTCGTGAACGACGGCGGTTTGGCACAGTGCGATACGAAAAAGGGTC
>MGVN01000029.1:12199-15419 GCA_001800515.1 Elusimicrobia bacterium RIFOXYB2_FULL_49_7 | reverse complement strand
TTATTCGCGACCTACTCGATAAAATGTACGACAAAAACGTGGCCGATCAAATTCGTCTTCAATACGGCGGCAGCATGAAGGCGGATAATGCCAAGGAATTGTTACAAAAACCCGATATCGACGGCGGTCTCATCGGCGGGGCAGCCTTAAAAGCAGAGGATTTCAACGGCATCGTCCGTGCCTAAATAAGGAGTTGTTATGATTTATGGTATTTTACTGGCCATTTTGATCATTGTCTGTGTTTTTCTTGTCATTTTCGTGCTCATGCAGTCTGACAAAGGCGGCGGCTTGGCCAGCGCTTTCGGCGGTATGGGCGGCGCAGGCGCCATGCCCTTTTCCGGACGGGAAGCAGCCAATATCCTGACCCGCGTGACCACCGGATTGGCGGTTGCGTTTATGATCATCTGTATCGGTATTTCAGTCTACAGCCGTAATATGGCCAGAACACCGACCTCCAACAGCGCACTCCAAAAACGGGCTGAAAAAATGAAGAAAACCGAATCACACTCCGCATCTGCGGCCCTGGACGCACCTATGCCCATGCCTCAGCAATCCCCTGAGACCGCAATGCCGCTTCCGCAAGAAGAAGCGGTTGCCCCGGTTGCAGAAAAACCCGCGGTACCGGCAACCAAACCGGGGGCATCCGTCAACATCCCGGGCGTGACACAAGGAACCCAACCTCAGCCTGCCAAGAAATAAGGTCGCTCTCACTCCCCGGTCACCTAAACGACCGGGGATTTTTGTTTCCGGACAAAACCATGCGAACAAACGAAACCGTTCACGTTAAAATCCTGCGAATGGGCTACAACGGTGAAGGTGTAGGCTCGCTCAATGGAAAGACCCTCTTTGTACCCGGCGCCCTTCCGGACGAAGAGGTCAAAGTGCGCATCACCTTTTCAAAGCAGAATTACTGCAAGGGCCAACTCCAGGAAATCCTCATCCGTTCCCCGAATCGGGTAAATCCGATCTGTCCCATCTTCGGCCAGTGTGGCGGGTGCCAGCTCATGCACCTCAAGTATGATGCCCAACTTGAATTCAAACGCCAACAGGTGGTCTCAAGCTTTCAAAAGATAGGCAAACTCCAAAAAGTGGCCATTGCTCCCTGCCTGCCGTCACCCAAAGAACTGGGTTATCGAAACAAGATCGAAGTTCCTTTTCGGGAACTTTCCGGAAAACCGGGTTTCGGTTTTTTCGAATTTGAAAGCCACCGTATCGTTCCCTTTGAACGCTGCCACATCCATACGGATGCCGGGGATAAGATATTTTCTCATGTCAAAAAGATCATACTCGATTGCGGGGTCCGTGCTTATAATGAAGATATTCACAACCGGAGTCTTCGTCACATACTCATTAAGACCGCGGTACACAACAAGGAAGCACTCGTCGTACTGGTCACCAACGGTTTTGAAATCAAACGGATCGATCAAATCACTTCGCGTATCATGAAATGCCATCCCTGGGTGAAGGGGGTGGTCCAAAACATCAACCAGGAACGAACCAATGTCATCCTGGGCAAGAAATTCCATACACTGGCGGGCCGTCCTTTTATCGAGGAAAAGATTGGCGGACTGAAATTCATCATCACCCCGTCCTCCTTTTTTCAGATCAACCCTTTTCAAGTGGAAACATTGATTCAGACCGCGCTAAAAGCGGCCGCACTCACCGGTAACGAACGTGTCATGGACGCTTACTGCGGGGTCGGCCTTTTTTCACTTTTCCTGGCTCGGCAGGCATCGGAAGTCATTGGTGTGGAATGGGTCCATGAAGCAGTGAAAAACGGCGCCCGGAATGCAGACGTGAACCATATAACCAATGTGAATTTTCATTGCGGTCGGGCCGAACGGACCACCACGAATTTTAAGAACTTCGATACCGTGCTGCTGGATCCGCCTCGTGCCGGCTGTGATCCGGCCTTTTTAGCGCAATTGGTCCGAATCAAGCCAAAACGAATCGTCTATGTTTCCTGCAATCCGGCTACGCTGGCCCGCGACTTGGCTGATTTATGCCACAATCAATATAAAGTGGTATCCGTTCAACCGCTGGATATGTTTCCGCAGACCGCACATGTGGAAACCGTGGTTACCCTGAAACGATAGTTCCTATCTGCAACCTATCGAACAATAAGGGCATGTAGGCTGATGGAGCGAGTCCCAAGCTTGCAACGTATGAAATAGAGGCCGCTTGCCACATGAAAGTCTCGATTGTCTTTCCCATCCCAAACTAAATTTTTTCGCGCTTTTCCGGTATAAAGTTTCTTAATGATCTTACCCGATAAATCCATCACCGTCACATCCATCTTACTTTCCGTCTTAAAATCACCTTTCAAACGAATGTTCAAACTTGGATTTGCCGGAATCGGAAAAACGGAAAAGGAAATATCAGCGTCTTCGTCTCGATTTTCAGAAAAGGTCGGCTTGAAACAGATTCGATGATCGCCGTATCGCCTTGGTGATTAACAACGGTTTTTCCAATCGTAAACAATCCTTCCAAATAATAATTGGTCGAGGTGAAATTTAATTTGAGGTAATTTCTTAAGGCATCCACACCGCCCGTTCGGAAAGGAGAATTCGTATTAGAACCGTCAAACCATTTCTTAGTATTAACAAGATGAGGAGCATGGGAGGCATCCGTACCATAATCCTGGTCAAATACTCCAACCCCATGGTAAGGATGGGACGGGGTGGCCGAAAAATTCTGAAGGTACCGTTCGGCGTACAATACCTTGTCTACAAGAGATTTTGCATGCATAAGCGTAAGGCCGTCAAGAATATTGAAATCAAGCAAAACATTTTGTGGAAGAAAGCGAATAAAAAGTATTTTTGTTGGATGACATCATCCGCTGTTCCCACGGTCCGTTGGATTTTGGCTTGCCAGAACCCGGATGCGGGTTTCGGTCTCTTTCCCGGCGACGCTTCCAACCTCCTGGCCACGGCCTGCGCGGTTCAGTCGCTTCATCTCCTGCATCACCTATTGCCGGAGCGACGAAAAATAATGGAATTTCTCAAAAGCAAATGCAATGAAAATGGCGGTTTCAGAAACCGGTTCGGACGCTGGCCGGATGAATCGGCCCTTTGCAACACCTACTACGCCCTCTCGGCACTGGCCGGGTGCGGCGGAGACCTGCGTGAATTTGCTTCGACCGCAGACTTCATCCATTCAAGACAGCGGGAAGACGGCGGATTTGTTTTTGACTACTGGATGCCGGAAAACGATCCGGAAC
>MGVN01000029.1:0-12125 GCA_001800515.1 Elusimicrobia bacterium RIFOXYB2_FULL_49_7 | reverse complement strand
GCGCTGAGTCAATATCTGCTTGAGCGGCAATCGGACACGGACCGACAGGACGGCAGTTTCAATTGGAAAAAAGAAGCGCATGACGGGGACACACCGCGCAATGTGGGCCTCCTCCTCTACACGGGTATGGGTCTTTCCATTCTCCCTCTTCTCAATCTCGCCCCTTGGAACGCGGACAAAAGCGCGGATTATATTCTGAATCTTCAGGAAAAGAACGGCGGCTTCTCCAAGGGATTGGGCGTATATAAAGCCTACGATGATCAGCATGTCACTCGCATGACCGAAGCTTATTACGCCGCACTGGGGCTGACCGCACTCGATCTCCCTGTCCAGAATCCGACGGGACTGCAGACCTTCATTGAAAGCTGCCTGCAACCGGACGGCGGTTTCGCCCGTCTTGCTTCCGATACACCGGCGGATATGGAAGCGACCTTCTTTGCGCTGGCCACCTTACAGAACATCGATGCCCCCTTTCCTGCGCCGGCATACCCCATTGAACCGGTCCATCAAACAAATCACATCATCCCCAAAGCCCTATGCCCTCAATTTACAAGCGGAGACCAAGATGAACTTCGATATTTAGCCCGTATCGGAAAACCTCTTTACAATAAACATATCCGACAGGGCGAATGGGCGGTGATAACCGCACTTCGGGAGTGGGTGGCAAAAGCCTGCCTTTTCACCTCCAACTATTCCCATAGCGGCGCCCAGATTATAATCGACGGGTTGGCCACCTGCGGCCCTCAAGGACGCGCCTATACGGCCCTGGCCAATGCCTCAGGTATTGAAACCCGTATGCTCTACATCAAAGGACACGGCTTGGCTGAAAGCAAAATCAATGGCCGCTGGACCATGGTGGATCCCATTTTCAGCGATATCGGCCAAGATGAACACAACGAATTGAAAAGCGCCTGGCAAATCCGACAACACTTTCTCAAAAAGACCGGAAAAGATTGGACTCATTTCGGTGACTTTCGTTATGAAGAATTCGAGCTACAAAAACCGGATGGCACGCTTGTTGAAATCCGGGCAAATACGACCTTTGAGCAACTCGTCAGTAACGGACTCTACACGATTGAAAACGATCCTGCTTAGGGATCCAAAACGTAATCGCCTGATTGGTTTCTTTAATTTAAACGAATAATCCTAACACGGCACTGAATTTGCGATATAATCTTTGACAGACGGTAAATTTCTAAGAAAAGAAGGGTTTTCTTTTGAAAACAGGTCAACAAGGGGAAAAAATGGCACAGATTGGACGATTTTGTCTTATTCTCCTCACGCTTTGCAGCTATCTCTCTGCAACGACCTATCAAGATGATTCCTTGGTGGTAAGAAAATTACTCGATTCCGAAGGACTTTCTGATATTCCGGTGGAACAATGTTTGATGGGTGCAAAAAGCGACCGGATTATCGCCCTCTCGCTGTCTCATCTCAATCTCCATGAAATTCCAATGTCATTGTTTGCTTTGACCGCACTGACCTGGTTGGATCTCAGCGATAACCATATTATGGAACTTCCGGCCGAGTTCTTTAGCCTGACGCAATTAACAACGCTCAATCTATCCTACAATCACCTCACCGCACTTCCTTCAGACATCGCAGCATTGTCAAGCCTTCGGATTTTAAATCTTTCTAATAATAAATTAAAAACCATTCCCTCTGAAATGGAGCAGCTTACTTCCCTAACCGAGCTGCTTCTTAACGACAACAAACTGCGTACGCTTCCCATGGAAATGATGAATCTTTCCTTCTCCGGTTTTGATTCGACCGTCGACAGTCTGGGGCCTTTACGCATTGAGAACAATAAGTTCTGTCAGCCGGACAGCCTTCTTGCGTCTTGGATAGCCTATTTTGCGGAACCCGGTATTAATTGGCGCAACAAACAACATTGCAATAAAACCGATGAAGAGGAGGATAGTTCGGACGTGAATGATGGCAGCAATGATCCGCTTGCGATTATCGATGCTTCCACCGGCGACAAGGAGAGTATTCATGCTGTCCCCAACCCCTTTGCCGGAAAAACCACCCTTTATCTGCCAAAGGGGATGATTTGCTCCGTAGCGATTTTTAACATTCAAGGTCAGCTTATTTTTGAAGTCTCTCATCCATCTCCTTTGCTGGAATTCAACGGTAAAAATCACCCCAGGGGTCTTTACATTCTGAAAGTTATGACCTTAAAAGATATCAGAACCTATAAACTGGTCCTACAATAAGGCAACGCTATCTCTTCTTTTAACAATATCTTATAAATTATTTGATTTTTATATTGACATACTCTGTTACTTGTGTTATATTTATTGTGAAACTTTTCACATTGTGACTAATTTCACAAGAGAAGGAGGTGTAAAAAGTGGTTTCAGACAAGACAGTCGAAAGACTCTTTATCTATCGCTCTCTTCTTGAAAAGATGCAGACGCAAAGCCAATCCAATATTTACTCCCACCAAATCGCGGATCTATCCGGTTCAACAGCTTCGCAGGTTCGACGAGATTTTATGGCACTCGGATACACCGGAAATCCCCGTCACGGCTATCATGTGGACGAACTGCTCAATAGTATCAGCCGCTTTATGGGCCAATCCAATGGTATCAAGATCGTTCTCATCGGCGTAGGCAATCTGGGACGAGCCATTCTAAGCTACTTCTCCACCCTGGCCCCCCACTTCAATACCATCGCCTCATTTGACGCAGATCCTTCCAAAATCCACCGCCTTATCGCCGGAGTACCCTGTTACCCCTTAACGGAAATAAAGGAATTCCTGGCCGGAAATAAAGCCGACATCGCCGCCATCACCGTCCCGGCCTCGGAAGCGCAAGTGGTCGCTGAAACGGCTTGCGACGCAGGCATCCGATCTTTCGTTAATTTTGCACCGGTCCGATTACGTCTACCAATGCAGGTGCATGTCGAGTATATGGACATACGCCTTTCCTTTCAAAAAGCGGCTTTTTTTTCCGGTTCCAATCATCTCGATAAAAAACAGGAGACACCCTTATGAGCAGCATGATTTTCGATACCTCGGAAATACTTCGAAAATTTCCGAACCCCAAACGGGATTCGCTTATCCCCATTCTCCAACTGATTCAGGAACGACAAGGCTATCTGTCGAAAACCGCGCTCATCACCGTGGGGCGACTCCTGAAAATTCCGGTCAGCAAGGTATTCGGTGTGGCCAGCTTCTACAATCAATTTCGTTTTAATGCGCCGGGCCGCTTCCATATCCAAATCTGCCGCGGTACCGCCTGTCATGTCAAAGGTTCTTTCAGCGTACTGAACGCCTTCCGCCGCGAACTGGGCATTGAACCCGGGCAGACCACCCGGGACGGCCTTTTCAGTCTTGAGATATTAGCCTGCATCGGTGCTTGCGGATTGGCGCCGGTCATCTGCATCAACGGAGAATTCCATACAGGCATGACCCCGGACAAAACAAGCAAACTGATATCCACGCTCCAAAAAAACGCCGGTAAGGAGGAAACCGTATGCAACTGACCGACAAATGCTGCGATCAATGCTGGCATTCAACGGATCGTCCCTGTAGCCGCTTTGTGGAATGCCTCACCGAAGGCCCTCTTTGTCATGAAAGCCCCGCCTGCCGCGAATTACGTGAAAAGGCGCTCCTCCAGCAGCGCCGGGAAAAACTCGACCGTCCGCTTATTTTCATCGGCATGAGCACCTGTGGTCTGGGTGCCGGAGCAGGCAAAACCCTGACAGCCATTAAAACATGGCTACAGGGCCGAAAAATAGCGGCAGACATTGTGGAAACCGGCTGTATCGGCCTCTGCACCGGCGAACCGTTGGTGGACATCCAGTTACCCTTTCGCACCCGGCTTTCGTTCGCCAACATCACCGAAGACAAAGTCCCTTTGCTTCTGAATGAGGTCTTCGGCGGACATCCGCCCAAAGAGAAGGTCCTGGGCCAATTTAGGGACAAGGGCCAGGAAGCCTATGCGGATCTCCCGTATCTGGATGAACATCCTTTTTTCAAGCCGCAAACGCGTTGGGTACTTAAAAACTGCGGCATTTTGGATCCTTTGAGCATTGAAGATTATCTCTCGCACGGCGGCTATCAGGCGCTTTCCGCCACCCTGCGCAGCCACCGGCCTGCGGAAACCTGTGATATCGTGGAAAAGAGCGGCCTCCGTGGACGGGGCGGCGGCGGCTTTCCGGCCGGTAAAAAATGGAAACTGGCGCTCCAAACCCCCTCGGATTGCAAATACTTGATTTGCAATGCAGATGAAGGCGATCCGGGCGCCTTCATGGACCGCGCGGTGATTGAAGGAGACCCGCACCGCTTGATTGAAGGAATGGCGATTGCCGCCTATGCCATCGGTGCAACCAAAGCCTACGTCTACCTGCGCGCCGAATATCCGCTGGCCATCGAACGCCTAAAACATGCGCTGGAACGGGCCGCCGCTTTCGGCCTCATCGGCCATAACATCCTGGACAGCGGCTTCAACCTGGATATCGTCATCAAGCAGGGCGCCGGCGCCTTTGTCTGCGGCGAAGAAACCGCGCTCATCAACAGCATCGAAGGCAGACGCGGCATGCCTCGCCTTCGCCCGCCCTATCCGGCAGCCAAGGGACTCTTTGATCATCCCACGATTATTAATAATGTCGAAACTTTGTCCAACGTGCCGGCCATCCTCCAAAACGGCGCCGACTGGTTCGCCTCTGTAGGTACCGCCGGCAGCAAAGGCACCAAGGTCTTCGCTCTCTCCGGAAAAGTGAACCGGACCGGCCTCATCGAAGTGGCCATGGGCCGGTCGCTTCGGGAAATCATCTTCACCATCGGCGGCGGCATCCCGAACAACAAAGCCTTCAAGGCCATCCAAATCGGCGGACCCTCGGGCGGCTGCATTCCGGACAGCCACCTCGACATCCAGGTGGATTATGAATCCCTGAAGACCGTGGGCGCCATGATGGGCTCCGGCGGATTGGTTGTGATGGATGAGTCGAACTGCATGGTCGATGTGGCCAAATACTTCATGGAATTCATTCAGCGCGAGTCGTGCGGAAAATGCATACCGTGCCGGGAAGGAACCCGCCGCATGCTTGAAATCCTCCGCAGTCTGACCCGTTCCCGCAAAAATGAAAGCCGTGCGGAAGCATTGGATCGCATCAAAGGCATTCTCTCACTGGAACGGTTGGCCGATGTGATTCGGGACACTGCACTCTGCGGTTTAGGCCAGAGCGCATCCAATCCGGTCCTCTCCACGCTGCGCTGGTTCAAACACGAATATGAGGCTCATCTCTATGACCGGGAATGTCCGGCCAAAACCTGTCAGGACCTCATCACCTATCGTATCGATAAGAAAGCGTGCAAAGGATGTGGTCTCTGCCGAAAAAAATGTCCGGCCGAGGCCATTCTGGGCGAACCCCGAAACGCCCACACCGTGATTACGGAAAAATGTATCGGCTGCGGAACCTGTCTCGATGTTTGTAAATTCAATGCCGTGTCGGTCGTTTGAGAAAAGGAGCATGAACATGATCGCCATAGAAGTCAACGGAAAGCTGATGATGGGAAACCCCGGTGAGACCGTGCTAACAATCCTGCGGCGGAACAACATTGATGTCCCCACCCTCTGCTACATGAAAAACCTCTCGCCCACCGGTGCCTGCCGCATGTGCGTGGTGGAGGTGGAAGGAATGCGCAACCTGGTCACCAGTTGCTCCCACCCCATTACGGAAGGAATGAAAGTGAAAACCCATTCCCTGCGCGTGCTGCGGGCCCGTAAAACCATCATCGAAATGCTCTTATCCAACCATCCGGACGACTGCCTCTACTGCGGTAAGAGCGCCACCTGCGAACTGAAGAAACAGGCCAATCTCATGGGCGTGCGCGAACGCCGTTTTAAGGGAGAGAAAAACCACCATCCCATCGACCTCTCCAACCCCTCCATCGTACGTGATCCGGAGAAATGCATTCTCTGCGGCCGTTGTGTCCGGGTCTGCGAGGAGGTGCAAAGCGTTTCCAGCATCGATTTCATCAATCGAGGCTGCCATACGCGTGTGGGAACAGCCTTTGACAGCGGATTAAACGTCTCCACCTGCGTGAACTGCGGCCAGTGCATCATGGTCTGTCCCACCGGTGCGCTGGTCACCCATAACAACCTCCGCGAAGTCATGAACGCATTGAACGATCCGGAAAAGTACGTGGTGGTACAACACGCCCCGAGCGTCTCGGTCACGCTGGGTGAGGAATTCGGGTTCAAAGAGGGAGAAGACGTGGTCGGCGCCATGGTCACGGCCCTGCGTCTAATGGGGTTCCGAAAGATCTTCGATACCTCCTTCAGTGCGGATCTTACCATTATGGAAGAGGCGAACGAACTTTTGGAAAGAGTGAAAAAAGGCGGTCCCTTTCCCATGTTCACCAGCTGCTCGCCCGGCTGGATCAAGTTCGTGGAACAGTTTTATCCGGAATTCATTCCCAATCTGTCCACCTGCAAGAGCCCGCAGCAAATGCTGGGCGCCCTCATCAAAAGCTACTGGGCGGACAAAGAGGGACTTGACCCGGCAAAAATCTACAGCGTCAGCATCATGCCCTGTACGGCCAAGAAATTCGAGGCCAACCGGCTTGAAATGGGGCGCGGCAATATCGCAGACGTGGATGCTGTGGTCACCACCCGCGAACTGGCCAAGATGATCAAACTGTACGGACTGGATCTGAAAACCCTTACCCCCTCTGCTGCAGACAACCCTTTTTCCGATCGAAGTACGGCCGGCAAACTGTTCGGCGCCACGGGCGGGGTCATGGAAGCGGCTCTTCGCACCGCCTTTTTCCTTCAGACCGGCGCCAATCTGCCGGGCATGGTGGTCAAAGGCGTTCGCGACCTCAAAGGGGTCAAGGAGACCAAAGTCAAAATCAATGGCACCACACTCGGTGCGGCCGTGGTATCGGGCCTCAATAATGCACGAACGCTCCTGGAAGAGATCAAAAACGGCCGCACGGATCTTCATTTCGTGGAAGTCATGACCTGCCCGGGTGGCTGCATTGCGGGCGGCGGACAACCTTTCGGCCAGGATATGGAAAAGGTGCGAAACCGGATGGAAGGGCTCTATAAGATCGATCGCAAGGAAAAGGTGCGCACCTCACACGAAAACGAGCATCTGCAGGAACTCTACCGGGGCTTTCTCGGAAAACCGCTCGGCAAAAAAAGCCACGAACTGCTGCACACCACCTATACCAACCGCGAAACCACCTTCTGAGAAAGGAAGACCCCATGAAAGTCAGACCCAAAGTCATGCTGGTCGATACGGACGAAGAATTGATTGCCGCCGAAAAACAAGGACTTGAAGAAATGGGGTGCGAAGTCCTGGTTTCCTACAGTGCCCGGGAGGCGGAAAAACAACTTCTGGAAATGCAGCCCGACTGCGCCATTGTCAACCTGATGCTGGAATATGCGGATTCCGGGTTTACCCTGGCCTACCATATTAAGAAAAAAAATCCCGCCACCCCGGTCATCATGCTTACCCCAATCACGAATGAGACCGGGATTGAATTCAATCTACTCAAGGACAATGAAAAGCACTGGATCAAGGCGGAGT
The DNA here is from genome assembly GCA_001800515.1 of Elusimicrobia bacterium RIFOXYB2_FULL_49_7. Next base: position 4,580 of record MGVN01000029.1, on the reverse strand, counting down.
GCCTGTTGCCCAAGCCGCTCCGTTTTGAGCAGTTGCGGCGGGAGGTGAGAAAACTCTTTGTTTCGTAAAGCTTAAGGTTTATCGAGCGAATCCAAACGATCCTGGAGCCGGCGAAGCTCGCGGTCAATGGACGCGGGCCCATCACCCTCCGGCAACACCGTCCGCAGGGGAGCAGCCAACGCTTCATCCATCCAGGTAACCGTGGCGATTTTCGACGCAGCCCGATAGCCGGTCATCACCCGACGTCCACCGTCCCGTTTAAAAAAAGTGGTTCCGGATCCCACGAACTGACCGTACCGGCTGGTCAACTGCGCCAGCGATTTCCGGGCATATTCCTCGCCCGGATAGTAGAATTCCACGGCCATGGCAAAACGGCTCTCTACAAAGTAAAGCCAGGCGGAATCCACCATCCCTTTTTTGAAAATCAGCCGGTACACAGATCGTTCCGTATCGGACAACGACGGGATTGTCGAGAGCGTGAAACGATGCATTTCCGTTTCCGGAAAGAGACGCCGGAGCTGCAAGGTATCGGCACCAAAAGGAAGCGACCGGTATTCTCCCGGTAGTTCCAATGCAACAAGGAAAGAAACCAGTCCGAGCAGACAGACCGGAAACAAAAATCGCCTAATCATCTTTGCGCCTGGGGGAGGCTTTCTTGCGTGTTTTAATCAAATGTTCCCGGACCACGTTGGCACGGAAAAAGTCCCGCTCGCTCGATTCCATCTCATGTTTCAGGTATTTCTGAATATGCGCGGGCTGGACCAGTATCATCAGCTGGTTCAGGGACTTAAGATCGATGTTATTGATGATTCCGATCGATATCCCAAGCCGTAGGGCGGACGAGAGACTCATGAACTCATTACTCGTCAGCAGACGGGCATTGTTTAAAATCCCGTAGGCACGCCAGATTTTATCTTCGATCTGCGTCTTGGCTTCCTTGAGCAAGGTCTCACAGGCACGGCTCTCAAAGCCGATGAGCTGGAGCATGACCTTGCGGATGGTTTCAATCACCTCATGTTCGGTCTTACCGAGGGTGGCATAGTTGCTGATCTGGAAAAGGTTCCCCAACACTTCGGTCCCTTCGCCGTAAAAACCGCGCACCGACAGACCAATCTGAGTGATGCCTTTCAGGGTCTCATCAATGGCCTTGGTTAATACCAGTGCCGGGAGATGAATCAGGACCGATACGCGCATCCCGGTTCCCACATTGGTAGGACAGGCGGTCAGATAACCGTATTTCTCCGAAAAGGCGAAATGGAGCCGCGCGGACAATTCATTATCCACCTTATTCAGCGCCTCCCATCCCTCTTCCATCTGAAAACCGGAAACAATCGATTGGAGACGCAAATGATCCTCTTCATTGATCATGATGGCGATTTTCTCATCCTCCGTGATGACCGCCCCGCGCTTCCACTGCGCCCGTTCAAAATCCGGACTGATGAGATGGCGTTCAACCAGCAATCGACGATCCAAAGGCGCCATTTCACCCACGTCTGCAGTAAAAACCCGCTTCAGAGAGGGGCACTCCGCAGCCGTATTCATGATCTGCTGATAGGTTTCCGAAACCGCTTCAGGCTTCGCATGGTGCACAAAAGCATGCCCTTTTATATTGCGCGCCAACCGGAGGCGGCTGCTTAATATCATGTTCGCTTCCGGACCCGTTCCATCAAGCCAACCCGAAGGATGGACAATCAGTTTCTCAAAATCAATCATTCCTTCACCTCCCGCTGCTTGATTTGGTCGCGCAGATAGGCAGCCCGTTCAAAATCCTCTTTCTCAATGGCACGCCGCATCTCCTTACGGAGCGTCTCAACCTGCCGGTTCTCACTGATGGCCGGTTCCAGGTCTTTCGGTATCTTGCCGATGTGGTGGCTGGACCCGTGGATTTTCCGGAGCAAATCGTCCAGCCGCGCTTCAAAAGCGGAATAGCACTCCCCGCAACCGAGCCGTCCGCTTTGTTTGAACTCAATATATTTAAGACCGCAACTTCCGCACGCCACGGCATTGTTCTCCTCTTCATATTCGTTCGCAATCTTACTGACCAGATTCTCCACGCCGAACCCTTTTGCCGCAGGGGAAACGTGGCCGGCAAACCCTCGCTTTTCCGCGCACGCCTTGCAGAGATTCTGCAGAGTCTTTTTATTGTTGATGATTTGGGTGAAGTGGACCGTGGCCGGATGTTTTCCGCAGGATTCACAATTCATCTCTGATACCCGCCTTTCCATGTTCCAAAAAATAGACCCGGTCGCACCGACGAGCCAGCCGCGTGCTGTGGGTCGCAACTAAAAATGTCTTCTTTAAATCCCGCCCGAGTTCGAACAACAAATCCATCAGACGGGCGCCGTTTGTTTCGTCAAGATTACCGGTCGGCTCATCCGCCAAGACCAGAAGAGGGTCATTGATCAGCGCACGCACCATGGCCACCCGCTGCTGCTCGCCACCCGACAGTTCGGAAGGATGGTGGGCCATCCGCTCGGCAATGCCGACCCGCTCAAACAATTCGCGGGCACGGGCTTCAAGCGCCTCCTGGGGCGACCCGGCGATGAGTCCGGGCAGAATGGCGTTTTCAAGCGCCGTAAAATCGGCCAACAGATAGTGAAACTGAAACAAAAAGCCGATATGCCGGTTCCGGAACTCGGCCAGGGTGTTCCCTTTCAGCGACGCAATGTCTTTTCCGTTAAAAATTATCTTTCCCTGGTCGGGGTTGTCAAGCGAGCCGAGGAGGTTCAGGAGCGTGGTCTTACCGGAACCGGACTCCCCCATCACACAAACAATCTCACCCGTTTGCAGGGAAAGATTCAACCCGGACAGAATGGTGAGTTTTTTTTCACCCTCCTGATAGGCCTTGTGCAAATCAATAACGTCGAGCAACGGGTTCATTTCCATTTCGGTTCTCGCTATTTATAAATCAGCGCCTCCACCGGTTTCAGTCTTGCGGCCTTGAAAGCCGGATACAATGAAAAGAGAAGGCACAGAAAATTAGCACACACCACCACGGCCAGCACATCACCCCATTTCACAATCATGGGCAGCGTATCGATGAAATAAACGTCTCCCGGTAACTTGACAAGATTAAATTTGATCTGAACGAAACAGATGAGCAATCCAACGAGCGTACCGAGAAAGGTCCCGATGACGCCGACCAGAAAACCGTTCAACACAAATATCTTGAGGATACTCCGGTTGCGCGCACCCATGGAAAGAAGAATGCCGATTTCGCCGGTCTTTTCCATGATGACCATGAGCAGCGAACTGATGATATTGAAGATGGCCACCAGGATGATCATGCTGATCACGATGAAGGCGATGAATTTCTCGGAATTCATCCATTTAATCAGGGTCCGGTACTGTTTCATCCAATCCACGCAATAGTAGGGATAGCCGATTCGGTTCTGAAGCGCTTCGGCCACGAGATCCGCATGGGCCGCATTGCGAACACGGATTTCGATATGCGACACCCCCTTCATTTCAAACAGGCTTTGCGCGGCTTCAATGGAGATAAAGGAGAGGTTGGCATCGTATTCATACATGCCCGATTCGTAAATACCGGAGACCGTCATTCGCTTCATACGCGGCATGATGCCGGCCATGGCATCCTCCTCTCCGCGCAGACTCATGATGACCACTTCATCTCCGGGGATGACGCGCAGTTTATCCGCCACATAGGAACCCAGAACGATGCCGAGATTCTTGCGCTCCTTAACGGATTGCACGGAATCCAAATTGAGTTGTCCCAACTTGATATTTTTGGCCAGGTCGGTCACGCCGTTCTCCCGCGCCAGATCCACCCCATGCACGATAATGCCGTCCCGCGCCTGTTTTGAGGAAAGACCTATCTTATCCTCAATAAGCGGCGCCGCAGCCACCACGTCCGGGTCCTGCATGACAAGGTCCATTAGGGAATCCGGATGCGCGATGGTTTCCCCATGAAAACGTTGAAGCTTGATATGGGCAAAGGTCCCGACGATTCGGGTCTTGACAGCCTGCTCGAACCCATTCATAATGGATAACGTCACAATCAGGACCATCGTACCCAAAAAAACACCGATGATGGAAATGAAGAGAATAGTGGAGATGAAGCTGGTCCGCTTTTTCCCCCAGAGATAGCGCCGGGCAATAAAGAACTCGAAAGGCGGTTTCATCATCATTCCGGTTTCAAGAGCGGAAAGAGAATCACATCCCGAATATTCGATGTGTCCGTTAAAAGCATGATCATCCGGTCGATTCCGATTCCCACGCCTCCGGTGGGCGGCATACCGTATTCCATGGCACGGATAAAGTCCTCATCCATGGGATGGGTCTCCGCCTCACCGCCGCGCCCCCGTTCCACCTGCTCCTGGAGCAACTGCTTCTGCAGCAAGGGATCGTTGAGTTCGCTGTAGGCATTGCCCACTTCCCAGCCGTTGATATAGGGTTCAAAGCGTTCAACCAGCGCCGGATTATCACGGTGAAGTTTACACAACGGCGTGCTTTCCGCCGGATGATCGATAATGAATGTGGGCTGAATCAATTTGTCCTCACACAAGACTTCAAACAAGGAGCTCAACGCCAGGCCGCGCCGATATCCGTGGGTCACCTCC
>MGVN01000028.1:14110-15454 GCA_001800515.1 Elusimicrobia bacterium RIFOXYB2_FULL_49_7 | reverse complement strand
TGAACTGCACAACATCCTTCCATGCATTCCAGTCATTTGGGTAGGTGTTGCCTCCGATTTTGTAGCCGTAAAGCTCCGCAAATATTATGCTGTAGGCATCGCAGACATTTTTGCCGTCCTGCACTATTGAAGGCTGCCCATTGCATACTGGATCGCCAGTTGGCTTGTAATTGTACGCAGAAAGCCATCTCGGCATGAACCATGTTCCCCCTCCCAATCCCATGGAAATATGGGCTTTGCTTTCCTTGACATTGTCCAGCTGGTGCCTCAGCTCAGTGCCTGGCTTTGTAAGCTCTATAAGCTTTATCTTGTAGTCTTTCAAGCTTTCAGAATACAAAAGAGGATTGGTTTCGACATCGAATTGGAACTGCATGATTCCCATTGCATTTTCATCTGCGAACTTGTCAAAAATGTACCTTGTGCTTTCCCCGCTGTCAACAACCCACATCCCTGCTTTGAATATTTCAGGCAATTCTCCAGTTTGTTTGCCGGCGTCAATTTCAACATTTACCAAGCCAGCAGGTGGCGGCATAGGCTCTGGAGAAGGTGTTGGAATCGGCTGTTGTGATGGCTTTTTCAAAGAGTCCAGCTTTTCTTTTGCATCAATAATTGCCTTTTTTGCCTCTTCCATGTTGCCTTCTGCAGCAAGCTGCTTTGCCCTTTCAACATCCTCTTTAACTGAGCTTATATCATAGCCTTCTGACTCTTTTTGATTTAGAATCTCCATAACTTGGCTGTATTTTGCTTTCAGCTCTTCTGGCAATTGAGGCTCTGGCGGTTGCTGCCTTAATCTTCCGCATGCGGAAATAAGCAGTATAGACAGGATTAATACTTCAATCAAAAATTGATTGTGTTTTTTAGGCATTTTTCAGAATTGCAGCAAATTAAATATGTATAAATATCTTTTGATGGGTTTGAATGTATTTGAAACTATCAGTCAGGTATGTACTGCAGAATGTGGAAGGTGGAAAACCCAAAATAATCGACATCATTGACTACGTCCTTGAATGTGGTTTTGATTTCGTCTATCAAATCCAGCAGATGGCCCAAGTCCCTTACAATAACCTCGATTTCAAAATCTGCCCCTCCGATTGACTTGTTTATCTGGTAGATATTTTTGTGCCTTTTGCAGAACTCAAAGATTTCCCTGTTTCTTTTAGTTGATAACAATTGCAGATCAACCCTGTAAGAAACAAAGCCAAGGGGCTCAAGATTCAGCCCAATCTTGTATCCTGTTATTACCTTCTTTTCCTCGAGCTTTTTTATCCTTGCCCTTATTGTGTCAGATGAAACGCCGAGCTTTCTTGCTATCTCAAGAGAGGATTGCCTTACGTTATTGGAGTA
>MGVN01000028.1:0-14072 GCA_001800515.1 Elusimicrobia bacterium RIFOXYB2_FULL_49_7 | reverse complement strand
CTTTTTCGCCCTTTCCATTCTGGGCGGATACGCCCAATACGTTCTTTTCAACATAACCCTCCTGTCTGTATATACGGCCTTTCATCTCCTGTCACAGAGGAAGGAAGGCCGACGCGTCATGATACGCACGATTCTCTTTTTCGCCCTGTTCTGCCTGCTTTCCATGGGCTTGGCGGCTATTCAGCTCTTCACCACCGCGGAATTATCCGCCGAAAGCGTCCGGACCAAGATGACCTGGGAGAATTCCACGGTCGGCTCCCTCTCTCCGTCCAATCTACTCACCTTTCTTGCCCCCAAATTCTACGGTTGGATCACCGGCATCATGGAAATGGACAGGGCTTCCGGAACCTTTACAAACGGCTCCCCCTTCTGGGGCGGAGAAGGCGGGCATCTCTTCTGGGAAACCACCCTTTTCATCGGCATCACACCGCTACTCCTGATGATAACGGCCTTTTCCGGCCTTCGGAAAAACAAACTCTTTCTTTTATGGATGGGACTCGGTCTCTTTTTTCTTTTAGCCGCTTTCGGCAAAAACGGCCCTGTGTATCCCTTGCTTTTCAAACTTCCGGGCTTCAATCTTTTCCGTCATCCCGGCCGTTTTGCGTTCATCTTTTCCTTCAGTTTTATCTTGGCTGCCGCCCTCTCTTTGGACTATTTAGCCGGCCTCATCCGCAACCCCAATCCGGCCCTCTTGTCAACCACCAAACGCGCCCTTTATATCGGAAGCGGCATCCTGGGTCTCCTCCTCCTGCTTTCCCTTACCACCCTTTCCGGTCTCGACGCAGCCAAAGCGGAAGCCGCACGCCAAGCGGTCTTATGGGGTCTTTTTGCCATCATCATCATCGCACTGCTGATTGGACTGCTTCTCAAAACCGGCAGACCCTCGGCAGCGTACGGATTGATTGCATTCACCTTTCTGGAACTCTTTCTGTTCGGCTATCGGTTCGGCTGCGGAAAGCAAACCGGGCAAGAAGCCTATCCATCCGACACGCGCCTGGATGCCATCCGGGCCGAGATTGCACAAAACCCCTATCGCCTCCAGGGTCGAATATTTGAAGGCCCCGGAAAAGGGGTCCGTCTCTTTCCTCACCTGAATATGGGAATGGTTTATGAGATCCCCTTGGTGGAAGGCTACAATCAGCTCCACCTACAACGATTGAGCCGTTTTGTCCATGAAGTTGACCCTCAAAAGGAAATGGCGCTTCTGAATGTACGATACCGTGCCCATCCATCGGGACAGGGCTTCATTGTGGCCTTGCCGGACAGCTTCTGCGCCCGTTTCAGTCTCCGTAGCACCCTTATCACCGCTGACAGCGGCGGAGAGGCTATCCAATTCATCAACTCACCCTCTTTTGATCCCCTCCGCCAGGCCATTATCGAAAGCAAGCCCTCGTTGGTATTCGACTCCTCACTTTTACCCGAACAGCTTGGAACGGTTCGTATCCGGACCTACTCAGCCAATGAAATCACTTTATTCGTTCAGGCTGCGGCCAATGCATTGCTTTTTGCCAGTGAGGTGTGGTATCCGGCCTGGCATGCGGAAGTCGATGGCAAAAAGGTGCCTATCCTTAGGACCAATTATCTTTTCAGGGGTGTGGAATTAACTAAAGGCGAGCATCAGGTGCGCTTCTATTACCATTCCGATGCCATGCGCAAAGGCATGTGGGTCACGCTCATATCACTTTTACTGGTGGCGGGCTTGTGGGTGGGATTCTCAGGGTTCCATAACATCGCCACACAGAAATGACCTTAATAAGGTTATTTTGACGCTATTGACAATCACAGAGACTATCGGCTATATTAAAGTCATACTTTAAACTGGCCGGTCACATGAGATACCTTTCGCGGCAAATCGAAAAAACCATTCTCCAAGCATCGGGCCACTATCCCATCCTGCTGCTCATTGGGCCTCGGCAATGCGGAAAAACCACCCTTCTGCGCCATCTGGCCGGTAAAAATCGGCCCTATATCACCCTGGACGACTTGAACGCCTTAACACTTGCCCGAAACGATCCCGATCTTTTCTTGCAACAGTATCCGCCTCCGATGATCATAGATGAAATCCAATATGCCCCCCAGTTGCTGCCCGTCATCAAGCGTTACGCAGATGCAAAAGGCAAGACCGGTCTTTTCTGGTTGACGGGCTCCCAGCAGTTCCAGCTAATGAAAGGGGTTACGGAAAGCATGGCCGGCCGTGTTGCGCTGCTCCAACTCCACGGTTTTTCCAATCGGGAACGGCATAAGCGCACGAAGGAGACAAAACCCTTCCTACCGGGCAGCCAAAAACAATCCCAAAAAACGCCCTCATCTCAAAAGACCACTTTGCAGGGTGTTTATGCCGATATCTGGAGAGGTTCCATGCCCGCCTTGCTGACAAAACCCGCTAAAGAGAGAGACCTTTTTTATAACTCCTATCTGGCCACTTATCTTCAACGGGATGTACGAGACCTGACCCAGGTCGGCAGCATCACCGATTTCACCCAATTTCTCAAAGCCTGCGCTGCCCGTACGGGACAATTGCTTAACCTGTCGGAATTGGCTAGAGATGTGGATATCAGCGTCCCCACTGCCAAACAGTGGCTTTCCATTCTGGTAGCCAGCAGCCAAATCGCTCTGTTAGAACCTTATCATACTAATGTCACCAAACGACTCGTCAAGGCCGCAAAGCTGTATTTTATTGATACAGGATTATGCGCTTATCTGGCCGGATGGCCGACTTCGGTAAGCCTTCAGAATGGCGCCATGGCCGGCGCTTTGCTGGAAACCTATGTTTATGCCGAACTGATGAAAAGCTATTGGTATCTTGGCAAACAACCGACCCTTTACTATTATCGGGACAAGGATGGCCGTGAAATCGATTTTCTGATTGAAACAAACGGATTGCTTCATCCCATTGAAGTCAAACGCGGAGCATCGATATCCGCTGATTGGATTAAGACCTTTCCGACTATTGACAGAATGAATCTCAAACGGGGTCCGGGTGCTGTGGTATGTTTTGTTGAAAAACATTCACTCATTGCAAAAGATGTCTTTGCAATTCCCGTGAACGACATTTAACTGTTCTTCGGACAAAGTTTGCAAAAAGCTTCTTCGGAACCGGATTCAATAACCATCGCCACGCAGGAATGACATCAATGCGGTTATTTTGCTGCCGAATCATCTCCTCCTCATCCATGGTGACAATAACCCCTCTGGCCAGCTTCATCTCCTTGAAACCTTCTAAAAGCGCCTCAACTTTCCTTTCCCGTGTTTCCGGATTTTTCAGCGTCAAACATACCTGAATAAGTTGAGTGACTCCTCCCGGCTTCTGCACAATAAAGTCGATTTCCCGTTCCTTCCGGGTCTTGTAATAATGAATTGTATAACCCTGACGCTGCAATTGGTTGAAAACCAGGTTTTCGAGCCGATGGCCGCCATCCTCTCCCTTTACAGCATGGATGGCATCCGGAAGGGCGTGATCCACGCAGTATATCTTCTTGGGATTGGTGTTCTGACGGGCAATGGAACGAGCATAGAGCTTGACCGTAAAAAGAAAAAATGCATCCTCCACCCATTGCAGGACATCCCCGATAAACGATTTGCTGATTTTATGTCCACAGGAAATCAGATAGTCATAAAGGCGGTTTCCGGAATACAATGAACCATTCGCGGAAAGGAGTCGGCGGGTCAAATCCATGACCGCCCGAGGATGAGCGGAATCATTCCGTTCCACCACATCCCGCAACAGGATGGTCTGTATGTATTCCTGGTGTATTTTAGTGCGAACTTTCTCATTAACGGCCAGCGTTTCCGGAAACCCACCCCTTTCCCACCAGGCAGAGAAAGCTTTCCGTATCAGAAGGTTCTCCCTGGATGTTCCGGCCTTTTTGGGCAATCCGGCATAATCGAGATATTCGTCAAATGAAAAAGGGAATAGTTCCCACGCCAGCGAACGCCCTCGCATTTCCGTGGCGATTTCCCTGGACAACATCCGCGAAGAAGAGCCTGTCAGGTAAATCTGGCCATTTTCAGTTCTGAGCATCCGCGATATAAAAAGCTCCCAGCCGGTTATCTCCTGTATTTCATCAAAAAAACAGTGAATGGTCTCGGTCTCTTTCTTTTCAGGATACATTGAGAAATAAGCCTCTAAAACCGGTTGTAACCCGGTTTCCCTAAGTCCCGCAAGGCGATCATCCATGAAGTTGACATACAGCAGATTTTCCGGCGAAGTACCTTTCTTTATCAGTTCATGGGCTATCTGGTATAACAAAGTGGATTTCCCGCCTCTGCGCACACCGATGCAGACAAAGGCTTTTTTGGGCACTATCTCATATTCCACCCTTCTTGGCGTCCCCGGATTCGGCAGATTTTGTTGAAAATCGCGTATCAACGCCCTAAGCAGAGAATCCATAACCATCCTTAATTAATGTCAGTTTGGACATAAACTAATCATAATTAATTATGGTTTAGGGTGTCAAGGGCTCTTGTAAAACGCGCCACCGGTTACAGGAACGGGTGGATAGGGTGCGCCTTCTTCTGCTGGAAACCTATGTTTATGCCGAACTGATGAAAAGTAATTGGTATTGCGGAAAACAACCGTGTCTTGTGGAGAAAAGTGCGCTTATCGTAAAAGATGTCTTTGCGGTGCCTGTTAATGAGATTTAACTCTTTGGTGGCGCCCTACAGCACCTTGAAATTCCTGCTTTTCTTGTTCGATTTTCAATATAGTATATTCTCGCCATGATAAATCGGTCTCACCTCTTATCCCGCATCCGCTCCGCACTGCGGCGCAGCCGCATCGTCTCTCTGCTGGGTCCACGCCAATGCGGCAAGACCACACTGGCGCAACAGTTTCTGAAACCCGATTCCCAAAACTACTTTGACCTGGAAGATCCTGAAAGCAACTCTCGCCTCAATGAACCCATGACCGCTCTGCGCGAACTGACAGGACTTATCGTCATCGATGAAATTCAGCGCAAACCCGACCTCTTTCCCATATTACGCGTCCTGGCAGACCGCAAACCCCTTTCGGCCCGCTTTCTGATTCTGGGAAGCGCCTCACCGGATATGCTGCAATGCTCCTCAGAATCTCTGTCCGGACGAATTGAACACATTGAAATGACCGGCTTCCACTTGTCCGAAGTGACGCCCGCTGCCACTGCCCGCCTTTGGCTCCGCGGTGGCTTCCCCCTCTCTTTTCTTGCCAAGAACGACCATGACAGCCTGATATGGCGCAAGGCTTTTGTGCAAACCTATCTCCAACATGACCTCTCCCAACTCGGCCTTAAACTCCCCTCAACCACGCTGCTCCGCTTCTGGCACATCCTGGCCCACTATCACGGGCAAATCTGGAACAGCGCGGAACCTGCCCGCTCCCTTGGCATCAGCGAAACTACCGTCCGCCGACATCTGGATATCCTTTCCGATCTGTTTTTAGTCCGCCAGCTGCTACCCTGGCATGCCAACCTGAACAAACGGCAGGTAAAAGCGCCAAAAATCTATTTCCAGGACAGCGGTATTCTTCACCAGATGATGGGTATTCAGACTCAAAAAGACCTCTTTCACCACCCCAAATGCGGCAGCTCCTGGGAAGGATATGTCATTGAACAGATTCTACAGATCACAGAACCCGATGAGGCTTATTTTTGGGCCACTCACGCCGGTGCGGAAATCGACCTGCTTCTACTCAAGCATGGTCGCATGATCGGGGTGGAGTGCAAGCGGGCCGATGCCCCTGCCATAACCCCTTCCATGCGCATTGCCTTGGAGGAGCTGGGGTTGGACAGGATTTTTGTGATTTATCCGGGAACCAAACGCTACCAAATACACGACCGGGTAGAGGTTGTGCCTCTTGCAGAAATGAAATCTTTAGACCGCCAACTCCCTTAATCTGCCTGACACAAATTTATGAAGCACGCTGGCCATCAATGTCTGGCAGGGAATGCCCTCTTCTGCCGACCTTCGCTTCAGCAGCTCCATATCCATGCTGGAAATGCGGATATTCACTCTTTTGTTTTTGTGCAGGGAGGCTTTAGCGTATTCCATATGTCTTTTCAAAGTTTTTTCAAAAGCGGGAATAGGGCGCCATTCGTCCTTTTCATAAGAATCAAGAATGTCCTGTTCATCCTTATCTAACTTGATCATTTTGCCCCTCCTGCCAGATATTTCCTGGTCGCTTTTCTACTTGGAATAATCGTTTTCAAAAATATTTCCTCTTCGTTTTCGACGAATGGAACAAGATAAGCATATCCATCAATTTCGATGATGTACATGCATTGCCCATGGTATTTTTCTTTATTCGGATTTTCTTCAATATTTAAAACCTGCCCATTTTCAATAAAGTAAGCAATATCTTCAAAACACAAACCCCGTTCTAGAATCAGTTTCTTGTTCTTTTCGGGATTCCAGGCTAAACGCTTCATCTATACACAAATATACCTTAATGTGTGCCTTTTGGCAATATGTCTGTTTATTCCCTGGGGAACGATTCCGCATTTTATCCATTGCTATTGAATTAAATTAACCGCTTTTATTATTTTTCTTGCAAGTAAATTCCATTTTTGCAGCCGCCGTAATTTTCAAGGAACATTATTTTGAAACATCCTTTTGTCGGCCCCATACCCGTATTCTATGCCTATCAAGCAGTAAAAAAATACTTTCCAGAAAATCCAGCAACCGTACTGGAAGTAGGATGCGGTCTAGGGGCATTCTTATTTCGATGCGCGAAAGACCATCCTAAAGCAAAAATCGTAGGGCTGGATCACAGTGAAGAACTTATTAGTTTCTTAAACCAACATTATTCCGACAAACAAAATCGAATTCAATTCATTCATGGCGATTTTACAAGCACCATCTTGCCAATACAGTAGAATTCGTGATTCAGTTTATAAATCAGATAAACAAGGGGTGGATTGTTTTGAAGAAAGCTCATCCTTTGCTTTTGCAAAGAACATGGTGGGCTGGAAGAACCGGATTTTAAATGGATTTGAAACAATTCTCATTTAAGGCGGATTTTAAGATCGATAACACTGCTCTAGCGCCATTCTGCCAAGTATATTTCCTCATTTGTTCATCATAAGGCAATTGCAAACTCCGCCTATCAACCCGCAATAATTCCAACAATCCGTCATAAATACTATCTGCGCTTCTTGGATCACAATAAACAACACCAGCCCCCCCAACTTCGGGCAACGAACTTGTATTTGAAGTCAGAATCGGCACATAAAATTGCATCGCTTCAAGCACGGGAAGGCCAAAACCCTCATAGAGACTGGGAAAGACAAAACCAGTACAGTGTTCCATCAAATATCCCAGTTCTTCATTGGTAACAAAACCCGTATATACAACTTGTTGTTCAAGCTCCAATTCTCTGACTCGTTGCATTACTTCCTCAAAATACCATCCCTTCCCACCTGCTAAAATAAGACTAAAGTCGGCCTTGTTGTTCATAGCAACAAATCTCTTGAATGCCTCGAGCAATCTTATGTGGTTTTTACCAGGCTCAAAAGTAGCAACACAAAAGAAGTATGCTTTAATTTGATGTTTTTGCAGAATTTCCACTTCTTGTTTTCTGACGGTATTAAGTTTCTTATAGCCTAAAGGAATGACTGTCACTTTTGATATTATCTTTGGAAAAAGAGATAATAAATCTGCTTTTGTCGAATCTGATATTGTTAGAACCGCCCTTGATTTCCTTAATGTGATAGCATGAGTATATTCCAAATATACTCTTTTCAAGAAAGAAAAACGCTCTGGCATATGCTTCTCTGCCAAATCATAAATGAATGTTATTTGTGGGATGATTGAAAATAAACAGGCCACATTTATTATAGAAAATAATAGGTTGTACTTTCGCAAAGAAAAAGGAAACATTAACTGATCCCAAACAATCCTAAGCAAAGTAGAATTAAAAGGGATTGTTATTGGGATTGTCTTTATATTTGGTGCTGAATATTGATAATGCCGCTGCATTCCTCCAGATAGATAGACGTAATATTGAACATCGGGCGTCAATTGAGCTAATTCGTTAAATAAATGCAGGGCGCAATTGCCAATTCCAGCAAAGGATTCTTTAACCCCCACTACATTAACTGCAATTTTCAACGTTCTTTTTGAAATCATAACCTTTCTTTTGCCTCTCTAAGAAAATAGTGTCTTCAAGCATCTGTCGCAAGCTTATCTATAGCACAGATTCGTATGCGCCGCAAACATCCACTCCATAATTCATTCACAAATTATGGGCAGCTTGAATTTCTTACAGTAATAAATTGATTTTTTAGTTTATAAGCTTCACAAGGATTAATATAATGAATAGTATCCTTTTTGATTGTCGTCATTTAGAGCGCTTTAAGGAAGGTATTTCTCGCTATACCATCAACCTCATTGATACAGTAAGAAATCAATATAAAGTTTACTTACTCTTTAACAACGCTAAGTATATTCTACCGAAAGAACTGGATTGGGCATCCATTAACCGCGTTCACATGCCCCCACCTATCTCAAGTCTGGCCATTTTCCATGAAAATAGTTATTTGCTCTACATCTTGCATAAATTGAAGCCTGACATATATCATGCACCGTGTAATACAGGGCTACCAATTTTCAAAGTAGGGCACACAAAATATATGGTCACATTGCATGATTTGATAATTGAATATTTTCCCGAATCGTATCGTCCGTTAAGTAGATTAAAATGGAAAATTCAATTGCCTTATAATATTCGAAATGCGGATCACATAATAACTGTATCCAATTTTTCACGTCAACTCCTTATCAATCGCTATAAGATACCCCCCACTAAAATATCGGCTATTCATCATTTTCTTCCATCAAGTTTTCTTGATCCGCAAAAGGAGTCGAAAGACGCGCTATATCAATTAAAAGCCAGATTTAGTATCGACACACAATATTTTATTTACCACGGCGGTTTTCGAAGCTACAAAAACGTCTCCCGAGTTATAGACATCTTTAATCAAATACGAATGCGTTCACAAACACGTTATCAATTATGTCTAATGGGACCACAGAACACTGATTTTGAAATCAATGTTCGACCATTTATTAAGAATTCTATCTTTAACAAGGATATTGTTGTTACGGGCTTCCTTTCCGATCATGAACTCCAGCTATTACTCTCTGATGCAATATGCCATATATACGCCGCAAAGATGGAAGGTTTCGGCTTCGCTCCGCTGGAGGCAATGGCTGCGGGCATACCCGTTGCCTGTCCAATGTCATCTTCATTACCAGAATTACTGGGTGATGCAGCGATATGGTATAATGCTCAAACAGATTCCGGAGAAGTAGCAGAATTAATTATGTCATCATGCTTGATCAACAAAAGACGAAATGAATACATCCGGAAGGGAAGGGAAAAGATCAAAACCTTTAATAAAGAAACATTTCTTGCAAAATCAATAAATGCATATAACACCGTTTTACACAATACCCATAACAAGGTTGAATAAGTTTGCAGTCGTTCTACAAATACAAAGCATGGGGGCTACCGATTAAAATCAACCGACTTTTTCAAGAAGCTTTACGATTGCCTGTAGATATCGGGAGAAGCCCTAAAAAGAACAAGAACGCACCAAACGAATAAGCATGCCAACTGGCCATCCAAAAGAATTCTTGAACTATCGCTCCCAAAAGCATAACCAAAGTCAATAGGAAGAATGCCATCACCTCGTTGTTTTGTTTTACAGATTTCCATAAAATAAGAACGATACGACTTAAAAATGCCAGAAAAACGGCCAAACCAACCATCCCCGCCTCAATAAGTACATGAATGTAATTGTTATGTCCACCGGAAGGATGTCTTGACCCATTATCAATCGGAAAAATAAGCCGAATCGTTTCCGTAATATTTCCAATCCCACAACCGAATAGTTTTTGAGGCCATTCAAAGTCTCTGAAAGTCAAAAATGCGCTTTTCCATATTACTAAACGAGAGAGGCTTGAATAATCTATCTCTTTCCCCTTGGTCGTCAATGTACGGGACATAACTTTTTCGGCTTGTCCGGAAACAACCGCAAAAAAGATAATAATAGTCAGGAAAACAACAATATTCTTGAAACCAAACTTCCGCCAGTTCAAATAAATCACCAATGGAACGATAGCGATAATACCAAGCAACATTGATCTCGATTGCGACAAAAGAATACCCAATACATAAAAAAGCAATAACAACGTATATTTTGAGAACAATCTCTTTTCCTCAAGAATTCTGCCAAACGCCATAAACAAAGGCAAGCAAAGGAAAACCCCCATTCCCGAATGATGCTGGCCATTTGTCCCTAAGGCCCCCCATTTTATTGATAACGGATCTTTTATAATAAACACCTGCACAATCTCGACGAAGACCGGAATAGTCGATACGATTAAGAACAGGTTCTGAAGATACCGTTTTTCTCTTGGATTCCGCCCGACATAAACTCCAAGCCAATAAATAAAAACCAATTTGCAGAACATAAAGAGATACCACGCTCCATGTAAAAGACCTTTAAATGATAAGATCGGAATATTCACAATCAACGACAAAACAAATACGGTAAATAGCAAATAAGTAAGCTTTACTAATCGGTTATCAGGCAACTCCAAAGGCTCTCGCTTAGCGGTGAATAATGCAATAACAAGCATCATTAAAACAACGTCAGCAGGAAATAGAACCATATTAAAGGACATCGAAATAGAAGGTATTCCAAACGGGAATGATAAAACAAATAAAATAAGCAGCCAGCGAGGCATAAAAATCAATACAGGAACCAAAAGCACCATAAACGGCAAAAGAATCAACGGAATAATATCAAATGAGATCGCACACAAGATCACAGCAACAGCCGTGACGCCAAGAATAATGGAGAACCTATTTCCGAAGGGCATCGATAAAGGCACGATAATGCTCATTCCTGTCCAGATTTTCCGCCTTATACTTGAAAAAAGCAAGTAACAGCAGAAAAAATGTCGTCTCAACCAGCATAATCGACAGAATGACCAATATACGTTTCGGGCGAAATTTGTATTCCGGTCTTACGGGATGATCAATAATCAATAGAATAGGAAGATCCTTCTTGCTCTGCAATTCCGCCTGTTTATATTGCTGAAACAAAACAAGATAGCTTTTTTCCTGCAATTCAAGATCTCTTTGAAGATTTAGATATCGATAAAACAATTGCGGTGCAGTACTCAGTGATGGAATGATCTCCTTCTTTGACAATGTCCTAATTCTCTCAAGTTCTCTTTCAAGACTTCCAATCTCCGTAACCAAACGGGTCACCGTTGAAGAAGAACCGTCAAGATTTTGTTTGATAAGGTTTAGCTCAATCTTTTTCTGTTCAATCTGCAACTCCAAATCCGAATGCAGTTTCACCATATAACCAAACTGTGCGTCGGGGCTGAAAACCTTGTTCGTGCTCTGGAACAATTCCAACGCATTCTGAGCCTCTTTCAACCTCTTCTCGGTCTCACCAATTCGCTTCTCATAAAAATCTTTGTCCACTTCTGCTTTCCGAGAATAGACTTCAACAAAAAGTTTCTCAAGCTCTTCGTTCAGGCACTTCGCCATCAAATAAGCCGTATCCGGGGAATCATCAACGACCGCAACAGAGACACCGACAATATCCTCCGTTGCAAATCCACCGGTAATTTCATCTTCAATCTTTATACGCTTGTCTAATTTTTTCAAAGCATCCTCGGTCTTGTTGCGACTGCGAGTTAAACGATAACGTTTGATTAGGTCAAACTTTTCAACCAGCTTCACTCTCAGTGTACGGCTATTGAGCATATAAATAACCTGTGCACTACTTGGCTGATTACCGCCTCCAAACTCCCCAATCTTCATATTGTCAAGCAATGCGCTATAGCCGCTGCTTTGTATTGGGGGCAAGAAGGAAAAAGAGGATTTATACTGTTTTGGAAGTAAAAAAACAACAATGGTTGTCAAAACCAATGTGACAACAAAATTCTTGAGAATAAGCTTTTTGTGTTCTGCAAGATATGTAACATAACTACCTATCGAAACAGAAGAGAAAGGTGATGGCTCCATGTATCCTCATATTGTTGATATTGCTAAGATTACAGTATAAGAATATACAAAATTGGGGCTTGTATCAACACTTTTTTTACATGTCAATTCACTGAACACAAGGATCGATCAAACTGTCATAAAACTGATCATACCGTTGAATCATCGATTCCTTTGAAAAAAGACGGGCATTCTCAAAGTTAGCCCTTGACAAACGATTATAAAGCGATTGATCTGTCGCCACTCTGGAAATTGCATTTGAAAGTGAGATTGGGTCTGAAGCTTGTGCAAAGATATCGTCCGGGCAATATCCGAAAATCTCCCGGTGAGGCCTGATATCCGTACAGACAATGGGAAGCCCTGCTCCCATACCTTCAATGCAGGCTAAGGGCATGCCCTCATATAAAGACGAAGACACCATTATATCGTAGTCGGGCAACAAATCAGCTAAAGTATCCGTTCGGCCTTTAAGATATACAGATGAGGATAGATGCAATAATTCAATCTCGTTCTTTATCATCACGACGTCTTTCTCTTCCCCGATGCCATATATGTCAAGGGTCACCTGAAATCCTGAGTCTAAAAGATATTTCATCGCCCGGACCAGAAAAAGCTGCCCCTTTTGAGGATTAATTCTTGCGACATTGACCAATTTCAATATATGTCCTTTTCCCGGATGGTCTTTAGATCTGACATTTTTTGCTGCTTGAAAAGCGGGCGCATTCGGAATTACATGAATTCGGGATTCTGGGAAATGCCTGCTGACCCACAAAGACTTCGCGCTCTGCGATACAGAGATAAAACGAGTGGCCATCCGCGCAATAACCTCATCCCAGAGCGTGTCTTTTAAGCTGCGATCCGGCTCACAATTATGAATGGTTGAGATTCGATTCTTGATTCCGCAGAACAGAGCTGCCGACAATCCAAATTTATCGGATGGCAGCAAATGCGTGTGAACAATGTCCGGAGAAAATTGCCGTATAACCCGCATTACCTGAAAACACCGCGAGAAACCATTCGCTTTAGGCCTTGGGATAATTTCAACCGGAATGTCGGTTGATTTGAATCGTTCTTCCAATATCCCCTTTTCTATCAGGGCCAACACTTTAAATTTATATTTTCCGGGTCGATACTCCATTAGCCCCTTGCAAATATTGAGCAACAGCAGTTCCGCACCTGCGGGAGCTAAGGTCGCAATAATCTGGAGTATGGTACGATTTTCTTTCATTTTCAACTTGCTTTAAGAAACGTCCTTTTGAGTTCTTTTCCTTTCCATAAAAAAAGGCCGATAGTCGCCAGAAACAGATAACTCCCTGTCAGGATGCATAACGAAACAAAATGACGCATATCTTCTCCAAAAAAGGATAGAAACTTCTCCGATGGAATGAAACAAACCAGGAACACAGCACAGACCGATAAGAACGACAATTGGATACTAAGAAAAAGAAAACTACGATCCAATCTCATGCCTAATTTGCGAGAAACCGTGCGCAACATAAAAATAGAATAAATTGTCATGGTCAATATAGTACCCCAAACAATTCCAGCAGGTCCCCACAAGCGGGATAAAATAATAGAGGCGACAATATTAAAGATAAAGCTAATAGCCCCATAGAAACCAACCCGGGTATTACACTGCATTGACTGAAGCACATAAGAAGGAATCATATAAAACGCGCAAGGAATAATCGCAAGCGCATATAATTTCAGAAACCCTGACACCTGTTCTGCGGATCCCAAGGAAAATTTTCGTCTAAAATAAAGCCCGCGAATGATCTCGTCATGAAAAAAAAGAATGAAAATGACGATGGGTAAGAGTACGATAAGCGCGGCCTTTAGACCGGACAGATATTTTTCTATTAATTGTATAGAGCCGCCGGAAAAATGGGCCTTCGAGAAATCCGGAAACAAGACACTCGTTATCGATATCAACAACAAATTAACAACAAATCCAAATAAACCCGATGCAAGCGACAAAGCGGTTATCATCCCTTCCGGATAATAGGAAGCTATCATCCGATCCACAATGCCTGCAATAGATTGTGCGGCCGTGACCATAAGTAATGGAAGG
>MGVN01000027.1:15749-16425 GCA_001800515.1 Elusimicrobia bacterium RIFOXYB2_FULL_49_7 | reverse complement strand
GGATTCACGGCAACCGTTCTCAGAACCAACGCACCTATGCCTTGGCCAGTTTTAAGAGCGGCAAGTGCCGGGTCTTGGTGGCAACGGATATTGCCGCCCGTGGAATCGATGTCACCGCGCTGGGTCATGTTGTCAATTTTGATGTGCCCATGGTGCCCGAGGATTATATTCACCGCATCGGCCGTACAGGTCGGGCGGAATTAACGGGCGAGGCCTTCACCTTTGTGTCCGGCGGAGAGGAAGAGCTGTTAAGGAATATCGAACGAGCCGTCAGTCGGCGGTTGCCGCGCGTGACCCTCCCGGATTTCAATTATAATGCCAAACCCGAAGGGAAATTGGAAATCCCCTTGGCCGACCGATTGGCTGCCATGCGTCAGCGTCGTCATGGCCATTCCAGACCGACCGACCATCGTTCACAAGAGAGAAGACCCCAATCACAATCGTCATCTTATGTCGAGCGTTCCGGTTCGGCCAAACCCAGATATCAGGGGCAGCAGAACGCTTCTTCGCATGAGCCCCCCCGTGCCAGGAGCCAGGGACCCTCGCATCACCAGGCGCCGCGACCCTATGGAAACAAACCGAAGAAGCCCTTTTTTGGAAACCAAACCGGCAGCAAAAGGCCCTATCGCGATTTGCAGGAACCGCGATATTAATGTATATATTTTCAATATGAACA
>MGVN01000027.1:0-15625 GCA_001800515.1 Elusimicrobia bacterium RIFOXYB2_FULL_49_7 | reverse complement strand
CTCGAAGTGCTTGCTTCATACGGGGCGCACTATCGATTCGGTGCTCCAATGGATTGCCGATGGCTGAAAGAAGGATGGAGCAGCCATCTTGAATTTTTTAAAGACGGTCTTCGGATTCGTACGGATTTTGTTGCCCGACCACCCAGGCTTAGTTGTGACGAATTGAATAATTTATGGAGAACTCAGGTGACCCGGAAAACGCCTGTAGTCGATTTACGCGAACTGGCGGAATTGAAGAAGACCAACCGTGAAAAAGATTACCCCATTATCGGTGAACTGGCTCGGCGAATGGAAAGACCGGAAGATCGGTTTCTTTATTCCCGTAGTGTTAGCGATCTGATTGAATTGTCCGAACGGTTTCCGGAAATGGTTGCCTTGTTGAGTCAAAAAAGACCTTTATTGGCTTTGTTAGGCCAAGGCAGAGAGAGCATTGAGAAGGCTCTGGACGCAGAACGACGCGAGTTCATGCATCGCAATGAGGAAAGGCTTCAAAAATATATTCAAGCCGCGTCTGCATGGAGATCAAGGTGGCCGTTCCTAGAAGCACAGGCGAATTCTTTAACGCTTTCACAGTTTCATTCTGTCATGGTAGCGGAAGCGGAAAAATATCTGCCCATGGAGATGTTGTGACCCCTGGAACGATGAGAGAGGAGTTCTTGAGCGAAGAGGATTTGGACCTGAAGAATTTATCCGATGACGAACTCTTTCGATATTGGGAACTTTGGCTTCGTCAGGCTCAGATTAGCAATGATTTGGATCAGGATCACTACAGCCACGGCGTATTCGCACTTTAATTGCCATGTTTCCGCAAGAGATTCAAGACCTGCTTGCTCAACTTGCCAAAATCCCCTATGAAAATCTCTCCAAGGCCATTCAAATGGGGCAGCATGGAAAAGAGGAGCAGGCCATGCATGATCCTCTTTTTCTGCTTCAGGAGAATAAGGCAAAAGGCACCGGCGGCACCTGTTTTTCCCTGACCTGGTTTATTTGCCATGTTCTGAAAGCAAAGGGCTATCAAGTCTATCCGGTCATGTGCGATCGCCAGTATGGCAAGAATACCCATTGCTGTGCGGTGCTGGAATGGAATGGGGCAAAATATCTTTTAGATCCCGGGTATCTTGCTTTTACGCCCATTCTTCTTTCAGAACAGAAAGAGATTCGGTTGGATACGCCGTATAATACTATCATATTAAACAAGACAGACGATTCCCAATATCGCCTCAATACCCTGTATTTGAAGGATGAGAAGTATCGCTTTACCTTAAAAGACAAGCCGGTCTCATCCGAAGAATTCTTGAAGCATTGGCAATATTCTTTTTTACAGGAATCCATGACCTATCCGGTGGTGACCATGCTTAAAGGTGACTGCCATTTTTATCTTCAGAAAGAAAACCTCTTTATCCGCACAAGACAGGGGTCAGAGCAGATCAAAGTGCCCAAGGAAAAACTCTCGGAAGTGTTGTATCGCCACTTCGGTATTGCCGAAGAGGTGACCAAGCAGGCGCGAGAGATATTTTTCTGAGCTGGTATTTCTAATATATTGAAAAGGTGGGGCTGACACCAAATACGTTGGAATTGGTTTGGCTGATGATTTTGATGGAATAATCGTCCCGAATCGCAATGGTTGCCGGAATGGTCCAATCATAGAGTCCCGTATTGAGTGTATTGCTTTGAGAAATTGGAAAAATCGAACCTTCCCCGTTGATAAGAAAAATATCTACTTTTCCACCGAAGCCTATACTGTCTTTCCAGATGATTTGGCAAAGATCGCCGTCAGTATAAGAGTCTTCTTCTTTAGGCGAATTTATGATAAATCGAAAGGCTGATGAATCATATTCTTGTAAGGAAATCTGATAGGAGTTCGGGCTGCCATAGGCTAAGAGGAAATAATTGCCATTTGTCGGACAGTACCAGTTGACTGTTATCCCTTGACTTGTCACGATTGTATTTTTAGAACTTATTAAGGACGAATTTTCATTGAACAGGTGGAGTGTGGGATGTGGATCGCCTATGATACTGATTTGATAAACATTGTTGGATATGCCGGTAAAACGGCAGTAATCACTATCGTTGAGGGTTAGCGTGTGGCTTTGAGGGTTGTCACCAGAAATGACGGTATTGGTTGTTGTGACGTCATCATCGGGTTCGTACACATCTCGATCAACACCTTTGATTGTAAAGAAATCGCTGGAATCCGTCATAATTGGATAGTCATAGTTTTCAATGATGATTCGATAATTGCTATCAGTAGGTAGGCCAACCGGAGGGGTCCATGAATAGCTGTTGTTATTGCTGGTTTGGCCTGTTATTGTAAGAATGCGGTTTTGACCGGAGTAACAATAAAGTCTTTTATTAACGCCATAAAATGCGGCAGAGTCAGCCCATTGAATGGAAATGCTGGTCCCTGCGATCCATGTTGTTTCTTCAGTGGGAGATAAAAATATGTCCGAGTTGTTATGTGAATGGGTCTTGATTGAAAATGAATAAATACCCGGATACTCAATTTCATAAGGAACCATACTGATATAGTATATTCCGTCTTTAAGACAATTCCAAACGATAGGTGGATGCCTGTTATTTGAAGAGAACAGAACAGTGCCCGCTTCATCGTATAGTTTAAGAATAGACATGCAGTTTTCTATCGAAGCGAAAAAGACATATTGAGTGTCTTTCTGCGCGAAAAAACTTACAACATCCGTATCGCCATGGGATAGGGTATGTCTCTGAGGTGGACTATTGAGAATAAGCAATGAAGCATGTTGTGGATTATTGTCGGTTTCGAAACTGTCTGATTGAATTCCCAGGATGCGGAAGGTGTCGCCATAAGCCGATAGAGGGGGATAGTCATCGCTGGAGATTTTAATATAATACTTACCATCACCTATTGAGGTTGGCAATGTCCAGGAATAGGTTCCGCGATTGGTGAGACCCTTGCCGATTGATAGAATGGATTTATCGTCTTGGTACAGCGCAAACGAAACCGTATTGCCGGGATAGCCCAGTGTATCCCAAAGAATTGTGTAGGTATTGCCAAAAGCCCAGATGGTACTAGTATCGGGAATGTTGATTCGAAATCCTCCGAAGTAGGGATTTCGAATAGTGAATAATTTGCTGTAACCGTAAATGGAGGAGTCTTCATCTACTTGCACTCTAATTCGATATTGAGATCCCGTTCCGAGAGGCGAATAGATGGATGTCCAGTTATAGCGAGCGTTCGTGCTGGTACTTCTTTGGAAATCTGTGGTAATGGTGTATATGTTGGTTGATTCGTTAAAAAGATGGATGTTAAATTTATTTCCGCTGTGACCATTCATTGTCCAGTGAATGATGATTGAACTGTCGAAATCAAGAATTGCGTTTTCTGCAGGCACATCTACGAGAATGAGTTTTTGTGTTGAATCTACTGTTGTGTCCGGGGAATCACTGCTCGTTGGTGTGTTCTGACAAGCGAAGAGCAGCAAAAGGAGCAGAAATGTTAAAAGGTAGATTTTTGTGTTTATATTGGGCATGAGTTAGATTTCAAAGTAAATATGAAGGATTTTAATAAAATATACTAGTCGTCATTCTGAAAAGCAAGAAGTGTTATATCGCCATTTCGGTATTGCCGAATCGGTGACAAAGCAGGCGGGAGAGATATTTTTCTGAGCTGATATAGTATGAATGCGGGTGCAAAAAGTATATTCTCTTTTCAAATGAATGGATGCCCATAGGGAGGATTGATGAGCACACGATTATTGGAAATAGAACGCAAAGCTTTTAAACTGCCTGGTAAAGAGCGTGAAATATTGGCTGAGCATCTTATTCAAAGCCTGGATGACATGCCTTTTTCGAAGACAGAAGAGGCATGGGTACGGGAAGCTGAGAAGCGTTTTAATGAATATAAGCGCGGTATTCGGCAAGGCATTCCGGCCTCGCGTGCATTTCGGTTAATCCGCCAGGATCTTGGATGGTCCAGTTAATATTTGATCCTGAGGCTTTATTAGAAATCCGCGAAGCTGTCGCATTCTATGAACAAAGCAAACCGGGTCTTGGAAAATCCTTTTTGACTGTCATTGAAAAGGCCTCTTTGGAAATCTCTCAGCATCCTTTGTTTTGGCGTCAAATCAAAGGAAAGTTTCGTCGGTATCTTATTTTAGGATTTCCTTACGGCATAATATATGCCGTCGAAAAGAATACGGTTTATATTGCTGCGATAATGCATCTGAAACGCAAGCCGGGTTATTGGATCGCACGGGCAAGAAATCGATAATGGATGCTAAAACCGTCGAACAACTCAAGGGAAAATCCCGCCAATATAGCATGGTTGACGGTGGTGCAGCCGGGGTCATGGACGGTCTGGGCTTGCGTTTTGTTCAGCCTTTTGCCGTGGCCATGGGCGCCAGCAATCATGTCATCGGCTTTTTAACCGCCTTTCCCAGCCTTTTCGGCGCCTTTGCCACACTCGGTACCTTGCGTGTCATGCGACATTGGACCCGCAAGCAAATAGTTCTTGCCGGTGTGATGGCTCAAGCCATCTTGTGGCTGGGTGTGATTCTAACGGGCTTGCTCTATTTTAAACTCGGTTTAAGAACGCAGGCGCCCTCGTATGGACTGCTTCTCATTTATACCCTGCTCATCATTGCCGGAAGTTTTGCCGGGCCGGTTTGGAACTCCTGGATAAAGGATTTGGTGCCAAACGATTGTGCCGCCTTTTTCGGCCGTCGCAGCCGCATTGTGGGTCTCATTGCGCTTACCAGCATGCTTTTGTCCAGTTTTTTTCTGGATGCGGTAAAGGGGACCCATCTTTATATCGGATTCGCCCTCCTCTTTTTTTGCGCCTTCACGGCTCGCATGGTTTCGCTTTGGGCCCTTCGGAAGCAATATGAGCCCCATTTCCAGCATGAGGAATCAGCTTATTTCACCCTTATTCAGTTTCTGCAAAAGATGCGGCACAATAATTTCGGCCGCTTCACCCTTCGTGCCGCCTTTTTCATGATGGCGGTCCAGATTTCGTTACCCTTTTTTACGGTATATATGCTGAAAGATTTGCACTTCGGTTATATACAATATACGGTCATTGTCCTGTCTGCCTCGTTTTCCATGATGCTGACCATGCCGTGGTGGGGTAAATTCATTGATAAATATGGAAATCTCAAGGCTATCAAGATCAGCACTTTTGTGACAGCACTGACGCCCCTTGTCTGGCTTGCGTCCGCGCAGTTCGCGGATCGGGGTCCCACATTCCTGTTTTTTTATCTTGTCGGTGCGCAGCTTCTGGCTGGTGCGCTTTGGGGCGGTTATGAACTCGGGGTGGCCAATTTCATCTTTGATGCGGTGACGCGCCAACGACTTGCCATCTGCAACAGTTATTTCACCATCCTGAATGCCACGGGAATTCTGCTCGGCGCGCTTTTGGGCGGCGCTCTGGCATCACATGCTTTTCATTTCTTTGGTCTTTCGCCATTGCTCTTTGTTTTTCTGGTATCCGGCGTAACGCGCATGGCGGCCGCAGCGACATTTCATGTTAATGTCAAGGAAGTGCGAACCATTCAGGTCTTTGGTTTCCGTGAGGCGCAGGAACATCTGAAAAGACTTGCGCCCTGGCGCCTGCTTCAATATTTCAAGCCGGTGCAGTAATTCCGATCTGATTAAAATTAATCTTTTCTCTGACCCCTTTTCATAATGTACTTTATTCTCTATGCGTGTTTTCAAAGACTTAACTCCATCCGGGCTATTCCGGTCTTGATATTGCATGTTTTCTTTATAGATGAAATCGCTTAGTTTTAAACTCACCCTTCTCTGTTTTCTATTATTCGGCCTTCTTTTCGTTTTGAGCGGCCTGTTCATCCGTTTTCACCTGCAGAATGAGGCAACCCAATTGCTCCGGCGCCAGATGATAGGCCTCTCTCAGTCCATTGCCAGCGAATATCGGGGTGCCTTTACCGATTATCTGTTGGATGCGGAAGCGGAAAGCCCCCTCATCCAAAGCATTCGGCAGCGGCTTCAGGAAAAACGGGGTGCATTCAACCTGGTGAATGTGGCCATCCTGGATACGGCGGGACAGGTTTTGGTTTCAACGGACCGGGCCGAAGGGTTTAAGACCCGCCAACCCAGGCCCATCTCAACCAATGAGCCGGTCCGGAAGCTGGCGGACGACACGGTCTTTGCCTCGCCTGTCTATGACCATCACGGGTCACCCTCCATGACCGTGTATGTCTCCTTGACGCGCAGTGACGGCAATAGAGGCGCCATCCTGGCCGTGGATGCCAGTGCCGATTATTTCCGCATTATTCGGCGTATTCAGCGTATGTTGCTTTATTCCGGAGCCATTCTCTTGGTGCTGGTACTGCTTTTTTCGCTCATTGTGTCGCATTATATTGCCCGCCCTATTCGGCAATTGGCCGCCTTTTCCGAGCGAATTAGGCGTGGTGAATTGGGGGCTCAAAGTGCGGTGGCAACCCGAGACGAGATAGGTCGTCTTGCGGTTTCGCTGAACAGTATGAGCCACCAGCTCAAGGAGGATAGGCTTCAATTGGACGAAAAGATCAATTCTCTCATGGTTCTGTCGGGCGGCATTGCCCATGAGATACGAAATCCGTTGAACGGCATCAATCTCTATGCCGATTTGCTGAAACGAAAGTTGATTTCGCAACAGGAAGCGGGCATGCTGGACAACATCAAGACCGAGATCAAGCGTATCAACGAAATCGTGGTCCGGTTGCTGGATTATACCAAACCCGAGAAAATGAATCTGGGATCGATCCGGCTCCAGGGGCTGGTGCAGGCTGCATTAGAGGGGTTACCGAGTCTGGCTATTCCCGTTGAACTCGATGTGGCGGATTGTCTTGTCTTTGCAGATGAAGTCAAAATGCGGCAAGTGCTGATCAATCTTCTGCAGAACGGGGCAGAGGCGGCCGGAGAAAAGGGACGGTTGAGCCTCATTGCCCATCTGGAAATGGACGACAGGCTGGTCATTGAAGTGCATAATACGGGGAAGCCTGTTCCGGCAGAGGAGCGGGGTAAGCTATTTACCCCCTTCTTTACCACCAAACCGAAAGGCACCGGCTTGGGCCTGGCGCTATGCAGAAAGATTGTTTCGTCGCACGGGGGCCACATTGAACTATTGAATTCGGCTCTGCCCGGTTTTGCTACTGCATCGATAGTGACTTTGAAAGGAGGAGAAATTCATGGCGACCATTTATATTGTAGATGATGAGCAGAGTATTCGGGAAACGCTTCGTAGCGCTTTTTCGGATTTG
This sequence comes from Elusimicrobia bacterium RIFOXYB2_FULL_49_7, assembly GCA_001800515.1. Next base: position 8,387 of record MGVN01000027.1, on the reverse strand, counting down.
GGCCATCAGGTGTCTGTTTTCGGTGGAGGGGCAGAGGCGCTCTCCACTTTTCAGGCCAAGCCTGCGGATCTGATTATCAGCGATGTCCGCATGCCGGGCATGGACGGTTTTTCCCTGCTGACGGCCATTAAAAACATCGATCCCGGTGTCCGATTCATTGTGATGACCGCCTATGGTTCCATTGATGCGGCGGTTGAGGCCATGAAGCTGGGTGCACTTGATTATATTACAAAACCATTTGATTTGGTGGAGATTGAGGCCAAGGTGAACCGGCTTTTTCAACCGGTTTTCCCTCCTGCACCTGCAGCTGCCGGCTGTCCTCTTTCCGTGTATGATGGTTTCATCAGCCGAAATCGGGATATGGTGCTGGCCTACGAGGTGGCGGCCAAAGCTTCCCGAAACCGAAGCAATGTACTGATTCGCGGTGATTCCGGTACAGGCAAGGAACTTATTGCCCGTGCCATCCATTTCAACGGTCCGGATGCGGACAAACGTCCCTTTGTCAAGATTAATTGCGCTGCTTTGGCGCCGGGTGTGCTTGAAAGTGAACTCTTCGGTCATGAAAAGGGATCCTTTACCGGAGCCATGAATCAGCGCAAGGGCAAGTTCGAGATTGCAGACAACGGCACCCTTTTTCTGGATGAAATCGGAGATGTCCCCTTGTCCACGCAGGTCAAACTTCTCCGTGTACTTCAGGAAAAGGAGTTTGAGCGGGTGGGCGGCAATGAGACGGTGCGGGTGGATGTGCGGATTATTTCCGCTACCAACCGGAATCTGGAAGAGATGATCACCCAAAGTCAATTTCGAGAGGATTTATACTATCGGCTCAATGTCATTCCCATTTTAGTGACTCCGCTTCGGGAGAGGCCTGAGGATATTCCGGCCCTGGTGGACCATTTCATTGCCCGGAATAAGGAGGCTAATCCCGTGGAGGTGACAGGATGCAATGAGAAATTGCTGGACATGCTTTGCGCCTACCCTTGGCCGGGTAATATCCGGGAGCTGGAAAACTTAATTGAGCGCATGGTCGTATTGTCAAACGAGGCGATCTTGAATGAAGCCTCTCTACCCTACGAAATCAAGAGCCGAATCGGGAGTGGTTTGTCCGACAAGGAAAGAACCTTTTCCGAACAAGCTGCAGGATATGAAAAACGGCTCATACAACAGGCCTTGGAAAAGCATGACACCTGTCAGGTGGCGGCTGCCAAGGAATTAAAGATGGATCGCAGTACGCTTCGGTATAAGATGAAAAAATATGGCCTTTTATAAGATTGTTCTCCTATCCGCGCTGCTTTTTCAGAGTGGGACGGCCGTGGAGCTTCCAACCGGGAGTGGGGAGGACATTTATTCCCTGGAGGCCAAGCGGATGATTCTGCTGGAAAAGAAACGGCAGGCCGAAGCGAATCGTGATTCCCTGATGCGGGAAATGGCTGAATGGGAGTGGAATGAGGCTTCCGGTTCCGAAAGCGGACTCAATGACGGATTGGGCATGGGTAGTGATCCCCGAAAACCGGGTCAGGAGCTCTTTGGCCTTTCTCAGAGAAACGGGGCGGAAAAACACCGTTGTGTGGTTGCATTGGATTCCTTGAAAGGGATGCTCCAACAACTGGATATGGCGTTAAAGAGGAATAATGAGCTCATTCGAGAGCAAATCAAGGGGAAAAAACCATGAAACCATTGACCTATATCCTGGTATTGCTGTTGTCTATTGGGGCTTTTGCTGCAAACGAATGGCGACACAAAGCCTCCCTTTCCCTGGAATATGGCAAGCGCTACGATTCCAACCTTATCCTGCCTGATTCGGTAACCGGTTCCGGGGCTGTCATCTCAGAGGTTCGTTTTCGACCGTCATTTTTATTACAATATTCTCCGCGTACTATGGTCCGCGCTCTTGTATCCTTGGGCGCTGAAGAATCGAACGGTTTTCCAGAGTGCGGCATTGCAAATGCCCGGCTTGAACTTCAGTTCAAACACTTCTTTTCTCATCTCACGATGGTGGGCGTGCGGACTGCATATGATAAAAATGTCTCCTCCTATGCGTATTATCAACGCGATCTGATTGAAGCGGAGGTCGAAGCAGGCCATTATCTGAATGCGGAAACCCACCTGCAATTTGCATTGTCGGGTACTCAGTTGCAATATCCTGATTTGTACCGGCTCTCCCTGTCTGATATGAATAAACGGAGCCATTATTACGATTATCGGCAAATCAAGGCTGCATCAAGCGTCAACCATACCTTTACGGAACGGTTCAGTAGCGAATTCGGGTTGGAGGTTTATTATCGCGATTATTTTCAGGATACCCATGATTCGGATTATGTGGGATTTGTTGAGGTGCCGCAGGATACTTATCTGACGCCAAGGTTTGGCGGAGGGTATGATACAACTTACGTTAATAAAGATAGGCCGATCTATGCCCCCAATATCCGGCAAAAGGATCTGGCGCTTCAAATGAATCTCACGACAACCGTCGCGATCTTTGCCTGTCTGAATCTTCGACCCGGTTTGACGATTCGCTTTCTGGAATCCAATGATGATTATTATTCTGGGTTGTTTTATTCGCCTATTCTCCGTTTGGAATGCCCGATCTCTCCTGCACGGATAAGTCTGTTTTATCAATATGAAGCAGAGATTTTTCCGGAAAGAAGTCCGGATCAGGGAACCGAACAAGCCCATGCCGCGGGCTTGGAGACTCAATACCGTTTTTCAAACGGCCTGTTATTCAAGATGGGTTATTTCCTGAAGGATTATCATACGCCCTATCCGGAAGAAAACTATCGGAAACGGTTGGTCACAGCCTCACTTCTTTATTCGCTTTGATTTAATTTTTCCAGAGAATACTGCGAAGAATTAAACTATTGATGATTAAAAACCCAATTTATTGGGGTGATGAAAATTTCCCAATCGTGTTATTTTTGCAGAAAACGGGGTTTTCAGAGTTTGGCACTCTCTTTGCAGTAGACAAAACAGAATGTCAATCACTCAACCCTAAAAGGAGGCCTTATGAAAAAAATCACATCCACCCTCACGACGCTGGTGTTCGGCGCAGCACTCTTTGCAGCCGGAACCCCGGAAGTCACCACTGAACCCGTAGTGAGCGGCGATCAACTTCAAACCCAGACCTGGGAGCAGAAGCAGGATGCCGTCAAAACCTGCGCGCAAGACATGGTTCAAACTCAAGATCAGTTGAAGGTGCTTGAGCAGAGCAAGCTCCAGACTTCTTCTGATGCTGAAAAAGCGCAGATTCAGCTTCAGATTGATGCCAAGACCGCGGAATTGACGCAACTCCAGACCCGATATGAGTCCATGCTGGCCAGCCACACGGCGTACAAATATGAATACAAAGATGCCAATGGCGATGGCATAAATGACAATGTGGCCGGTTCAACAGATCCTCTTGCCAAATCGTATATGTATAAAAACGGCTACGGCTACGGCTATGGTTTCATGGACGCCGACAAAGACGGCATCAATGACAACTTTGTGGATGCCAATGGTGACGGCAAGTGCGATACGGATCCTGCCATGCTGAAGACCCGTCTTCAGACCCGTGACAAGGTCCGCGGCAAAGCACAGCACGGCGATCACAGCGGCGAACAGAGCCGGGATCAGCTTCGCGGCGAAAAGTAAGAAATCTTTCTGTCAATTGATAAAGGAAAGGCGGGGCAAAGTGCCCCGCCTTTTTTTCTGATTAGAAATCCTCTAAAAAAGATAAGTTTCTATCAGATTCTATCCGGAAAGCATCTAACTCATTGTTAATCCGTAGGAAACCCGTTTGGCCTGACCTTTGCGATGAAAGGATTGAAAAGTAATACGCATTGCAATTGAAAAAAGGAGGATGATATGGGGAATTCATGGTTGAAGATTGTTTTTATTTTATTAATGGCAATGTTGACGCTGGTTCACGGCCATGTGCCGAATGAATCGGGAAATGAACTGCAGCTCCTAAGTTACAAAATGACCGGCGCAGCTCCGGTCTTGGATGGGGATGTGGCTACAACTAATCCTGTGGAATGGAAAGAGGCCTTTAATCGGCTAATCATTTTGACGGATGGGGATTCCGCCACCCTTCTCATGATGAATGATGATGATTATCTCTATGTGGCATTAGCCTATCACCATGCTAATACCGGCGTCCAGAATAAGGCCTATTTTTATTTTGATGAAGGCAGTAGCGGCGGCTCCCATGATGATGCGCTTACGGCCGGGCATGAAAACGGCATTATTTTCAATCTCAACGACGAAATCAGCATGAACAAGCAGGATCAGCATTGGAACGGCTCGGCCTGGACCGATGATACGGATGGGGACAATGATTTCAATGCAGGATGGAGTTTTTCAGCTCAGATACATAATGTCGAAATGCGAATCCCTCTAAATAATCTCAAGGTTGATGATGCGAACAATTCCGATCTGAATGTCTCTGCCACGGATGAAGTGGGTTTCTTTTTCAAGATATTCAAGAACGGTGAAACCACCGTGACTTGGAGCCGCTTTGCCGGCACGGATGAAAACACGGTGGGTAACTACGCGGATTTGCAGTTGGATGTTAATCGGACTTATACCACTTTTTATTCAACCTTCAATGCCAATGGGAATCCCACGGTCTCGGATGGTCGGATTACCGGCGATGACGGTTGGCGCGGCAGTTATCAGAAAAACCTTGTTTTAACCAATTTTAAAGGGGATTATATTGATGCGATCCTCTATTTGGTGGAAGACCCGACCAACCACTACATCCATGCGGGTCTTAAGATTGAAGATGATTATAATGCTTCGGATTATCTGAGAATCTACCAAGAACAGGAAATCACCTATCCGGGTGATACCTATGATGCAAAATTGAATACGGCCAAGGAGAATTGTCTTCAGATTGGTGCGGATGATTCCTTCTCGGATCGTTACTACCTTGACGGAGCAACTCAATATGTGGCCGGTACCTGGCCTGTGGATGGAGAAGCTGCGGATAATCAGACCGGTGCAGCCTATTACAATACGGATGCAGCGAGTCATGAATTCGAGTTGCGTCTTATCAGCAATGGCGGTGCGTACGATTTGTCTTTGAATAATAACGCTGAATGTCAATTTTTAATAGAATATGTGGATGCGGACAAGCCTGCCGGAGAACAGAATTATTATTGGGTCAATACCACGAATAATGTTCAGATCATTGCGGATCAAACCAACAGCCCACCTAACCGGATTGCTGCCGGATGGGCTGTCCTGCAACTCGGTACTCCCTATGCACAGGTGATTTACCCGGTAGATAATTCGGAGGTGGAAGGGGTGGTCAATCTGCGGATATATGCGCAGGATGAGAATGCTAATGGGATTGATTCTGTGAAGGTTTACCGTCCGTCGGATCCGGGAACTTTCATCACCTTGTCCCGGATAGCGGGATTGAATGAATGGTCCGGCGTGTGGAATACCCAGAATTTGGCCAATGGTCATGATACTCTGGTTTTTAAGGTCTGGGATGATGATGGGAATGAGCTTGAACGTTTAGTAGAGCTTGAGATTAGCAATGGTGGCGGTAGTGTTACTGCGCCTACGGTAACCATTAACAGCCCGACCCCGGGTACTGCAGTGGGTGGAACTGTGACCATCAATTTTACCACAACCGGTACCGTGGCGACCCGTGAAATCAGCATTGACGGCGCCGCCTATACCGCTACGTCGACCAATAGCAGCCATACCTGGAATACGGTGTCTCTGGCTGAGGGAAGCCATACTGTAAAGATCAAAGTGACCGGCAGTAATGGAAGCGCGACCACGGAGACGGTCAATTACATCGTGAACAACACCCCTGTTGTCACCCTGTTGTCTCCTCTGGGAAGCACAATTCAGCAGGGGCGTATTGAGGTCACGTTTTCCGTGGTCCTGACCAACGGTTCGCCGGACTCTTGTCAGCTTTCTGTGGATGGGTCAAATTGGTCCCGTACCCAGACGAACAGTCTCGATAGTATCGACACGTGGGATTATAGTGAAGGGGCTCATCTTATTCAAGTGCGTGCCTTTTATCGCGGCCATGTGGGTTATTCCGCTCCCTTGGCCCTGCTATTTCAAAATGCCCCGTCCGTGACCTTGGATTCGCCGCGAGCTGATTCGGTGATTCACGGGGATGTGGTGGTTGCCTTCACCGCCGCACCTGTTTCTCCGGCAATCATTTCAGCCACTGAGATCAGCGTGGATGGCGGTGCTTTTAGGGCTACCTCTACCGGTTCAACCGATACCTTGGACACGCAGGCGCTCACAGACGGTAGCCATACGATTCAGATAAAAGTGACGGACGATCAGGGTAAAACAGGTTTATCTGTTGCTGTTAAGATTGAAATCCGGAACGCACCTTCCGTGGTTCTGACAAGTCCGGTGGCCGGTTCGGAGGTTTCAGGAATCGATACCGTCAACTTCGCCTCAACACCCATTTTGCCCGCAACCATCGAATCCTCATGGGTCTCCGTGGACGGTGGGGAATGGGTCGCCACAACAACCGATACGACCTATTTAATGACCACCGTGAATATGATTGACGGTGCCCATTCCATCCAGATCAAAGTGCGCGATATTAACCGTAAGGAAGGTTACTCATCCCGTATCGGCTTCTTCACACAAAACAATCCTTCCGTAGAGATTACTTATCCGGTGGCCGGTCAATATGTAGCCGGTGTGGTTACCGTGGCTTTTGCGGTGCAAACGGTTGCCCCATCACAATTTGATTCGGCCTGGATTTCGGTGGATGGCGGTGCCTATCTTGCCGCCACTACAGAATCAACCTTTGTCTGGGACACCCGATTGACGAACGATGTGGAACATATTCTCAAGGTCCGCGTGGCCGATGATCACGGCAAACGGGCCGAGTCCGAGATTGTGTTGGTCAAGGTGGATAACACGGTGCCTATCATCACCTCTGCGGGCATTGATTATAGCGGACTGAAAGCTGTGACTGAGTCCGGTGCCATCCGTTTTTCAGCGCTGGTCTTTGATCGGCAAAGCGATATCGTGGATTCCACGGTCTTTCTTTCCATCCCGGCCCTTTCCTTGGATTCCCTCCGCTTGTATGATAACGGTTCAGAGGGAGATACGCTAATCGGGGATCAGGTTTATAGCCGCCTTCTTACCGTGGCAGGTCTCACCAGTGGTTCTGTGGTCTATAGCTTGACTGCCTATGACAAGCTGGGCAATTCAACCTTGATTACGGATACCTTTTATTTCGACGGTGTGGCGCCTGTGGCCGCTTTGACCGTGACCCCGCTTGCAGAGGAAGGCATTGACGGGCTGCATGGCAATGTCTATACGGACCGGATAATATTGAAAGGCTCCTTTTTGGATGCGCATAGCGGTATTGCGGCAGCACGCATCACGGTCACGGACACGCTGGTGAACGGAGAGCCGGTCATTCAATCTCCCCTGACCCTGGATGCCGGTGACTCTCCCTTTTCACGCTCCATTGAATTGATAGAGGGCGAAAATATCATTACTCTGGAAGTTCGGGACTGGGCCGGTAACCTCACGACCACGCAGGCGATACTCCGCTATATTCCTCCTAAGGTCTCCACAACCATTGGGGACAAGGGGGGCAGCGTGCTTTGTCCGAACGGCACCCGGATTGTGATTCCAGAGAATGGGCTTTTTTCACCGGTCACCATTACCATTGTCCGGACCGACTTGGCCACACTGCCGAAACCGGAAGAAAGTACCATTCAACTCATTGGTGCTGCCTATGATTTCTCACCCGACGGCCTCGTTTTTCGCAAAGAGGCGGAACTTACTCTGGCTTATACGGAAGCGGATCTTGATCTGGATATGGATGGAACGGCTGATGTTTCGGAAGAGGATCTGACCATCTACTTCCTGGACAAAACGAGTTGGAGACCGGTGGGAGAGGCGGTCGTGGATACGGTGTTGCATCGTATTGCGGTTTCGACCAACCATTTCACCCTCTATGCAGTCGGTACGCGCGCGGCGTTGCCAAACAAGATAAAGAGTTACTGGACTCACAATCCGCTGGTTCGTTCCGAACAGGCCACCTTCCAGTTTGAAATGCCGGAAAAGGGAACCGTCTCGCTCTCCATCTATGATATGGCCGGTGACTTGATTCGGATCCTGTTGCCGGAAAAGACGAAGAAGGACGCGGGCGTCCATTCAATCCGCTGGAACGGTGCCAATGGCCGGGATCGCTTTGCGGGCACGGGCCTGTATCTCTATGTCTTCAAAGTGGAGACCGTGAACGAGAAGAAGATTGTTAAAAAACCGATAGCTATTGTCAACCGATAATGGTGGTGAGATAGGAGAAAAATATGAAAAACAAAAATTGGATACCCTTGCTGCTTCTGTCCTCTCTTCAGCTGCTCTTTGCCCGGCCTATCGAATTGCCTCTGGGTGCGCGG
>MGVN01000026.1:3463-5020 GCA_001800515.1 Elusimicrobia bacterium RIFOXYB2_FULL_49_7 | reverse complement strand
AGGTGAAGGCCATAAAGAAATCATAAAATTGCTGCTCTCAAAGGGAGCTGCGGTAAACGCAAAAGGCCCGAGAGGTATCGCTCCGCTGGCCATCGCTGCAGGATCAGGAGACAGGGAGATCGCACAGCTTCTGGTAGAAAACGGCGCACCGGTAGATCAGACTGATGATGAAGGAGCTACTGCGTTAATGGCAGCTGCCATTTTTAATCACAATGACGTCTTCTCTTACCTTGCCGCACAGAATGCTGATCTAAAACTGAAAAGCAGGGAAGGCGCAACAGCAGGGCTACTTGCCTGTGCGCGAAATCATGAGGAGATCGTTCAAACCATTATCGACAAGGATAAGGAAAGCCTTTTCGTGTGTGATAATGACAACACCTCTCCTGCCTGGGTCGCGGCTGAAAAGAATTCCCACGCCTGCCTGGAACTATTAGCTCAAAAGTGCCACGAAATTCTTACGATCAGGAGAAAAAGCGACCAGACCTCTCCTGCGTACGCCGCTGCCTATAATAACAGTCTGGAAGCTGCCAATATCCTGCTGAAATACGCAAGGGACACATTCGTCCTTCCGAACGATTTCGGCGCGGTCCCGGTGTATAGCGCAGCCCAGAAAGGGCATACGGAAATGACAAGGATGATCGCAGCACAAGCGCCAGAATCCTTAAAGATCATGACCCGTGATGCTACGAACGCGGCGCATATCGCAACGACAATGAACCATCCTGATATCCTCAGGATCATAGCGAAAGCAGCACCTGAAACAGTGTCCTGCGTAGATAAAAACAGGCAAAGCACCGCTTATGTAGCTGCGTTCAAGAACTTCACTGAATGCCTGGAGATCATTTCCGGGGCCGTACCCTCGAGCCTGTCGGGATACAACGCCGAAGGCATTACTCCCGCATTTGTGGCGGCGCAGCAGGGCAATGTCCAATGTCTGGAAATCATCCATCGTTATTCAAGAAAAGCGCTGATAAAACCATCTTCGGATGGTATTTCGACTGCTTTCATCGCTGCGCAGATGGGCAAGGACAAGTGTATCGATTTCCTTATCGCTCAGGCGCCGGAAATATTCCAGGATACCGTCAACGGTAATAATCCCGCCCATGTGGCGGCCGCGCAGGGGCAGATGAAATGCTATAAGGCCATCGTCAATGCTTTTCCTGATCTTGCAAAACAAAAGAATGACAATGGCACTACCCCTGAGGCTATCCTTGCCTCGCTTAATCTGTGCGCTGGTTCACTATGCAAACGATTCAAAAGGGAGAACGATACCCCGATCAATCAGGGGACTTACCGTTGCCCCAAGTGCGGGAAATTCTTCTGCGAGACCTGCGCCTTCTTTGTGACCAAGGATAAATGCATGTCTACCAATCCTTTTGAAGCGATCGCCCGGATGGCCAAAAAGAAATTCATCTGTGAAAACTGCGGGAGCGAACTCGTAGAAATGTCGCAGTAATATAGGTTATTTTTAATGTTAATATGATAAAATAGTCAACACTATTCCTCTAGGGCAGAAAGGAGCTTATCATGACTAGTCTAAAACAAGCAGTTATGTTT
>MGVN01000026.1:1666-3439 GCA_001800515.1 Elusimicrobia bacterium RIFOXYB2_FULL_49_7 | reverse complement strand
ATACTATCGATCAATCCCGTAAAACGTATTATGAGGCGGTCGGTGTTTTCAATGACTTATCATCCCAGCTCATTGACCAGCTTACGAACAGCTTTTCCCCGTCTCAGGAGTTAGCCAGGAGCAAGGATGAGGCGTATAGAAAATCCCAGGCTCTTGGCAATGACTTCCAGAACACAAAAGCGGAAGTGATTACCGGTATAATGCAGAATTTGATAAAGAAGGGTTATGCGAAAAGTACTGATGAAGGCTCAATAAGGGAAGTAGTGAATACCAGGATACTGGTAGTCCTTGAAAAACGTATGCAGAAATGAGCAAGGGGCTTCGCATGGAAAAGAAAGTACGGTTCGCTGTTATGGCAGGAACATTTCTTTGCTTCTGTTCTACTGCTCTTATCCCGCGGATAGTCGTGGCGGAAGAGAGGTCTTCTCTGGTGATACAAGCTGCGCATACCGGCAGGATAAAGGTCATATCAGCGAGCCCTGACGGAAAATACCTGGCTACTGGAAGCGATGACAACACCATTAAAATCCGTGATTTCAGCTCCGGGAGGATAGTGCATAGCCTCAACCATGGTGGGGATCTCATATCTGCTGTGTTCAGCAAAGACAGCGCCTATCTTGTGTCGTGCGGGCATAACAAGAGGATCAACCTATGGGAAATCAGTACAGGTAAACTGATACGGACTATCTTCGCAGAAAAGCATTCGGCTGTTATTGATGTGGCAGTGAGCCCTGACTTTTCGGCTTTGGCATCCGTAGGAAGATACAGCAATGAGATAGATCTCTGGGATGTGGCCACAGGCCGGCTCATCCGTTCACTGAGCGGCCACGAAGACGCTATACATTCCGTTGTTTTCACACCGGACGGCAAAAACCTTGTCTCCGGCGGAAAGGATGGCTCACTGCGCATTTGGGAAACAGCATCCGGAAGACAGCAGGCTGTGCTGGAGGGCCATAAGGGGAAAGTCATAACTGTTGCAGTCACGCCTGACGGAAAATATGTACTCTCCGGAGGCGGAGCCGGAGGTGATGATGACACAGCCATCAACATATGGTCACTGGAAGACAAAAAACTCGTAGACTCCATTAATGTACCAAAAATGTGGAAAATGGACCTCAGTTCTGACGGGAAATATGTGACCGCATCCGACAGAGACAGCAGGATAAAATGCTGGGCGCTCTCAACAAGGAAGATACTCCATACAATAAAGACCGGCTCCATTGCCGATGAGGTATTAGTATTCAATTCAGAAAATGGGCTCCGGATCCTCTATAATTCCTGGAACGATGTCGTAGTATGGGATGCAGGAACAGGACAAACAGTAAACACCATTAGCGGGAACATCCATGCCACGGTGCGTGTGACTGCGCTCAGCCCTGACGGAAAGTATCTCGCTTCCGGTTCACGCGGAGATACTTGTGTCAGCGTGTGGGACGTTACGTCCGGTAAACTGCACCGTGTTTTTGATGACAGCGTAAAAGGCGGCATCGTGTCTCTGCTCTTTAGCAGGGACGGCAAGTATCTGGCGCAGGGAAGTGCTGCAGGCACGATCAACCTATGGGATTTCGAGAAAGGGAAAATTGCACGCACCTTGAAATGGGGAACAAAGGACGAGGCAACAGCGCTAGCGATTACAGAAACTGCCGAAAGCGAGTATCTTATTTCCTGGCATAGCGGCGCAAGCCTCAGGTTCTGGGATATGAAAAAAGGAAAGCTTATTAATGCGTTGGTTGCCGGCAGCAATAACCTATTCGATCTTGCAGGAGGAAAGAG
>MGVN01000026.1:0-1658 GCA_001800515.1 Elusimicrobia bacterium RIFOXYB2_FULL_49_7 | reverse complement strand
CTTCGCCGATGATCGCCGTGAAGGATCATTATCTTGTCCTGGGACATTCGGACGGCAGCATCAGGGTCATTGATGTCTTGATGTCGCATTTTAATGATAATAGAATGCAGTCAAGCATGCTGAGGGAAAGCCACAAAGGGAAAGTGACAGCGCTCGCGGCGAGCCAGGACGGAAAGCTACTGATCTCAGGAAGCGAAGACAATACGGTAAAGGTGTTCGGCCTTGCTGATGGAGTGATTGTTGCTACTCTCACGGGACATAAGCACAACATCACTGCTATAGCGGTCACGCCTGATAATAAACACATTATCTCGGGTGATGAGGACGGGTACATTAATATATGGGAATTGCAGTCAGGCACGCTCATCCGTTCTTTAAAAGGCCATAGCTGGAGCGTACGGTCCCTTGCCATTACGCCGGATAGTAAGAGGTTGATTTCCGGCGGAGGCAATGAATCCATCGTATTCTGGGAACTGGCAACAGGTGAGAATCTGGCCACAATCCTTGCTTTTGGGAAAGACGGCCATATCATTTACACGCCTGACGGCTATTTCGACTATTCACCTGGCGCAGCGGCTTATGCCACACAGTGCCTCTCGTACGTTGCAGGAAACAAAAGCTATGGATTAGAGAAGGAAACAACATATCACAAACAGGAGGTCATCACGGAAAGACTCAACCGACCTTAGTACAGCGGTAAATGCAGGATAAAAGTAGGCAGGATGGTTCGTGAACTATCCCAACTCTGCAGGTCGCTTTGCGGTTCATTGACAACAGAATCCGCAAAAACTAAAATAGTAGTTATGGGGAGGGGGAATGATCAGGGGAATAGTAATCATCATCTGCGAAAGCTGGCCATTTATATGGTTCAGCTTTTTCTTTTGGAAAAACTACATGTAACGGGAACAAAATAAGGTTATAAGGAGGGTTTATGAAAAAATACGCAGGCATAGTGGTAGTTGCGGCGGTAATGCTGGGATCAGTTATGTTCTCCTTTGCTCAGAGACAGCAGCAGGGAATGGGCGGTGGAATGATGATGCGCCACGAGGAGGGAGGAACGGGAGGAATGTGCGGAGGGCTGATGGGAAAAGCAATGGTAGCATCTGATGGCGGAGTCATCGTGCTCATGGGCGACAAGCTCTTAAAATATGACAAGAACCTGAAGCTTGTTCAGGAAGTAACGATACAGATCGACATGAAAGCAATGTGGAACAGGATGTCTGAACAGTGCCCGATGATGCAGCAGGGAACGCACCAGTCTACGGGAACAATAACACGGTAATCTGGAGAGATGAGGGGGAAGAGGATGGTGAAACCACTGTAGGTACCGTTCAATAAAGCTCATGTTTCACCCTGTTCTTTCCGTTTTTCTTTGCCGCATACATAAGTGTATCTGCAAGTGTGATAAAAGCATCCGGAGTCACCGACGGAGTAACACAGGTAGCGACCCCGATACTGAATGTAGCAGGCCAATTATTCCTGCTTACCATCTCCAGATAGAGCAACGTAAATGTGATTTCAGTCCCAAGAAAAACATAATCAAAAGCCTAGATCAGTAAAGGTAATGTCAAATTTTGTGGAGAAGTTTTAAAGGTTTATTCTCCCAGATTTTATTTTGTCTGTAGAAGATAGCGTAAATAATGCGTTGAATGCTATCT
>MGVN01000025.1:74685-75766 GCA_001800515.1 Elusimicrobia bacterium RIFOXYB2_FULL_49_7 | reverse complement strand
CCGGACTCTATTTTGTCCGGATCGGTTTGGAGAAACAGGTGTTGATATCCAAAATTCTCTTGATTAGATAGAAAAATCGACGCTCTCGGTAGCCGAGTGCCTATGAGTGCGGTTAATGGGGCGACTTTTTCAGAGCATCGACTACACCGGAGAATTCGTTGTGGTTCTCTGAGCCCAATTGCTGAAGCGTTTCGTGAGCCAACAGGATGTTCTCTTTTAATTCTTCGTTGTCCGTCTTTTTTTTCAGAGTTACTTCTTGCACCGCTTCTTGAGAATAGGAAATAGCGGCCTCGCCTTGGGCGAGCAGACTGAAGAGATAGTTGCCGTTGATGGTTTCAACGATTTGGCGGATTTTATCGCTGGAGTAGACTAAAAGAGGCGTATGATGTCTTTCCTTGAGGTAGTTGGCCGCTAAGTGGCTCAGCAGTCCGACGACTGTGCTGTCAACAAAGGTGCATTCTGTCAGGTCGATAATCAGTTTTTCAAGTGATAAGATGGCTTTTAAGTGAGCTTCTTCAAAACTGCGAATAAGGGAGGAGATGCCAAAGGTGGCATGGCCGGTAATCTTGATAATCGTGGAGGAATCTACAAAACCTCCAAAAACATGCGCTTGAACGGAAATAGCCCGCTCCTTTTTTATTGTTCCTGGAAGAAAAATAGCTATTTTTTAGACGGACTTGTAAAGAGGTTTTAATATGGACGCAAAACGGATGCAGCTTGAGTGGATAATGCGTTATCCTGTAAGTGTTTACGAAAAGTATGCTGGTGGAGTAATGTCTGCTCGGAAGGGTGTTGACAAGAAGAAAGTATCCCTGAAAACAGCAAAAAAAAGGGACAGGCAGGAGATGGTTGTGGACGAGGAAATCGATCTTCATGGACTTTCCATTGAACAGGGTCTTTTTGAGCTGGAAAAAGCACTTGACAGATGTCGCTGCTTTAAGATTAAGAGTCTTCGGGTGATTCATGGTATGGGGCCTGCTAAAGGGCTTTCCATGCGACGTGCGGTGCAGGATTTTCTTCGTACGCGGGGCAAGGGACTTGTGCGTTCTTCCCTTATTGAGGGCCACAATGCCGGTGCTGT
>MGVN01000025.1:61327-74677 GCA_001800515.1 Elusimicrobia bacterium RIFOXYB2_FULL_49_7 | reverse complement strand
GCCTAACTCGTTCTTAGTGGGATAATTCTCAAGTTCATTTTTCTTAGTCTGTTTCGATGCGTTATCTTTTTCGCGGTAATCAGCACTCTATAAATACGTTGTCAATATCATGATAGAGTATATTAATAATAAGAAATGTATGATAAACAATAAGATACAATAATTTAATGTAGTCTATAATAATTTGATATTTATTGTAAAATAATGTAAATTACAAGCATATGAGGCCTTTATTTGACTATGTCGATTATCGAGAATTCTTAAAAGATTATTATGAGTTTAAAAAGCTAACACAAGCAGGGTTCTCTCATCGCTATTTTCTTGCCAAGGCCGGGCTCAAGGGCCCAAATTTCCTGAAAAATGTCATAGATAGGAAAAAGAGTCTTTCTTCCATCAGTATTCCACAATTTGCCAAAGCACTGGAGCTGAACAAAAAAGAGAGTGAGTATTTCGCTGCCCTTGTCCTGTTCAACCAGGCAAAGCAAATTTCCCGGAAACAGTTTTATTTCAACCAATTGTCAGAATTTGCCACCCAATCCAATGCTCAGCAGATTCAAAAGAACCAGATGGCCTATTTTTCCAACTGGTACAATGTTGTTGTTCGCGAGTTTATTCACTGCAATTTCTTTACGGGTGATTTTGAAGCATTGGCCCATGCTCTCTATCCTCAAATTACTCCAAGACAAGCGGAAAAGGCGGTTGACCTCCTGTTGGAGCTGAATCTGATACGAAAAGACAACGATAATGTTTTCAGATTGACTTCAAACATCATGACTACCGGACCTGAAATAAAAAGCATGGGCGTACGGGAATATCATCGAAATATGATAGAAATCAGCAAGCAGGCAATAGACGATATTCCTCTGGAAAAGCGGTATTATCGCACCATTACCGGAAGCTTTTCAGAAGATACCTTTGAGAAAATCAAGCTGGAAGTGGATAGCGCTCGAAGGAAGATACTGGCACTGATAGAAAGCGACCAAGGCCCAAGAAAGGTCTTTCAGATCAACATGCAGCTCTTTCCATTGCAATCCAACTTGCGAAAAAGGAATAAAAACAAGGATTCGCGACCATGAAAACAATTCTCGTCCTAATGATTGCATTGCTTTTCTATCTGTCGTGTTCTGACAATCAACCCACTGCACAGGGAGGTTCTGCAACGGATGTGGGAAATGCCATGGTGGCAGGCAAGATTGTGGCAAGCAACAGCAATCCTGCAGCAAGAGCAAGAGTGCGACTTTTTCCCAGTGACTATAATCCCTATCATGATGACAGGCCCGTTACCGTGGACATGACAAATGACTCCGGATGCTTTGTGTTTACAAATATCAAATCGGGCACCTATAATATTCTTGCCGATGATAGCATTGATTTGACAAAGCTGCTCATTCGGAAGCTCCTTGTTAATGCGGATGATTCTCTGATATTGCCCCCCGACACTCTTAAGCAGACAGGAAAACTCATCATTACCCTTTTTGACTCTCTCATTGCGGATAATAATTATGTCTACCTGCCTGGGACTGATAGGTATTTGGAAACCGGTTCCTTAGATACGGTTGTCACTCTGGATTCGGTTCCCGGTAGCATGGTTTCCGTTATCCTTAAGAATAAGAGCCATCCCTCATTAAATATTGTTGTGGTTGATTCAATAGAGGTCATTGCCGGAGGCTCCACTGTTGCAGTTCCGTTCCCTTTGTGGAAACATCATACTGCGCTTACGTTAAATACCAGAGAGGCTGGAGCGGATGTGGCCGAATCCATAACCCAATTTCCGGTTCTGGTAAGACTGGACAGTACTTCTTTTCCTTTCTCAGAGGCGCAGGCAACAGGTGCGGATATCCGATTCACCAACCAATATGGCAACAGTTTGGCCTATGAAATAGAAAGCTATGACTTTTCCGGTAAAACAGCTTTTATCTGGGTGCAGGTCGATACTGTCTTGGGAAACAGCGAGACTCGACTCAGAATGTACTGGGGGAATCCTGCAGCCGGGAATGAGTCCAGCAGCGCAGCGGTATTTGATACGGCGCTTGGCTTCAGAGGGGTATGGCATCTGAATAATCAGAGCCATGATGCCACTCAAAACCGGAACAATGGAACAATGTCAAGTGGGGCCTATGTCCAGAGTAATATGGGCGCAGCCTTTTCTTATATGGATTCCGGGGATTGTATTGTTGTTCCTAATCCGTCCAATCAATCCCTGAGTTTCGGTTCTGAGTCCTTTTTCTTTTCTGCCTGGATCAAAGTTTTCCAGAATAATGGGGATTTGGATAAGATTCTCTGGAAAGAAGCGTATGGCATTAAATCCTATTATGGCACCCTCATGGCGGTTATCAATAATGGCGGCATTGAAAGTGATTTCGGCGCTGAAAATGAATTTTATTTGAATGATCAATGGATTTATTTGGCTTGCGTTATCGACAAAAACAATAACTTTATGAAGACATTTACAAATGGCAGTATTGTCGATTCTACTGACATTTCAGGAGTCAATGCTTTTTCAACCACCTTTCCATTGATGATTAACGAAAGCGTCAAGACATTTGAAGGTATTATTGATGAAGTACGGATTCAGAAAGGAAGTTTTTCGAGCACTTATATTAAGCTCTGTTTTGAAAACCAGAAACAGAATCAAACACTTGTTCATGTGGAGTAAGTGAAACCATTCAAAGGAGGAACCATGCGTTTCTTTATCGTTGTCTTGTTGTCTGTACTAAGCGGATTTTCTCAAACAGTGATTAATCACTCGTGCCGGGCTCTGACTCAAATTCCCCTTGCCTGGATTGATAGTGCCAAGACCAAGCTTCATATTGCCTATGGCCATACCTCTCATGGGAGTCAACTGACCACCGGAATGACGGGATTGGTGGGCTTTATCAACGGGAATGGCTTGGGATTGGATTATTCTGAAAATGTGTTTGCCTGGAACACCGGAGGTACTAACGGAGCGCTTGATTTGCGTGATGGTGCCATGGCAGGTGATGTGGGATATTATCCGCAGTGGGTGGAAAATACGACCGCCTATTTAGGGACACCTAACTCAAGCGGTCGAGGCAGCTCTCATCCGGACGTGAATGTCATTATCTGGTCATGGTGTGGTCAGGTAAGCACAAAGTATGCTGATGAGACATTAGCCAGCGAATATCTCGTGCCGATGGATTCACTTGAGAATCTTTATCCGGGGATAGTATTTGTTTATATGACCGGCCATTTGAATCATTGGGCTGATAGTGATACAAAAGGGGGAAATCAAATGATTCGGGATTATTGCAATACCAACCAAAAAGTATTGTATGACTTTGCGGACATTGAAAGCTATGATCCGGATGGCAACTTTTATGAATTTGCCAGTGATGATTGCAGCTATTATGCCGGCAGTTCAGGAAGCTATATCGGTAACTGGGCACAGACCTGGCAAAATAGCCATACGGAAGAGGTGGATTGGTACACCTGCTCCTCTGCCCATAGCGAACCTTTGAATGCCAATTTAAAAGCCTATGCGGCCTGGTGGCTTTGGGCAACCTTGGCCGGTTGGGATGGAGCGACGGCTATCGATAAGACGGATGAGGCAAAAAAAGATTTGTCAACATTATCCCTCCATTTTTCTCCGAATCCCTTTAATCCCAAGGTTAAGATAATGGTCTGTGGAAAGCTGGAAACCGGCAGTATTTTGGAAATCTATGAGATGGCCGGAAAACGGATTCAAACAATGACTCTTTCGGAGCACTCGTTATCTGCTGACCGCTCTCTTGTTTGGAACGGTGCGAACCATCCGTCCGGATTATATTTGGTGAGAATTATCAGCGGAAATAAAGCAGCGTCAAAGCAGATGACCCTTTTGAAATAATCTTTTTCATATTTGTTGTGTGGGGTTGTGTCGTGACACGGCCCTACATAACTCATCTATCCATTCCAAAACCCCTGGATTCTGTTTCCTGCCCGAAACTATATTTCTTTTTCCGGATTTAGAACTATCAACCTAACTGAAAGGATAGAAGACCATGAGCAAAATTTCTAAAGTCATTGCACGCGAAGTATTGGATTCCCGCGGCAACCCCACCGTTGAAGTGGATGTCATCCTGCAAAACGGTATTGTCGGTACGGGCTTGGTTCCTTCGGGCGCCAGCACCGGTGAGCATGAAGCCTGTGAACTTCGAGATGGCGATAAAAAACGCTATTTGGGCAAAGGGGTTCTGAAAGCGGTCCATCATGCCAACACGGAAATCGCCCGCGCCTTCAAGGGAAAAGAGCCGGCTGACCAACAAGGGCTGGATGCGCTGATGATTAAACTGGACGGTACGCCCAACAAGAGCCGCTTCGGCGCCAATGCCATTCTCGGTGCGTCCATGGGTATCTGCCGTGCTGCAGCTCAGGATGCCAAGACCCCGCTCTGGAAATATATCGGCAAACTTCATCATAATAAGGATTTCCGTCTGCCTGTGCCCATGGCGAATATTATCAATGGCGGCAAGCACGCGGACAACAAGATTGATTTCCAGGAATTCATGATCATGCCTGTGGGTGCCAAGAGCTTCTCGGAGGGACTCCGTTGGATTACTGAAATCTTTCATGCCCTGAAAGCGCTGCTTAAGAAGAACAAGCATGTCACGGCCGTGGGTGATGAAGGCGGTTTTGCCCCGAACCTGGGCAATGAGGAAGCGCTTGAGGTCATCATGACAGCCGTTAAGGCCGCCGGATACAAGCCCGGTTCCCAGATTCGTATCGCCCTGGATTGCGCCAGCAGCGAATTGTTCGATGAAGGCGGTCGCAAGGGTTACAAATTCTGGAAATCCAATCCCAAAAGACTTTTTTCCGCAGATGAGATGATCGGTATTTATGCGGGCTGGGTGAAGAAATATCCCATTGTCTCCATCGAAGATTCGCTGGATCAGAACGATTGGGAAGGATATGTGAAGATTACGAAAGCGTTGGGTAAAAAGGTGCAGTTGGTAGGCGATGATTTTTTTGTCACCAATCCCAAATTTCTTGAAAAGGGCATCAAGATGGGTGCGGCCAATGCGATTCTCATCAAGGTGAATCAAATCGGGACCGTGAGTGAAACTTTGGAAACCATCAAGATGGCCCAGAAGGCCGGTTATGGGGTCGTCACTTCTCACCGCTCCGGCGAAACAGAAGATGTCTTTATCGCGGATTTGGCCGTGGGCACGGGCGCAGGCCAAATCAAGACCGGTTCGCTTTCCAGAACCGACCGTGTTGCCAAATATAACCAGCTCCTCCGTATTGAAGAAGCACTTGGGAAAAAGGCGAAATACGGCGAAAAGCGGCTATGTAAGTAATCTGTGTAAGAGCACATTCCAAGCTGATGAGGCGTGATCTGCGTCACGCTTCATCAGCTCGGTTGGAAATACGCAAGATTATAAAACCCCTTGGTTAGACGCAGGAAAATGTAAAACGGTTCTAAAAACTTGACAATTTTTTTAAGAAATACATATATTGAACAAAACTATGGGATAAGAAGATGACCTCTCAATGAGAACACCCATTTATTATTTAACCGTTAAAACATTATGAAGAAACAAACCGTATTTTTGATGATGGCTTTGTTGTTTTGTGCAACAAGCGCTTTGGGGGCAGTGCTCAAGGTGCCGGAACAGTTCCGGTCCATCTACAAAGCATTGCTGAAATCCCAGCCCGGGGATACTGTATTTGTTTCTAAGGGCATCTATTACGAGAATATTGCTCTTGTAGATGATGTTGTTTTAAAGGGCGAAGACCAAAAAACTACCATTATCAACGGCCGTCGCAAGGGAGATGCTGTGGTGATGGGTGCTGATCGAGCGGTTATTGAAGGATTCACCATCCGAAACGGACGTTTCGGCATTCTTTGTAAAGCGACTGCGCCTGTCATACATAGCAATATTATTATTGATAACAAAGGGTCAGGTATCATGTGTATCATGTCCCTACCCCAAATCCATAATAATGTTATTATGCGGAACAAGTGGTCCGGTATTTTTTGTCAGTCTGTAAAAGCCATTGACACCCAAATCGAAAACAATGTCATTCTTGAGAACGGATATAGCGGAATCTGCTGTGCCAAGATGACCCAGGTTCTGATTCGCAACAATATCCTGGCCGGTAACGATGAGTACGGTGTATTTTGCGACCGGAGTGCCAAGCGGACCCGCATCATTTATAACGATTTTTACGAGAATTTCCTGGCAGGGACGAGCTATTTTGCCATTGAGAACAAGACCAATCTTCACAAGCTTCCCATGTTTAAGAACCCCACGATGAGCATCACTACCTTCAATTATTATTGCAAACCGGTTTCGCCCATGCTGAAGTCCGGTGAAAACGGCGTGGATCGGGGTCTCATGACGCTTGAAATGCAGACCATGGTCTCGGTGGATAAGGACAACGACGGCATTATGGACGATGTGGACCAGTGTCCGGAAATCCCTGAAGATATTGATCGATTCGAAGATCAGGACGGCTGCCCGGATTATGACAATGATAAGGACGGAATTTACGACAGCCGTGACAAATGTCCGTTGGAGCCGGAAGATAAGGACGGTTTTGATGATTTGGACGGCTGTCCGGACCCGGATAATGATCAGGACGGCATTGTGGATGCATCGGATGGTTGTCCTAATGATGCGGAAACATTGAACGGATTCAAGGATCAGGATGGTTGTCCGGATGAAAAACCCCAGGAAATCAAGCAGACTCTTATTCTTGAAGGTGTCAATTTTCGGACGGGTAGTGCGGAACTGTTGGATGAGTCCTATTCTATTTTGGACAATGTCTTCAACTCTCTTGAAGCCTTTCCGAATGTCAGGGTGGAGATTTCCGGCCATACCGATAACATCGGTAATGCCCGGGCCAACATGATGTTATCTCTTGATCGTGCCCAGTCTGTTAAAGATTATCTGGCAAACCGCGGTATTGATCCCAATCGAATTGCTGTCCGGGGCGCGGGAGAATCGGAGCCGGTGGGAAGCAATCGAACGGCCAAGGGTAGGGCCAAGAACCGCCGTATTGAATTCAAGCGAATCAACTGACGGGGAGCCCAATCATGAAACATAAAAACGGAGCAGATATTTTGAAGTCCCTGACAAGGTCCCTGAAAACGGGTTGTCTTATTTTCGCAGCAGCCCTTTTATTGACAGTCGTTCCGGCCCGTGCGATGACCGGAACCGGTGCGGGTGGTATTCCGGGTCTTATTCTCACCACGGATATTTTGGCCAACTTTTCCGATTTTACCTGCGCCTATTTGAATCCGGCCCTTTTAACGGGTGTGGATCAGTCCGAACTGACGCTGGGTGTCCGTTTGTGGGGTATCGAATGGACGCCGATTTATACGTCCATTGCCGTGCCCTTTCTGCTTGATCATACGGCGGCCTTCACTTTCATGTCTGTGGGATTGAACAATGTCCCTAAAACAAACGACAGGGGCGAGGTGCTTGAAGGACAATATATTTCGGCTGCGGAATATGTGCTTCAAGGTTCTTATGCCTATCGGTTGCTGCCTTACCTTTCCGTGGGTGCCAATATTACGACCATCATTCCCGATGTGGCGGAACAGGGCGAACTTGGTTTTACCGGTGACCTGGGTCTCCGTTTCCATCCCGTGGACGACTATCTGTTGGGTAAAGTCAGTCTAGGAGTGAACGTCCAGAACGTCATTTATAAAGATCTGGGTCGTTCTTCCGGGGACGAATTCAATAAATACCCCCTTAACCTTCATTTGCAGGCACATTGGTACAATGAATATTACCGAACCTTCCTGGAACGGTTCGAACTTTCCTTCAACTGTGCGATTATGGATCTGATTACCGAGGCCAACAATTTCGGGGATCCTAATTTTGATTCCAGCGCTACAGGTGACAATACCGATGCCATCAAGCAACAATTTGAAGCGCGCGGCAAACAATTCAAGAATATCTCCGTGGCTTACGGGATCCATGCCAAATGGTTTCCTTTCAAATTCTTCGGTCTCCGTTCCGGCATTAAGACCAATAGTGTGATTCCCATCGGCTTCAGTCTTAATTGGAAGCATATCAATGTGCTGAAGCGGGTTCAAGTGGACTATGATTACGATATCTCCCTTGAAGATTCCTTGTCCAAAAATTATCAGTCTTGGCATGTTATCCGCGCTATCATGCGGTTCGGACCTACTCGGGAAGAAGCAATTTCGGAAAGATGGTATAGACAACTCGTCAAGGAGCCGCAGAACGATTTTAACGAGGCAATGCGCCTTTATCTTGCCAAGCGTTATTGGGAGGCCAGCTTCGCGTTCGGTAAGGTTCTCGCTAAATGGCCTTCCTTCTCCAAGGTCGACATCGCGACCTTTTATATGGGCAAGTCCTACGAATATATGCAGATGAATGATGCGGCGCGTGAAGTCTACCAGATGGGCTTGAAAAAATACACTACCTCGGATTTTCGCCCTAAATTCGTTTTTCAAATCCAGAATCTGGATTACAAGACACATGATTATGACAATGCGCTCAAGAATTACGGTTTTATCATGAACCTCTATCGTGATGCGGACGTGGCGCCGGACGCGGATTATGTGGCGGGTCAGATTTATTACAACAAGAATGAGTTTGAAAATGCCATTAACGTCCTGAACAGCATTGAGCCGGGAAATGAAAACTATCTCTATGCACAATACACATTGGCCATGCTCAATGTGCACCGCAAGAATTTCGATGATGCCGTTGAACACTTGGGCAACATTATCAAGTTCGACTCCATCCGTACGGTGTCTGAAAAGTCTCTGAAGGAAATGGCTTTTGTCAAATTGGGCCACCTTTATTTTGAACAGGGTAACCTGAAATTTGCTTTTGGTGCATATAAGAAGGTGCCTGCTGAAAGCCGTTTTTATGATGAAGCATTGCTGGGGTTGGCCTGGACCTATGTCAAAGGTGGTGTGGAACAGTCTTACAATGAGGCAATCAAAACCGCGGACAACCTCATCAGTACGCGACCGAAAAGCAGTCTGGTTTCCGAGGCTTATCTGGTTATGGGGTATTCGCTTACACTGATTAAAAACTATACAAAAGCGATCGAGGCCTTTAAAAAGTGTATCGAAATGTGCGATGCACGGTATATCTCACGTGAGGAGTTCAAGGCGCGCGAAGCGACTAATCAGGATGTCATGCGCGGGTACGGCTCTTTTCAGAAAAAGTCACTTCAGCTGGCTTTGCGAAAGCCCTCGCCTGCAGGGGATTCACAACGTGAAGGCATGACCGGAGAATGGAAGTCCTTTGACAAGGAAATCGGCGATTTTTCAATTTTCCGTATAGAGGCCAATTCTCAGTTTGCCTTCAAGAAGTCCGCGGTCAGGCTGAAAAAAGATGCCGAATATGCGCTGGCCACCGCACTTCATCTGATTGAAACCGAAAAGAAGGGCCGTATCTTGCAGGATACGAAGCAGAAGACAAATCAGATAGACAATGAGATGGATCAGCTTCAACAGCAGCTTAAAGAGATGGAAGAATAACCGTTAGCATCCGGAAGGGCAGATATGGTGTCGAAATTTTCCGTTATGATAATGGGCGTGTTGCTCGCTCTCTTTGCTTTCCATTCGCTTATCTATTCCCAGTCGGATGAAGAAAAGGAGCGCAAACGTCGGGAAATCCTCGAGAAAATGGAAAAACTGCGCCAACAGAAAGATGTTTTGAGGCAACAGGAAAAACAGAAGATTGACAAGATTGACTCGAAATCCAAGGAAACACGCGGGGAGTCCATTCGTCTATTTGAGCAGATTGTTTCAGGCACCCAGAAAGGGGAGGAGCGTCACTGTGATGCTTTATTCCAACTGGGAACGCTTTATTATGATGATGATCGTGATCGCTACGCTGAACGACAGACCCGTTTTAAAGAGGATTATACAATATGGGAGAAGCGCGGTGCGGTCGGCCAACCTCCGATTGAACCCATCCCTGATTATTCTCGTTCCATCCAGGTGTATAAGGAATTGGTGTTAACCTGTCCAACCTTCAAGAATAGGGATGTCACGCTGTACAAACTGGGGAACCTTTTTACGGGCATCGGTGACTTTGAAATGGCCTTTGAGACCTTCAATAATCTGGTCAAAGAATTTCCCAAGAGTGAGAACGTGCCCTTTGCCCATCTGCGCATAGGCGA
The DNA here is from genome assembly GCA_001800515.1 of Elusimicrobia bacterium RIFOXYB2_FULL_49_7. Next base: position 64,558 of record MGVN01000025.1, on the reverse strand, counting down.
ATACTATTATATGAATCGGGATAATGAGAATGCCCTTAAGCATTATCTCGCGGTGGGGATGTTGTCCGGTGCCGACAACTATTTGCTTTCCCTTTACCGTATCGCGTCCTGTTATTACAATATGTCTCAATTCGATAAGGCGATCGACAAGTTTTTTGAATATGTCGAATTGGCCGATTCCGGCAAATATAAGCATGCGGATTTTCGGGACGAAGCGATTGAATATCTGGCCATCAGTTTTTCGGAAATGGAGGATGGTGCGGAAAATGCGCTCAAGTTTTTCAACAAACGGGGCGGTCGCTCCTATCAGGATTTCATCATTTATACCATCGGTATCAAGAATCGTGATCATGATAATGTCAAGGAGGCTATCAAATCCCTGAATTTCCTGATCAAGAATTTCCCCAATTATGTCGAAGCCCCTATGGCCTTAAAGGCGCTGACCGATTGTTATGTCATTGAAAAGGATTATTTGAAAGCCAATATGCTCCGGCAACGGATGCTCAATGAATACGGCCCCGGTTCCGCTTGGGACAAGACCTATGCGTCTCAGACGGAGCGGGTGGCCAAGACTCGTGAATACATTCGGGATGCGGCGTCCATGATTCCGCTGTATTATCATCGATTGGCAATGGCGCAAAGGGATTCGGGCAAGGTCGACAATGCCAGAAATTATATGACGCAGGCCATTACCTGGTACGATAAGTATATTCAGAAATTTCCGGATGAAAAATGGAATGTCTTTACCTTTCATTATTTCAGGGCGGACCTGCTTTCGGATTCGCTTATCGCACGTCCCGCAGAAGCGGCGCAGGAATTTGATTGGGTTTCGCGCCAGGACACCTTGCAATATCCGAATCGTCATGACGCTAAAAAGAAGCTGGAGGAGTCTGAGAAGAAAGAGGAGCGCGATATTAAGAATCAGTACCATTCTGATATAAAGGAAAAGGTAGCCACGGTTCAAGTGAATCCGGAAGAGGCCGGTTTTGCTGCAGTGGTGCTCAAGGAGCGGGTGGCCAAAGAGCGCTTGACAGCCCTTAAGCTGACGGATACGTCAACGGCCGGCTTCAATCTTCCGGAGATGCAGGATTATCTTCGTTACATCAAGGATTTTAAGAACCGTTTTCCCGCTTCACCCCATGCTGCGGAAGTCGCTTTTCTCGAAGCCAATCTTTATTTTGACATGAAGAAATTTCCGGATGCCATTGAAGGCTATCGGTTTGTGGTAACAAATTTTCCCGGTCATGAGAAAGTCTTCAAACCCTCCTTGGAGAATTTAGCCAAAGCTTACTTGAAGAACAAGCAATACGAAGCCTCTATAGATATGTACAAGCGTCTTTATCATGAATTTTCCGCCACCCCTGTGGAAAAGACCCAGATGATTGAGGCTATCGCTGCTGCCATGTATCAAGTGGCTGAAGCCAAACAGAAAGCCGGGGACTATTCCGGTAGCGCTGATTATTACAAGCAGATAGTTATTGATTATCCCGATTTTTCGCAATGTGATAAGGCGCTATTCAATGCCGGATATGCTTACGAAGCCGGCAAATTGTATGCCGAAGCGGGAAGAGAATTTGAACGCGTATTTGATAAGTTTCCGAATTCTTCGCTCCGGAAAGATGCCTTGTTTCGCTCGGCAAATGCGTTCAGAGAAGGAAAGTTCTATGAGTTCTCAGCGCAGATGCTTTTAAAATTTGCCAAGGAAATGCCAAGCGATTCGCAGGCGGTCCCTTGTATTTATCGGGCTGCCTATATGTATGATTCGGCGGGCAATTACCTCCAATCTGCCAAGACCTATGAAAAAATTTATGATGTGAGTCTTGAAAATAAGAAAACACCTTCCAAATACATTACCAGCGATCGGGAAGCCCCGGGGGCGGTATATAGTGCCGGCCTTATCTATGAAAAGGCTAAACAGTATAACGAAGCGATAGCGCTGTATCGCAAACTTGCAACTGCTTTTCCCACCTCTCCGTTTACGCCCGAAGCTGTCTTTTCTATTGCCATCTGTTATGAAAAGATGGAAAACGATCGAAAAATGACAGAAGCTTATCTCAATTTCATCCAGAAATACGGTAAGGAAAAGGCAAAAGTCGTTGAATCTTTGATGAAGACGGCCAAGGCGTATAAACGGCTTGGACAACGCGCCGAAGAAGACAAAATGTACCGTAGCATTATTGATATACAGGAAAAGTTCGGAAATGATGAGTCTCAAGTTCTGGATCCGGCCTATGCTGCGGAAGCTTATTATATTCTGGGTGAATGGGAGTATGAAAAATATATAGAATTGGACCTTCGGACGACGAGGACGGGTAAACAGGGGCAGGAAGAGGTAAAGAAAAAGTTAGAAGCTAAGACTGCTGCACTGGTACGACCGATCGACTTATTTACAAAATGTATCGCTCTGGGAACCGCGAAATGGACGACCCATGCGGTTTTTATGTGCGGAGAGGTTTTTTGGAATCTCATGGAGGTGGTTAAATCGCAACCTGTATTGGATCGCGATCCTTACAAGGCCGCTTTTACCAAAGCCATGGTCAATGAGGCGCTACCCGGATATTTTCAAAAGGCCATGGAATATTACTATATGAACATTGCTAAATTCGGGAATGAAATGGGCGTCCGGGATGAGTGGGTGGAACATTCTTCGGAACGTTATGCTGAGGCCTGGTACCGTTGGGGTTTTTCCTTTGTGGAAAGCGGTGATATCTTGAATGGAACACCTAATCCTTTTCCAAAAGGCACCCAGGAATATGATGAATACCAGACGCAAGTTCAGACCAAGATCGGTGAATATGTCAGGAAATGTGTCCCGGTTTTTGAGGATGGTATTCGTGCGTGCGCGGAAGTTTATGTTAACAACAGCTGGGTAGAGCGGTCAAAAAAAGAGTTGGCGCGACATGCTCCCGAAAGCCCTGCTTTTGCGACGGTCTTTAAAGAGGCTCCTAAAGTTGCACCGGGTGCGCGTTACCTGGACAATTCGGCGCAAACGATGTATGAACGAGCGATGATCCGGATAGCCAGAATTATGGAAGACAACGGAATGGATATCGCTGAAAAGATATCACTGTTAAATAGTGTTGAAGCCGGTGCGAGACGTGAAATAGAACGGGTAAAGTCCGAGATAGAAACATTGAAAGCCAAACCTTAGTGATTGATGGGCAATGAGAACCCTTATTTGCCTTCTATTCGCTTTAGGCGTTTTAGCCGATAGCGGGTTCGGGGAGAAAC
>MGVN01000025.1:39573-61287 GCA_001800515.1 Elusimicrobia bacterium RIFOXYB2_FULL_49_7 | reverse complement strand
GAATAAGACTCGCACATTGTTTGAAAAATCGATCTTTGAATTAAGGGCAGGCGAAGAGGTTCGACTTCTTGAAGAAGCGAATCATTTCGTTCGAATTGAAGGATCCGATGGCCGAAAAGGTTGGGTTGAACGTAAGTTCATCACTTCAAAAGGCGAGTCGGATGCGATTTCTATGAAGGAAATCCAGGTCCAAGGGTATCTGGATAATGTGGATCCGGTCTATATTCTGGATTTTGATAACGGAGAGTACCGGCCCCTTCGTGTTAATAAGGACTTTATTCATGATCCTCTTTTCATGTTAAATGTGGATCGTGAGAATTTTGAATGGGAGAATGAAATTTATTACTATAAAGGCGTAACCTTGGATCCTCGTGCAGAGGCTTTTCGCAAAGGGATGCAGGTTGATTCTAAGGTTGAAAAGGAACAAGAAGAAGAATAAAATAAGAATAATCGGTTTTTTCATCACACCAAAAAAGGAGCATTCAAATGGAGAGCGCATCACTTAAGTATCTTGTCCAGGGTTTCCAGGGTGAAGGTGGAATCTATATGTGGGGTATCTTGGTTATTGCGATGATCGCATGGGCCATGGCCATCGAACGCATTTATTTTATCTTTATTAAAAGCAGCATGGGACGTGCCAAGTTCATGTCGGATTTGTACAAACTGATTAAAGCCGGAGATTTTGCAAAAGCCTTGAAATTTTCCTCTTCCTATGAATTACCCATCGCTAAAATAATGTCCGCTATTCTTGTGAATAAAGAAACCGGTAAAGACGAGATGGATAAGGCTTTTAATGAGGTCTTTTTAACCGATGTTCCGCGTATGCAGCGCTATACCCCTTTGTTAGTGGTGCTTGCTAATGTTGCAACATTGCTCGGTCTTCTGGGAACCATTTTCGGATTGCTCCTTGCTTTCGATGCCGTGGCGAATGTTCCTGCCGCCCAACGTGCTCAAGCATTAGCAACCGGTATCGCTATCGCTATGGCCACCACCTTTTTCGGCTTGGTCGTTGCTATTCCCTTGTTGGTAGCGAACGGTGTTATTGCCTCCCATACGGATCGGTTGATTGAAGAAATGGATGAAAAATCCTCAAAAATGATCAATACCTTTCTGAAGAAGGACTAAGGCGATGAGACGCATAAAGAAGGTCGGCAGCTACGATAATGATCTTGACCTGAAGTCCTTCATGAATCTTTTTTCGGTGCTGATTCCATTTTTGTTGGCATGCGCTTCCTTTGCTTCCATCAAACTACTGGACATTAATTTACCCGAAAACCGGGTAATGACCCCTCAGCAGGTCCAGCAGAAAGATATGGATGATCAAGGGTTGTTGCTGACCGTTTTCATTACCGATGAAGGGATCACGTTGGGGGCGCGGGGGGCGATGTTACCCACCACCTATGTGCAGGAATGGCATAAATATGTTTACGCTTTTCCCCAGGGAAGCGACCAAAAAGAGACCTATCTGTACAGAATGACCAAGGAGAACAAACTTCAACTTCCTCGTTGCCCTCAGGATCCGAAAAGAGTGTTGACGCTTTTTGAACGTGAGGAAATTCTTCTCTACACTCTCGAAAAGAGTTCTGATACGGATACGGGAAAAGTCATGCAAGCGGTATATAATAAATTTGATGAGCCCATGACCTACGCCTCTGGATTAGTGGCGAATCAGTTGCCCAATCAGGGTGATACGCTCTATGTTTTAAGTATGTATAATCGGCGGATGGAGGTTGTTGGTAATGTTTCCGATTATAAGCTGAAGGAACATACCCTGTATGATCAGTTGGCCAGCCGTTTAATGGTCATTAAATCAAAATATCCGGATGTGCCGGATCAGGGGGAAATTAAGATTGTCGCTGAGGACGAAGTTGTTTTTGATAAACTAATCCATGTTATGGACATCTGTCGCGAATTTGGATTTCCGAAAATTTCATTGGCCAAACTGGCTGGTTGATACAAGGAGCGCATCATGGCGATTGATCGTGGAAGAATGAAGAAAAAGAAGAAGACGGCAGGGTTGACCATCACGTCCTTGATGGACATGATGACCATTATCCTGGTTTATTTGCTTAAAAGCTTTTCTGCAGAGGGCCAACTAATGACCAATGCGGATAACTTGGTGCTCCCTCTCTCCACCAGTAAGGAGAGTCCAAAGGAGACTCACCTCATGCTTGCCATCACGAATGAGTGGGTTATGGTGGATAATATTCCGGTTGCCCGGACCAGTCAGGTTCGGGAAAAAGACGATATTTCGGTCACCGCGGTTCGTGATAAACTGACCTTGGCGATGAAGCAGGAAGAAAATATGGTTAAAGTTGGGGCGCTTTCCCAGGTAAAGGGCGAAATTGTGGTTCAATGCGATAAAAATATTGATTATGATGTAATCTACAAGATTATGGCCACGTGTGGAGAAGTGGGCTACAATGCCATAAAATTCGCCGTTATGGGCAGGGAGGAATAAGGAATATGTCCGACGCCAAACTGGTCGCTATTGCGGCGAGAAAAGATCTATTTGAAGTTGAGTCCGATCGCCGGATTGGATTATTGGTGCTGATTTCCATTATTATGGGGATTTTACTCGGGATCTGGTTTACTACCCTTCAGTTTGTAGATGTGGTTTCTGATTTTTTCGAAAAGATACCTCCTGAAATTTCAGCAACCATTGTTACTTTGCCGGAGGAGATGAAAAAGGAAGAGGAAAAAAAGAAACCAAAAGAAGAAAAAAAGGTTGAGAAGAAAGAATTAAAGGTTCCAAAATTAAAGGCCGCCGGACCCGTTGCGGGTGCGGGCAAAGGGGATATCAAGCAGGCTGTAACCCAAAAAGGGCTCTTGGCCATCATTTCTGGAAAAACCAGGAGCAATGTTGCCGGTGCTAACTTCATGGGCAATACCTTTGCTAAAGACTTGAATCAGGTCTTGAATAATATCGGTGGTCTGAAGACTTCTGGAACGGCCGGAATCGGTCGAATGGGTACGGCTGGGGCCAATTTTAATTCCGGCTACTCCGGCAACGGCGGTGCGGGCGGCATCGGCGATCTCCTAAACGGTCTTGCGGGTGCAGCCAGCACGGTTTCAGGATTGACGAAGCGTGCCAGTGTTGATTTGCCTTCCTCGTCTGATATTTGGAATGATGCGGGCGGGCTCGGAGGCCGTAATCCGGCGGATATTTATCGGGTAGTTATGCAGCATATCGGCGGACTTCGTGCCGAATACAATAAGCGCTTGCGTGATAAACCGAATCTGAAGGGAAAAGTAACGGTTAAATTTGCCATTGATCAGGCCGGAAACGTGATTAGCAGCACGGTGGTCAGCTCCACCCTGCGCGATAAAATAATGGAAATGGAAGTGTTAAAGCGTGTTCGGACCTGGCGCTTTGATCCCTGCAGTAAATGTAGTATTGCGACGGTCACTTATCCCTTTGCCTTTTCTCAATAATATTGAACGAATTTTAAAAAGGAGCGCGTATGAAAGCGGCGACCCTCTGTGTTTTGCTGGTTGTATTATTTGCCAGCCAAGCCTTTTCCACGAATTCCCGGGTGGAATCCATGGGTAAGAGTTCTGACTTTTTCATGGATGATGTCGGTATTTTTGAAAATCCGGCGAATATTAACATCTATCCGAACTTTCTTATCGGCGAAATGGGGAGAATGGTTGAATTCTCGGATTCGAATACCAATTATAAGAACCAGGACCCATCACATCCCTATGGCGGGGGTATTCTTGCCTTTTCTTTGAATAAGGACAAGGAAGCGGAGACCCGTTATCCCATGATTTGCGTGGGTGCAATGATGAATCGTCAGAATGAGTTGGTGGATGTTTTGGAAAATGCGGCAGTGGCCAATGGCCATATTATTCCGGATCCCGTGGTGCCGAATTCTGATTTCTTTTTAGGATATACCATGGCGAACGGTATCATGTTGGGCGGACATATGTATGCCGCTATGCAATCGGTCACCGTTCCGGGTTCGAAGATGTTAGCTTCCCAGGCAAAACTGGAATCCGTAGGTATTACAACAGGTACGGTAGCGGGTGATACGGGAGTATTCAATCATTATTCATCACAGCGGGACTTGGAATGGAGTTCGACTGTTGTCAAAGGGGATCTCGGTATCAATATGCCTCTAACCCAGAATATTGATATGGAGCTTTCTTTTGGCCTTGGGCTATTGAGCTACACGGGTAATGAAGATACCGCCCGTTTGGGTGCCTTTAGTATTCCGACATATGATGATAATGATTTATCCTTTTTTGTGAATGCACGCTGGTTCTCAAGTCTTGCCTCGCTGAACGGCGAAATCGTACCTGTTGTGAAGTTTAAACGCATTTCTGTTCGCGACTATCAGGTACGAGAAATCACCGGAGGATTAGGGGCCAATATCACGTTGGATCGAGGTTTCTTCTGGGCTGGAACGGAATTTATCCACAATAAGACCACTTCTCCAGTGGGCAACAATAAGACGAAAGAAGAGACTTGTGTATCCATTCCCCTTTCTTTCGGCATTGAACGCAATATCGTTTGGGATTGGTTTGTCATGCGTGTTGGTTTTAAGAAGGTTCTTTACGGAAGTCAGACTGATCAGAACGAAATGTCCATGTTGGAGACCAATCCGGAAGCGGATATGACCGCTGCCGATCATGTCGGTTTTGGTGTCGGGTTGAATATCGAGGAAAAACTTAAGATTGATGGGGTTGTTGCTGAGGACATTCCCTACAAATGGGGAAACCTGATTAGCGGGAACAGTCACCACATTTTAACGGCGATCACCGCGACATACTCCTTCTAACAGCGCGCTTGTTCTTATGGACGTTCAAGGCAGCGGCCTTCTTACGGACTCCAAGTCCGAAAAGGCCCCTGCCTTTTTACATTTTATGGGTGCAATAAATGATGCTTAAAAGCTTTTCAGTGGAAAACCGCAAGGCTTTTTTCGATCTGGTTTCCCTAATCATTGTCATTTATTGCGCGGCGATTCTAGGGGATTATGTCACGGAAGCGATTGTCATCAAGTATTTGACGGTCAAAGCATTGCCCAATCTTTTCCAGCTCAACGCACTCTGTTTGTTCGGTATTTCCTTCATTCTTTTCCAGTTTATCGATCGTTTGCATCGTGCTTCAGTCATTTGGATGTTATCCGGTTTCTTTAGTGTGGTGGTGGTGGTGTTCGGCATATTGGTGCGTCATTACGCGTGGGCAAGTGTGATTCTTTATGCAACCGCCTATATCAGCAAATTGTCGTTATTCGTCGTCTTTTGGATTATTGCCAATGATATCTGTGATACTCGACAAAGCAAACAGATTTTTCCCATGTTGGCCGGCGCTGGATTGCTTGGCGGGTTATTGTCTTCATTGATTTCAAGCAAGATTATCTATCTGATCAGTGTGGAAGACTTATTGTGGCCTTGGGCTTTTCTGCTGGTGCTTCCCAGTTATTTTGTACTTCGCCTTAGGAAACGATATGATGCCTATCTTCAGGCTCCTGAACCGGGTCTTTATAGACCGCTTCTTCAGGAGTTCTCGGAAGTAATGGGAGAACGTGCGGTATTATTAATGGCAGCGGTCTATTTTCTGGTTTTTCTTCTGATTTTTAATCTTGACTATTTGTTTACTCGAGCCTTAAGCGAACGCTTTCAAATATCCGGAAGATTTAATGCCGAAGGATTTGTCACCTTCCGATTCAATGTCTTTTTAGTTGCAACCTCTTTCATTATCGCTTTTCAATTCATTTATGCCGGTAATTTAAGTCGACGCTTCGGTGTGACGAATCTGCTCCTTATGCTCCCGATAACATTTGCAATCGGATTTATCATTTTGACCGGACTTTCCTTAAAAGAGAGTGGCGCCATTCTTACTGTTTTCTTTGCATTTATCCTCATTTTTTATGTTTTTCGTCAGTTTCTTTTTGAGTGTCTGTTTTCTGCAAATTATCAGGTGTTCTTTTCCGCTTTTAGTCGAAAATTCAGGGGTAAAGGGAAGTTGCTCTTGGAAGGTTTTGTTAAGCCGTTAGGTATCGCCTTTGCGGGCGGAGTCATTCTTTTCTTAAGTGATCGCCCAATGCATTATGCCTTTTTAGCGTTTTGTTCCCTTTTGCTGATTGTGTTTATCTTTTTGCTTCGGAAGGAATACAGCCATATCCTGCTTCGTGAAGATGTGACTCTGGGGAAGAATGATATTATGCGTTTGATTAAGAATGAAATGAGTGGAAAGAACCAGCGGAAAATATTATCTTTAATTACAAAAGCGCTTCAATCCCGGGATTTCGATCTCAAGCGGATGTTGATAAAATATCTCGAATTCTCTGGTTCCCCCGCCGCTTTTGCATTGCTTCGGCAGCGGTTTTTTGAGGAAACCGACAGGATACGGGAAATCATTGCTAATTCGCTGTCGACATTTGATACGCTTGAAGCAAGGGGTTTTCTGCGGAAATTACTGGAAGATCCCAATGCGGCTATACGAGCAGGTGTTTTGCGTTCGATCCGGAGGAACCCGGTGATTCGGCCAAAGAATTTCACATTATCTACCCTTATTTTCGATACTCATCCGTCCGTATTCAAAGAGGCTGTTTGTATGACCTACGTTGAATTGACGTCGGAAGAAAAAATATTTGTCCACGAAAAAGTCCGTGCTTTCTTTGAGTCGGAACGACTGGATGAACGGGTGGCTGCTATTCAAGTTATCGGAACATTGAAGCTTCAGCCTTTTTTTGAACGTTTAGTTGCACTGATACATTCCCATTCTTTCGATACCTGGAAAGCGGCGGTGCAAGCGGTTCTTCTTTTCGGTGAACAACGTGCCATTGATGCGCTTATCCAAACACTGGAGTCGTCCATCGATCGTTCCAGAGAGAATTTTATTATCGATGTACTGGGTGGAGCCCACGAGGATTTTTATCCCTTTATCGAAGAACGACTATTATTAACGCAGCGAAAGCGGACCGCTTTTTCACTGATTAAGGTGATGCGTTTGATGGCGTCCCGTTATCTTCAGATTAATCGGCGCCCTATTTCTCAACGCCCGGAAGTCAGAGTTCGTTTGATTGAAATGGCCATGCATGAAGTGCGCGTCATTTATGCCGATGTTTACCATTATTATCATCTTCGTGTTGCGCTGTTTCGGGAAGTGAAGAAGGTTGATCTATTACGGGATGCATTGCGTGAACGACGAGCGAGATTCAGTCGTTTCATTTTGGATATGCTTTCCATCATTGAAGAAAGCGGAACATTATTGTTTATTGAACCTAATTTTAGACTCCTAACGGACCGAGAGAAGGCGAATGTCATAGAACTCATCGAGACCTTCGGTGATAAAAGCATCCGACATTTCCTGGTTCCTATTCTGGAAGAATACGATGAACGAGAACTTCTCAAGATAGGTTCTTCTAAATGGAAGCAAGAGGGCGGCAGCGGAGCGAAAGCCTTGACTCACTTTAAAGAATCAGGAAGTCAGTGGATTCGTTCCATTGCCTTGTTTTTAGAGGAAAGGGTTCTGAAACATGCGGCCTGACAATGCGGCAACGGATACCCAGAGACTCTTTACTATCTTGGAAAGAGTTCTATTCCTTAAAGAGGTGGATCTTTTTCGGAATGTGGACACCGAAAAACTTTCTATGATTGCCGAAATTGCACGGGAAATGCGGGTCGAAGCCGGAGAGTTGCTTTGCCGGCAGGGCGAACCCAGTGAATGTCTTTTTATTATTAAACAAGGTGGGCTTCGGGTGATGAAGGAAAAGGGCGGCGTGCGCTATACCTTGAAAAACATCCTATCCGGACAGTGGTATGGAATATACGGACTTTTCGGTAGTGGACGGCAGACCCCTGAAATAGTGGCCAATGAACCTACCGTCTTATATGAAATACGGAAAAACGAATTCAGAAAAGTCCTTTTATCCAATCCGGAAATGGCGTATAATCTGCTTGAAATATTGAGCGAGCGATTGGGCGAGATGGACGATGAAATCCTGTTGTTGAACAAGACGTTGACGGAGGTGTTCAAGGCTTCCCCAACCATGCCTGGTGATGTTATATCCGAACCTTCCTTACCAAACCCTGCGTGAAAGGAGAATTCACATGAAAGCAAGGCGTATTCTACCGGTTCTTTTTGCCTCGACATTCTTGACCCTGTTGTTGGCTTGCGGCGGTGGAAAGAACAAACCGAAGGAGCTAACATTGCTTCTTCATATGCTCCCCAATCAGGAGATTTATTTCCGTAATGACGTGTTGAACACGTTTGAGAAACTGAATAACTGCAAGATCAATATCGTGCAATTTAATCAATGGTGGGATATTGAGACCATGCTTAAGCTCCAGAAGGAAAAGAACGATCCTAATATTTTCCTGGTAAAAGTGCCTTTTGAAATGAGCAGGGTACTGGTTGGAAATGGTCTTATGGAGCCGCTGGATAATATCGTATCTCCGGAGGTCTTGGAGCGGGATATGGCGGAATATCAGTCTTTGGCCTTGGGATTGGGCTATGTGGACAACAAGCCTTACTATGTTCCAAGAAAGCTCGAGACCCGATTATTGTTCTATCTCAAATCTAAAGTGGAAGATGCTTTAAAGAATTGGCAACAGTATGAAAATGAGCTGAATCAATTACTTAAGCCGCAGAACGGATACGGTTTGCCCAAGAATTATTCCTTGGAAAGTGATCCGGCACAATGGGATTATTACGATATTTTTGTCATGGGGTATTACTGGGCGCACCAGAAATACTTTAATACAAACGTTTTTATGCCCCGTATTGCTCATCGGGCGGACCGATATGAGGGAACTGCGCTTGGATTGGTGGATCAAGCCATCCAGTTGGGCGCCACCCCGGAAGATGTCATGAGAATGGACGCGGAACCGGTGGTTGATATGTTCAATTGGGAGGCTGTTTATATTAAAAACAATATTTACAATAGCGATATGTGGAACGAGTCTTGGCGCGGCACTCATCTCTATGAAGCCGTCAAGGAAGGCAAGGTTTTCATGACCGTTTTCCAGCAAATTGATTGCTTCATAGTTCATGGGTGGGAGGACAATCCGGAAATGCCCGGTTATTTAAAGGATCCCAGTGACATGGCGGTAACGACGATGCCCAAAGCGGTCTCCTTTGAATTGAATCGAGACGGTACCTATAAAAAAGAGGGGACTAAAAAGATTTCAACGGGAGGATGGTGGTGGGGTATTCCTAAAACCTCGCCGGATAAAGAGCTGGCTTATAGATTGGCCCGATTCATCACCAATCGGGACAATCAGGCCGTGGAATGTTCAAAATTCGGCATGCTGCCTGTACGGAAAGATATTGTCAATAATTTGTCCGAGACTTTTGAACTGGGTTGGGTCGGCGATATTTTTAAGGTATCCATTGAGCAGCTTGATATCAATGGTTACTCTACGGTGCCGCTGCTTCAGGAGTATTCGGATATCAGCAGGAATTATATCGAAGCTTGGTATGCGCTTTGTGTTGACAAATACGCCAAGTCCGATGACAAGAAGGTTGATTTTGCGGGTCTTCGGCAAACGTTGAAGAGTAAATATGTCGGGATTGAGAAAAACATCCTGAAAGACAAATATCCCGCAAAATAAGCGTAACCCATGGCGAAGGCGGCGGATTTTCTAAGGAAATACCGGGTGGAATTTTTCATGTTCCTTCCGACGTTCCTCTATTTAGTCGGTTTTCTGATACTGATATTTTATTACCTGGTGACTCTTTCCTTGACTAATGCGGATGCCGGATTAGCGGGGGGCTTCCCATCATTGGCCAATTACCGCTATATTTTTATCTCTGCAGAATTCCGGTCCGCTTTTCTGAATACCGTGTTGTTCGTGCTTATTGGGACACCGTTGGAACTTATTGCAGGGCTGGTCCTGGCCCTAATTATCCATAAACAGTTCCCGCTTCGAGGCTGGGTCCGAAGTTTTTTTATTATTCCTCTGGCCATTCCGGCAATCGTATCCGCGATTATTCTTTACATTCTCTTTGCTTATCCGAATGGTCATGTCAATAATCTCTTGATGGGGCAATATCCGTTCTTCCCTGCCATTTTGGAGACACCCTTCAATTTCCGTGCTTCAGCGTTTTATTCGTTGGGTATTTCCTTGATCGGTAAGGTGTGGCGCGATATGCCCATTTCCATGCTCATTCTCCTTGCCGGGCTTACTTCCATTACCCAGGATCAGTATGCCGCGGCAGAGACCATGGGTGCGAGCGAACGTCAAAAGTTTCGTTACATTACCCTGCCGCTTTTGCTCCCTTCCATTGCCTCCGTACTTTTGATTCGATCCATTGAAATGTGGAAGGAATTCATTTTTCCCTATTTCCTGGCACGTCGATACCGGTTGATGGGTACATTGATAGAGGAACTTTATCACGATTGGCATAAGACCGGAGAAGCGACGGCTGTTTCCGTGGTATTGGTTGCCTCCATTATTCTGTCGGCGATCTTGTTGTTTTGGTTTTTAAAACGGTTCCGGCAGGCACTGATTAGGATTTAATGGAGATATCATGATTCGACAATGGTGGCGATTACATATAAACCGGGTCAATGTTGTATGGTTTGTCGTTATGTTGCTAATGATAATAGTGGTAGCGCTTCCCGTTTATTTTATGATAAAATATTCCATCAGCGACCGTTCTTCCCTGTTAACGGGTGGAGAAGCTATTCCGCTCTGGCCGCATCATCCGACCCTGCGGACTTACTTTTACATCCTGAGTTACCCGGATTTCTATAAGGCGGCCTTTATCAGTTTTAAGATAGCGTTCCTGACCATCCTTATTTCGATGATGGTCGGCGTTCCTGCTTCTTATGTCTTAGCCAGATATCATATTCCGGGGAAGGCGGTGTTGCTGGTCAGTCTAATCAGTATCCGTCTTTTTCCTGATATCGTATCCATCATTCCCGTGGCTATTGCCTTTGCCAAACTCGGTTTGCATGATACTTATATAGGGGCTGCCCTGGCTCATGCGCTCCTGGCGTTGCCTTATGTACTTTATATCTGCATGGGTATTTTTGAAAGTATTCCTTCTGATTTGGAGCGTCAGGCAGCTATTTTGGGGGCGGGCAAAGGGCAGACATTGTTGCGTATCGTGCTTCCGATTTCCGCTACCGGACTCGCTGCTGCCGCAATCTATACTTTTCTTCTCTCATGGGATGAATTCATTTTTTCCTATTTCTTATTAGGTCTCGGAGAACTTCGGACCTTGCCCTTATATCTGAAACAAAAAATGTCCTACTCCCCGCCGCAGGATATCATCATGGCCATTTCCATGTTACTGTCGCTGCCGGTTATTCTCTTCACCCTTGTTCTACAAAAATATATGCGGTCCGGTATGACCGCGGGAGCCGTGAAATAATGTCATTTGTCATCTTGAAAAACATCTGCAAACACTATGAAGACGGTAAGGAGCTGGTCGTCCGGAATATCAATTTAAATATTGAAAAGGGGGAATTTCTTACCCTGCTTGGTCCTTCGGGTTGCGGAAAGACTACCATCCTTAACATGATTGCCGGTTTGGAAACGATTACCTCCGGAGATCTTATCATTGACGGCAAGATGGTCAATCATATTCCCGCTCGATATCGGAATATCGGAATGGTTTTTCAGTCTTACGCGCTTTTTCCCCACATGACCGTGGATCAAAATATTGCTTTCGGTCTTAAAATTAAGAAAAGAAGCCGTCTGGAGATCTTCGACAAACTGGACTGGGTGAAGCAGTTGCTCCACCTGAATGATAAAGGAAAAAGTTATCCGCGGGAGTTATCCGGCGGTGAACGGCAGCGGGTTGCTTTAGGCCGTTCCCTTGTCTTGGACCCGGCTGTCCTTTTATTGGATGAACCGCTTTCCAATCTCGATCAGGAACTCCGTGAAACGATGACCACGGAACTCAAGCGCATCCACCAGGAAGTGCATAACACGATGGTGTATGTGACCCATAATCAGATGGAAGCCATGCGCATGAGTGACCGCATTGCGGTTATTCGAAAAGGCGAGTTAATTCAATGTGCAACGCCGGTCCGTATTTTCAGCCATCCTAAAAATCGTTTTGTTGCCGGTTTCATCGGGTCTCCCGCCATGAATATGGTACCGGCCAAAGTCGTGCCGTCCGACTCCTCTATGGAGGCGGCCGTGGAATTCAACGGAATACGGCTCCATATGGAAAAACAGAAGGCACAGGCCTGGATGACCATGTGTGGAAAAGAGATTATTGCAGGTATCCGGCCCCAACAGATTTGGCATTTTCGCGACCGGGATGGGCGTCGTCATTCGGATACGGATGTGGAAATGCAGGTGATGTTAGTGGAACCGCTTGGGGATCGTATTATGGTGACGGCCCGTTTGCAGGATCAGGATTTTGTTTTTCTCGTCACCACGGATCATCTGCCGCAACCCAAGGAGATGATCCGGATTGTTATCGATGGCCGGAATCTCCATTTATTCGACACCGAGACCGGGGAAAGGATAGAACTGGGTGAAAAGGATGATTCGGCTGCTGCCGCTTCTTCTTGTCTTAGGTTGCAGTGAACCGGAAAAGACGGCTCGGCAAAAATTGGAATTCATCCTGGCGGAGGACCTGAGGTTCATTACCGAAGAGATACGCCAGAATGACAGCGCCGCGATTTTAGATAAGCCCTATTATCGAATTATTGAGTACGGGGTTTTTCCGAACAGCCGAATTTATAACAGGAAGGCGGTCGTTGAATTTTATTATTTTAAGACCATCAAGATGATTCAGGTACGGAAATATCGATATAATCCTGCCATGATGCAATGGCAACGGTACGATAAAAAACTCGAATTTCACCTTTCATCTAACAGACAAAGGGCGCTATGTTTCGTCTCTTACTGCTGATGCTGCTTTGTTTCGTATGGCCGGGGCAAGCGCTTATTGTCATCAACGGCAAGGAAGAGCCTGTTCTCGACAGGACCGTAAACGATGGAATGGCGCTTCTGTATAAAGATGAATTCTCTGCTGCCATTAAGGTTTTTAGCGAAGTACGCGCTAAATATCCCTATCATCCCATCGGATATTTTCTAATCGCCGCCGCATTGGATGCCAAGATGGTTTTTTACTATTCCGGCTTCCTGGAGGCCGATTTCATGAAGAATTGTGAAAAGGCGATTGAAAAAGGAGAGGAACAGCTGCAGAAGTTGCCTAATGACAAATGGCTTTTATTTTTCGTGGGCGGCGCCTACGGTTATATGGGCACTTTTCAAGCCCGTTACAAGAATTATATCAGTGCTTTCCGTAACGGTTGGACCGGCGTTTCCCTTCTTAAACAGATCAATGCCAATAATCCGGATTTTGTGGATCCGCTTTTTGGATTGGGTACCTATCATTATTGGAGCAGTCGTCTTTCCAAAGCGCTCTGGTGGATGCCGGGACTCAAGGACGAACGGGTTACCGGTATCACCCAACTTGAACGCTGTCTTAACCGCGGAGAGTTTACCCGAGTACCGGCTGCCGGTAATCTCATGCGCATCTTTATTGAGGAAAAGCGATTTGCAGATGCCATTCGACTGGCCGAACAGCAACTGAAGATTTATCAGAATAATCGTATCTTTTTATACAATTTGGCGGAGGCTTATTATCTAAGCAATGACCTAAACGAAGCGGAGAAATATTTCGTTCAGGTGGTTGATCTATGTGACTCTGAAGAATTCAATAACAATGTGGGTTCGCTTAAATGCCATTCGTATTTGGCTAAAATCTATGAAGTCAAGAAGCTGTACGTTAAGGCGTTGGCCGAATGCCGACGCGGGAAACAGTATAAGTTCAATGAAACGGACAAGCTTCTTGCGCAAGAATTTCTGGATGATATCAACGGAACCCAGAACCGAATTCTTAAAATCTACCATCCCTCCCGATAGCGCTTATAATAACTCGGCAATCTGCACGGCATTCAGGGCGGCGCCTTTGCGGAGCTGATCCCCTACACACCAGAGATCAAGCGTATTGGCCTGGGACTGATCCCGTCGGATGCGTCCGACATAAACCGGATCTTGACCTGATGCGTCAAGCGGCATGGGCCAGCGATTTTGGGATGGGTCTTCGAGAATGTCGATTCCCGGCGCCTTTCTGAGTACGTCATAGGCTGCTTCCGGCGAAACGTCACGAACGAATTCGATGTTAAGCGATTCCGAATGGGCGCGAAGCACCGGGACCCGAACACAGACCGCAGTGAGGCGGAAAGCGGGGTCTTGGAAGATTTTCCGCGTTTCATTCAGCATCTTCACTTCCTCTTCGCAATAACCGGTGTCCGGATTAAATTTGCTGTTGTGCGGAAAGAGGTTAAAGGCGTAGGGATGAGGAATGACCGTACGGGTATAGGGCTTTCCCTGGAGTATGGCGACCGTCTCTTCTTTTAATTCCTCCATCGCCTTGGCGCCTGCACCGCTGCTCGCCTGATAGGTGCAGATGGAGACCCGTTTAACGCCGAAAGCTTTGTGTAAGGGGAAAAGGGGAAGCGCCATGATGATGGTAGAGCAGTTGGGGTTGGCGATGATGCCCCGGTGCAGACGAATGGCATCGGGATTGATTTCCGGGATGACCAGTGGAATATCAGGAACCATTCTGAAGTAAGAAGTGTTGTCAACGACGACGGCACCCGCTTTGACTGCGGATGGTGCAAATTCCTTGCTGAGTGAGCCGCCAGCTGAAGCCAGGACCAAGTCAATCCCTTTAAAAGAATCATGTCCCAATTCTTGGACCGTGAGTGTTTCACCCATGAAGGATATTTTCTTTCCTTTGGAGCGTGCTGACGCAAGGAGTTTCAGAGAATCCATCTTGAACTGGCGCTGTTCCAGAATGGACAGGAATTCGGCGCCTACTGCTCCGGTGGCACCCATGATGGCAACATTACGACTCATAATTCACCTCCGTGATGTTGAAGACTGCTGAAGCCTGCACAACCCCAGTATCTGCCCCTAAGCGGCGGTACTTCAGGAGCCCGGCTGCCGCAATCATGGCACCGTTGTCTGTGCAATATTCAGGAGTCGGAAAATATAATTCCTGATTCCCGTGCAGGGAAAGGGTTAATTTCTTACGGAGTAGACCGTTGCAGGCTACCCCGCCGGCCAACAGAAGTTTTCTGTCACCGAAAATTCGCATGGCTTGGAGGCTCTTTCTTGCCAGGACATCCATGACCGCTTCCTGAAAACTGGCAAGAATGTCGGTTTGCCGGGATTCCATGGCGGCTGGCTCTACGGTCTTAAGGAAGTTTTTCAGGGCGGTTTTGAGTCCTGAAAAACTGAAATTAAGATTATCTTTTCCGGGCAGGGCGCGAGGAAAGGCTGCAAAAAAGGGGTTGCCGGTGGAGGCCAGTTCCTCTACCCGACGACCGGCTGGATAGGGCAAACCCATCAGTTTCCCTGCCTTATCGAGTGCTTCTCCGGCGGCATCGTCGAGAGTGTTGCCCACGAGTGAATACCGGCCCTCTTCTCCGCATCGGACCAGGAAGGTGTGTCCTCCGGACACCAGGAGGGCTATATACGGGGGTTGAACTGCTTTCGGGTCGGTGAAGATGTTGGCTTTAATATGGCCGTCTAAATGATTCACGGAGACAAATGGAATGTGATGAGACCAAGCAAATCCGCGGGCAAATGAAAGACCGACTAAAAGGGCACCGATGAGGCCCGGATTGGAGGTGGCACAGACCAGACCAATGTCTGAGGATGAAAGGGAGGCTCGAGTCAGGGCGGTTCGGACCACCTCTTCTATTCTGACGCAATGCTCCCGCGAAGCGATTTCCGGGACCACACCGCCGAAACGGGCATGGTTTGTCTGCGAATGAATCACATTGGCATAAACCTTGAAATCTTCAGAGAGAATGGCAGCCGATGTTTCATCGCAGGAGGTTTCAATGCCGAGGATATACATGGTTAATGCTGTTTCACGAGATGAACGGTCTTGGGTTCCAGATTGGACCATTCGACATTACCCAGAAGACTGATGGTAGGCTCAATTTCGGTCTGTTGTTCTATTCGGAACCGAGTGTAGGAAACGTAAGCGTTTATCCGTTCGGGGCGGACAGCGTCTATTTCCTCTTGTGTCCCGACGATTGTAAAGGAAAGGGTATTGACATTCAAGGCCCATCCGGAATCCGGTGGAGCATCAATCAATCGTATCGGCACGTTGTCGAGTCGATGCTTTACAAGGGCGCCTGCAGCAATATGCAGGTTGACCCTGGCAGGCATGATTTCAATACCAAAAAGGTCGGGGATGCGGACCGGAACGGAAAAGGTGGTGTCATGTGTTAGTCCCGTGGCTTGTACGGGCAGGGTTTGCAAGTCGGACATCTCGGCGACCAGTCGGCGTGGCCCGATAACGGTGACGGTTTCAGGAACCAGGATCGGAGTCCCAATCAGCGTGTACCCTCTTTTCGAGGAGAGGGTTAGAGAGGGGATGACACGAATCGGTTTGGATATCTTGGCATCGAAAGGTAACAGGAGTTCCACAGGATTTTTGATGGACAGAATACGGACATCGGTCTGGACGCTTAAAGAAACGGTGCGGTTGTTCAGTGGCAGCCGGCATAAGCCGATGACCGCGCTCTCACCGTTGAGAAGAAGTTCCGCGCTCGCAAAGTGAAGAAGAAGAATTTCCTTTCCTTTTCCTGAGATAATCGCTGTAACGAAATGGGGGATGGGAGTGGTTGGAATAAGATGATCGGGAATATTAACCAGTCGAAGCGGAAGACTAAGCTTGGTTTCGTAATTTCGTTCAACCGCAATATAAAACCAGAGCAATAAAGCAGAAAAGAGTGCGATCAGACGGAGGGTAAAATGATGAAAAAATCTCTTCATGGTAGACAAGGAAAAGAGGATTAGTCGTCCGATCGCTCTTTGGAATGGTTTCCTGCATCCGGCTTTTGCTTTTCTGTGTCAGGGGCGGCTTCAACCACCTCCATAATTTCACTTTCAGCCTCTCCTTCGTCGTTTTCATAAATGTCTTTCAATGCCGTTCCGGATAAGGGCTGATTGGAGGAGAGAAGTGGGGAGAAATCTCCCAGATAGTTTTTTAGGAGCGCTTTTTCGTCATCGCCTAATGCATGGTGGGATGTCGATTTTTTATCTTCGGGAGCAGGGGGAGCGGGTGCTTTGACCGAAGCGATATCTGCCGCGGTGATAACAACCTGCTCTCCGCTGTCCTTTTTATTTTTTACAATCAGGATATCTTCGTTTCCGGAATCCTGGGTAATGGTTTCCGTTTGAATCGGAGTTTTTGTTTTTTCCTCAGCCCCTGTTCCGGTTATAACACTATTGTCTGCGGTTGGGGGACGGTATCGTATTTTCTTAGAATGGCCATGATCCTGCACTTCGGCGGAAGGGAAAATGGCTGAATCCATATAATGTGTTTTTGAATCACGGCCGTGAGAGGAGGATTCTCCTTTTTTATTGCTATTTAATCTTTCATCTACATCGGTTTCCAGTCGAAGTACATTTTCCGAAAGACGGCTGATTCGGGTTGCCGCCAAAATATTGATGATAAAGGAAATAAGGATTAGGAGAACTGCAATGGAAATTAAAATGACGTCGAAATCTCCGATACCCATGATAACCACCAAGAAAGAAATAAAATCTCTTTCAATATAAATTCTATAATTTAGTCAGGCAAGAAATATTATTTGACAATTCATTGATTTTATTACATATTTAACAAAATGAAAGAACTTGGACAAAACCTTGTTTCCATTCCTGAAAACACCATTTTGTTTCGGGAGAATGATTTCTCAAAGGATGTGTACATTCTGAAGACCGGAAAGATTCATCTCTACCGTCGGATGGGAAATAAGATTGTCATGTTGAGCGAGGTGGAGCCGGGTGGTATTCTGGGTGAGATTTCCGTTATTGATTCCGGTCCGCGTAGCGCCACAGCGGTTGCAGTAAAGCCTTGTACTGCGATAAAAATAACCCCTTCTGAATTTATGGAAGGGTTGCGGAATGTACCGGAATGGTTTATGTCTATTGCCCGGATTTTAGCACAACGATTGAGGGAAACCGATAAAAAACTGAATTTATCCGGCCCCTTGGTCAATGAAGCCAACATGGCGGCCATCCTGATGTATCTGTTTCACGATGCTTCCAACCGGGAACAAGGGCTTTCTTTACAGGAAGTGGAGGATACCCTGATGGAACTCCTCCATTTGCAGATTAACGAAATTCAGGAAGTTTTTGACTCACTTGAAAAGAAAAAGCTTCTTTCCTTCAAGCAGAATAAGGTCCGGGTTGAAGACGTCAAAGCATTGGAAGCGCATCTTGAAAAGATTCGAATGACTTTTTCCACATCTCTCGTTGTTTAGTTATTGTAAGAACATAATAATCAGTGCGTTATAGATAATTTAAAAAGCCCTAAAGTTTTTCCTAAAAATGCCGATAAAAAGAATGGAGTATTCTGTATTTTAAAAAAGTCTGTTTTTGGGGAAGAAAATAGGCTTTTCCAAGGGAAGGTGGTTCATGATGAACATCAATTCTGTTGAAAACGGAGCCAATTCGGCTCCTAAGATGAACCTGGAAATAAAAAAACGGGATTTGAACCAGGAGGTCATGAAAAAGACGCTGGGAGATGTTCAGATTAGGCGGGAAAAGGAGCTTAAGCAGGCTTCTGACGATAATGCTGAAAAGCGCGAAATGATACGAATGCAGGAACTGGAAAGTCGGAAAACACTTCAAGCACGGAAAGAAAGCGATCAAATTCAGGAGAATGCAATAAAACGGCAGGATCAGGAGCGCCGAAACCCTTCAAAAGGAGATATCATAAATTATATTGCCTGATTTGTGCTTTTTATTGATTCCAGGCCGTCAATTCCTATATTTTATCAATAATATTTTATAACCGTCTTTTCTAATTTTTATATCTCTATCCGGAGCTGACCATGTGGAAATTCAGCTGTGTCATTTTATCCGGTCTGTTGTTAATGTCCTGCGAGAAGAAACAGGATAGTCAAACTCGTTCCAGCCATTTTCAACAAAATGAGGAAAGTCCGCAGTATCAACAGGCGTTGAAGCGATATCTCTTTGACTATGCGAAGAAAAAGAGCCCACTTGTCGATACGATTAAGATTGAAGGTAACCGGCTCTATGTCAAATTTTCCCGCCCTGAAGCGGGTTTTAACTATTCCGCCTTTGCGCGGTCAGCGGCTTTGGAATTCAATCAATTCAAGCAGAAGCAACTTGGATTTACCGGTGTTTCCGTTTATTGCATACACGATTCAGGGACCGTGGCTCATGCGATTGTTCGTTAGCATACTTTTTTTATTCTGCTTTGTTCTGTCCTTAGCTGCTTTTGAAGCTGTTCGGAATGAGATTGGCATACCCTATTACGAACAGCAGGGATATCATGGTGCCGGTGTCATTTTAGGGGTGGTGGATGATGTGGATATTACCCTGAATGATTTTCGGGATCCGGCGACTGGCCATACACGGATTATTGCTTACAAACGCTATTATCTGAACGAACAGGGGGTCGGCCAATGGGACATTTGGGACAGTGTTCGCATCGATTCCTTGTTGGCCGCTGATTATACCTACAACCAATACCATGATTTTGATACCACCACGCTTTTTCATCACCGAAAAAACGATCACGGAACCATTATTGCCGGTATCATGGGTGGCAATGGGACCACTCTTCAGGCTGATGGAATCACTCAGACCGGTGTGATGGGCGTATGTCCGGCCTCCCGTTTTATCATTGTTTCCAGGCCCTATGACAGCTCTCTTTATTTCATCGATTCCATTGCGCAGCGTTACGGCTTGCCTTGGTCCTCAAATATCAGCTGGACTATTGGTCCGGAGAACGAAGTGAAGATGTTGACCGGTGTCGGTAAGCCCGGAAAAGTCGTGGTAGCTGCCGCGGGCAATAATAATTTCAAGAATACACGGAAGATTGTTTTTGCACCAGGCGATACGTTAAAAAGTCTGACCTTTGATCCGACCCCCTTAGACAGTCATATTGTAGGGACCATCGGACATACTACCTACTATTTTTATATGACCAGTTTCAACCTGGTCTATACCGGGGGCCATGCATTCAAAACCCAATTTCGGACGCAATATGCGGAAAAGAAGGAATTCGCCTTTACGGACAGTATGACAGGTGATTCGAGCTGGTATCTTCGCGGCGATGCAACGGCTTCGACTTTTGAGGAGTTTAAAGTACGCAAATACCACATCACCCATCAGCAGTTTGATTTCTATATTCAGGCGCCGCGCACGGGTAACTGGTATGTCGATTTTATAAAAGGGGCGGATCCGATTGAACCTGAAACCTTGGAACTCTCATTTACTTGGAAAGTGGATAATTATCAGCCTTATGGTGAAGTAGCGTTAGGGACAAATGATATCAGCCGTCACACGATGGTCGATTTTGCGCTGTTGGACGAACTCATTACCGTGGGCGGCAATGTTCATGGTATCATTGACGGTTCACGGGATACGGTGGGAGATATCTGTTATTACTCCGGTGTGGGTCCGAGTTTTAACGATCGTATCAAACCCGATCTCGTTGCACCAGCTCATGGAATGGATGTGCTGGCAGTTCATAACCTTTCTTCGATGGTGAGTCTGGTCTTTTTTGGAACCAGCTTTTCCGCGCCCTTAGCTGCAGGGGCTGCAGCGCTTTTATTGGAAGAGGATTCTACCCGAGATGCTGCTCAGATTAAGGCAATTCTAACCGAACGAGCTGTGGCCAATGAATTTTCCGGCACCTTGCCAAACGAGGTTTGGGGATATGGCATTTTAAACCTGGATCCGTCCAAGACCGATCAGGAGAGGATGACCGTACCCAGGGTTTCCGCACCTCTTTTTTTTGCACAACCCAATCCTTTTAATCCTGAAACCGTTTTTCGCTTCTCCTTGGAGCAAGTGCGGGCCGGGGAGCGTTTGAAAGGATGTTTGCGCGTTTTTAATGTGCAGGGTGCATTGGTCGCGGATATTTCAAAATCATTTCGACAGGGTGCGCTCCGTTCCGGGCAGGGGACTGTACGATGGGATGCTTCCGGTTTAGCGTCAGGTGTTTATTTTGCGGAACTGGTCTTGCCATCCAGGCGGCTTTCGACCCGGTTGCTCTATCTGCGCTGACCCGCCGTCCCGCGTCAGACTTGAACCGTTCTTTTGAAAGAGTTATATTACAACCTGTTTTGGGGCGTCGTCCAATGGTAGGACACCAGACTCTGGATCTGGTTATCGTGGTTCGACTCCATGCGCCCCAGCCAAAGGGTCGCTTTTCCTACCGGAAGGCGGCCCTTTTTTAATTATCCTCAAAATCCTGGGCTGCTTCTTCCAGGGTGCGATATTCATGAACCGTCGCTTCAGAGGTTAGCCCCAGTACATCGCGGATTTGCTCATTGGGATTGAGGATACCCAAGTTGCCGCCGATATCAGCCAGTTTTTTTGCGATGCCGGAGAGACTGCCCACGCCCACACTGTTGATATAGTCACAGTCGGAACAGTCTATCACGATGTTCTTGTGGCCGCGCCCCTCGATTTCGGATTGGACCTTTTGTTTGAAATAACCAACGGTCCGTTCGGACAGTTCGCCTTTTACCTTTAGGAGCAGGAAACTGCTCCGATCGTCGCTAATGATCTGAATCTTGTCCTTCATGCGATTCCTCCCAGGCCGGCCGCCTGTATGGCGCTGACACCTTCTTGCAAGAGCCCTGACTTTAGGGAGGCCATATCGTCCGGCACTCTTGTGGAAAGAAGCGTCAGCGGATGAGTTTCCGGGACTATCGAACA
>MGVN01000025.1:0-39538 GCA_001800515.1 Elusimicrobia bacterium RIFOXYB2_FULL_49_7 | reverse complement strand
CCCGTGAAAGCGGTTCGGTTCCTCCTTTATAATATATATTTCCGGAACCGGAAAGGACAGTAATCACTTCGAACCGGTCAAGCGCTCTGTCAAGTTTTTCGTCAAGTGAAAAACGTTCCAGGATGAAGTAAGGACAGGCGGTTAGTATCTCCCGTTTTCCGGCCGTACAGGGTAGGGAGACCGGGCAGGTTCGGTGGTCGTGGATATCGGAGAAGTTGATGACCCGAAGGGAGGCGTCAACATGCAGTGCACGGGGTTTGCCGGCGGCGGGGTCCGTACGCCCCCAATCATAGAGGCGGTAGGTGATGTCTGAGGCTTGTTGGACCTCGTAAATCACGGTCCCTTCCTCAATGGCATGAATGGACCCTGCTGGAACGAAGACCACCTCTCCGGCGTGAATGTCAAATTCGTTCAGCAAGGTTTCAAGGGTGTTGCGGCGAATCCCTTCTTCGATTTCCCGTTTTCCCACGCCGGGCTTGAGGCCGCAGATCATGCGGGCGCCCGGTTTGGCGTGAATCACCACCCATGCTTCTGTCTTTCCCAGATCCTTTTCATGTTGCTTTGCATTGGCATCATCCGGATGGACCTGGATGGAAAGCTTGTCGTTGGCATCAATGAATTTAAAAAGCAGGGGAAAGGCGTCAAAATTCTGGGAGAGACGCTCTCCCAGAATTTCTTTCGGATGTTTTTTTACCACCTCTGCAAAGGAGTATCCCTGGAAGGGGCCTTTTTGAACGATGCTCATGGCATTGCGATGAACGGACAGTTCCCAGGATTCGCCGATGCGTTTGCCCGGCGGCAGCCGTTTGTCGAGAAGGGTGGACATGGCGGTCCCCCCCCAAATCCGTTCCTGAAAAAGATTGTCAAATTTAAAGGGGAGCATTTTTTATTTCTCCGTACACCGTCTTTCCAGTTCTTGTTCGGACATTCTTTCAAATACGCCGAATCCCGATAAGTTAACGGGATGTATGCCATCGCCCTTTTCGCAGTCAGCCCATTTGCCCACCATGCAGTAAGAGAGGCTTTCCGGGACCAGGTATTGCCGGGCAACGCGTGCGATATCCTCCAACGTGATGGCGTTTAGAGAATCCCGATAGACGTCAAAATGAACATCCGACCGTTTAAGATAGTGATTCATCGCAAAGGCGTCGGCGATGTCTGATCCGGATCTGAAAATGGCCGGAAAAGCGTCGATAAGGCTTTTTTTAGCATCCGCCAGTTCCTGGTCGGTTGCGCCTTTTTTGATAAAATGCTCTATTTCCTTTACAGCAAGCCCAATGGCATAGGCTGCGGAAGCGCTTTTAGTCTCCAGGCTGATACCGAAGTATCCGGTGTAGAAATAGGGGCAGTTAAGAAAGGATCCTGCACTATAGGCCAATCCCTCTTCTTCCCGGATGTGTTTGCTGATTCGGGATGTAAACGGTGCGCCGCCCAGAATGTAGTTCATGAGCGCAAGAGGGTAGTAGTCCGGATGGGGGCGTTTTAAGGCCGGTAATCCAAGCCGGATATAAGCCTGGTTGATCTCTTTTTCAATAAAATAGAGACGTTTGTGATATTGATTCGGGATAGCGGGAAAGGTGTCTTCGGGTGTTCCACTTTTCTTCCATTGACCGAGTGTAACATTCAGCTTAGTCAGGATTGCCTCTGTTTTAAAACGGCCGGACACGGCGAGTATGACATTTTCCGGACGGTAATATCGATGGTAAAAGGTTTCGATATCGTTTCGTGTGATGATATTGATGCCGGTTTCCGTATTCAGTACGGATAGCCTGCCTTTTCCATATAGGGCTAAGTTGTAGGCAATGGAAAGGGCGCTTTTGGGATGGTCAAAGCGTTGGTGGATTCCTTCAATCATGCGTGTCTTGGACAAATCGATGCGTTTGGATTCAAAAGCCGGACGGGTCATGACTTCGGTGAAAAGGGCAAGACCGGTATCGAGTTTCGTGCTGATAATGGACAAGCTTACCCTGGCGCTGACCCCATCCGCATTCGAGGAGAGCGAGGCGGCATGGAAATCAATCCGGTCATCCAGCGTGTCGGCGGGAAGGGTTTCCGTGCCGCCGGTGGCAAGGAGATCCGCGGTTAGCACGGAAAGACCTGCCTGCTGTTCCGATTCCATGAGACCGCCGGTTCGGATGATTGCCTGTATATCAAAAAGGGGAAGTTTATCGTCTTCCACTACAAAGACGACGATACCGTTGTCCAAGGTGTGCCGGTATTGGGGCAATGAGGGTGGAACATAATGGGTTGCCCGGTAGGTCAGGTCCTGGGGATGGTTCTGGAAAAGAGTACAACCTGCGAGGAGTAGAAGCGGTAAGAGGATGACGGATTTCATTTCGAGCCCCCTTCCTTATCCTGCACCATCCAGCCAAGGGTGCAGTACCGCTTTTCAAAATAGTGTTGAGCGGTTTTCAATACGGTTTCCCGGGTCACGGCTTTAACCGCATCCGTGTAAGTGTTGATCAGTTTCCAGCTTCGGATGATCTCGAAATAGGCGAGCCGATCCGCCAGATGTTCATTTTCTCTGAGACCGTTGATTTCCGCGGCAGTTACCCGGTTTTTAACCTTTTCCAGTTCACGTAGCCCGATTTTCTCCCGTTTCAGTTTATCTAACTCGTCAAAAATCGCTTGCTCCACAGCCTGATGATCCGCTCCCTGCTTAAGTTCCGCGTGAATGGTAAAAAGACCGTAATATTTGGATACATAGTTACCCGCAGATATGTCGGTGCAAAGTTTCTTATCTTGTACCAGCGATTTGTAGAGACGGCCGGAAGCGCCGTTCAGCACGCCTTCAATGATATCCAGGGCATAGACATCGGATTCCCCCAGTTCCGGGGTTTTAATGAGCAAATCCAAGACCGCTCCCACATTTTTGTGAACCTGGAGCCGTTTTTCACCGACCTGATCCGGTTCTTGCACCGTAACCTGCGGTACCGGGCTATGGCCGGCCGGTACGGGTCCGAAATACCGTTTGGCCAGATGAAGGACGTTTTGTTCTTGTACGTCTCCGACCAGCACGAGCACCGCATTATCAGGAACATAATAGGTCTTGAAATGGTGTAACGCGTCTTCCCGGGAGAGGTGCATCACGTCTGACATGAAGCCGATGGTGGGGTTACGGAGAGGATGACTTTCGAAGACCAGGGAGCCCAAGGTTTCGTTGTAGCGGCCATAGGGGCTGTTTTCGTAGCGGAGTCGTCGCTCTTCCATGACCACATCGCGTTCCGTATAGAATTCACGCAGGACCGGGTTGGCCATGCGGTCGCTTTCGAGCCAAAAAAAGAGTTCGATCTTATTGGAGGGCAGAGTGACGATGTAGGCGGTCATATAATCCGCCGTATAGGCATTCAAGGCCGTGCCGCCTTCCCTTTGATAGAGCGACCAGAGTTCATTGTTTTTAAGGTATTGGCGCTGCTTGTCGGATAGAACGGCTGCTTCCTGTCGCACCTTTTTCATACCCACCGTGTCATGGCTGTCCCGAAAGCGGTCGTAGAGGGCAAAGAGGGAGTCAATGGAATGGGCGATGAGTCGCTCTTTGTCATAGTCTGAGACGCCGATTCGTTTGGTGCCTTTGAACATCATATGCTCCAGCATATGTGACAGCCCGGTTTTGCCCGGAATCTCGTTGACGCTGCCTACCTTGTAGTAAAGACGGCAGACGGCCAGCGGGGTATGATGGTCTTCGACAATCAATATTTTAAGGCCGTTGTCCAATATGTGTTCGCTGACCTTGACCAGGTCTTCGGAAACGGTTGTGCCGAAAAGCAGGGTCATCAGGAAGAAGGCGAGAATGGTTTTCATTTTATCCCCGTTTCGCAGACGTAAGGAAGGTGCGTCCTTCAATAATAAGGTAGCTGTAACCCTGTTCTGTTAAGAAGAGTTGTCGGTTCATGGCAAAGTCTTGTTCGCACGTCGTACGCGTGACCAAGGAATAAAACCGGGCCTGTTGACCGTTCTTTTTGGGACGAAGGATTCGACCGAGTCGTTGTGCCTCTTCTTGACGCGAACCGAATGTTCCGGATACTTGAATGGCCACATTGGCATCCGGCAGATCCACCGCGAAATTTCCTACCTTGGAGACAACCAGCCGCGTCATCTTTCCTTCGCGGAAATCCCGGTAAAGCTTTTCCCGCTCCAGGGTCGGGGTGGCACCGGTGATGAGCGGAATGTTGAATCGTGCGGCGATATGGTTGATTTGGTCCAGATATTGGCCGATGATGAGGATGAGATCTCCTGTGTGGCGCTTTAAAAGCGCTTCAACAAGTTCTTCTTTGGCCGGATTTTCCGCGGCGATGCGGATTTTCTTCCGATTTTCAGCCACCGCATATTCCATTTTAAGGTTATCCGGCAGTTCGACACGTACCTCGGTGCAGATCGCGGAGGCGATCCATCCCTGCTCTTCAAGCACTTTCCACGGTGCGTCATATTTCTTTGGACCGATGAGGGAAAAGACCTCATCCTCCTTGTTGTCCTCACGCACCAGGGTGGCGGTGAGGCCCAGGCGCCGAGTGGCCTGAATGCCGGCGGTGATACGAAAGACCGGTGCCGGCAGCAGATGAACCTCGTCATAAATAATGAGGCCCCATCGGTTTGCATTGAAAATGGCGAAGTGAGGAAACTCCTCGCTTTTCTTTTTCCGATAGGTGATAATCTGGTAGGTGGCGACGGTCACGGGCCGGATGGCCTTGATTTCGCCCGTATATTCTCCGATGTCCTCTTCGCGGAGGTCGGTTTTATCGAGGAGCTCCCGCTTCCATTGTTTTGCTGCCGTGATATTAGTCGTGAGAATGAGGGTATGCGAACGGACCAAGGACATGGCAGCCATGCCCACCACGGTCTTGCCGGCTCCGCATGGAAGCACAATGACCCCGGAACCGCCCTTTCGGCCGCCGGCGGCAAAGAAGATTTCCGCTGAATCTTCCTGATAGCGTCGAAGCGCAAAGGATTCTCCGAGCAACGTTGTCTTGCGCAGCGAAAAGGGGAGCGGCGTGCCGATGACATAGCCGGCCAGATCTTCCACCGGGTAGCCCAGTTTGATCAGAGCCTGTTTGACCAACCCCCGTTTAAAGAGGGTCAGTGATACGCTGGTCTTGTCTTTTTTATCCAGGAAAAGACCGGTGGTTCCTTTTTGACTGAGTATTTCAAGAAGGAGTACGTCGGAATCGGTTTTAAGAAGCAGGGTATCCGGGGTCGTGCCTTCGATGATTTTAATGCGACCATATCGTCCGAAATATTCGGCGATCTCGGTCAGGATGTTTTCCGGCACATCGTATTTGCCGTACTGTTCGAGCGTCGACCGGATTTCGGCAAGCGTATGACCTGCTGCCGCCGCATTCCAAAGGGAAAGGGGGGAGATTCGATAGGTATGGATATGTTCCGGCGATTTGACCAGTTCGGCAAAGGGAGCCAGAGCATTGCGTGTGGCCTCGTACTTCGGATTATCCACTTCAAGCAGAATGGAACGGTCGCTTTGGACGATCAGCGGGTTGTCTGGGCAATAGGGCATAAGAAGCTAAGATAAAAAATGGCCGCAGGCCATTTCAAAAGTAAATCAATTTGCCGGCAGGTCCGTCTGTGACACGACCGATGTCGGCCGCGTCTTCGATTCCGGACGAATGCAGTTGATGGAGGAGGGCTTGCTTGTCTTTTTCCCGGACAAAGAGCAGAAGACCGCCCGAGGTTTGAGGGTCGAGCATGATATCGAGTGTCGAGCGTTCGATTGTCCGGCCCTGCTTTGCCATCAGACGACATTCGCAATAATTGAAGTTGGCTTTTCCACCGCCGGGATAGGCGCCCCGGGCGAAATAATCTTGAACCCCCTCGAACAGCGGTACGGTTGCGGTGTCAATCTCCACGCAGACGCGGCTGGCAATGGCTACTTCCAACAGGTGACCGAAAAGACCGAAACCGGTGACATCTGTGCAGGCGCGGATATTGAAACCGGCGGCGATGTCGGCGGCCTTATCATTTAACCGAATCATGGAGGCTGCCACCCGTTTTTCAACCTCAGGTCCTGCCAGCTTCTGTTTAATGGCCGTGGTCAGGATACCGGTTCCGATTCGCTTTGTCAGGAGAATGGTGTCGCCTACACGCGCATGCCGATTGGCCCAGAATTTATCCGGATGAACCCGCCCGGTAACGGAGACACCGTATTTGATCTCTTGATCCTTGATGCTGTGGCCCCCGCAAAGAACCGCACCGGATTCATTGATTTTGTCGAGTCCGCCCGCGACAATGGCTTTCAGGACGCTTTTATCGAGTGTGGCAATGGGAAAGGCAATGAGATTGAGTGCGGTAAGCGGTTTGCCCCCCATGGCATAAACGTCGCTTAAGGCGTTGGCTGCGGCCACTTGCCCGAAGGTGTAGGGATCATCCACGATGGGGGTGAAGAAATCCACGGTCTGGACCAAGGCGATGTCGTCGGTAAGTCGAAAGATGCCGGCATCATCGGAATCCTCAAATCCCAAGAGCAGATCCGGACTGGACCGGACCGGGAGTCCGGACAGAATGTCGTGCAGATCGCCGGGGCCGATTTTGGCGGCACAGCCTGCTGCCTTAGCGAATTCGGTGATGTGGATATCAGGCATGGTTGTCCTAAGTATGAAGGGTTTCCAGACCGAGAATCTCGTCCGGCCGGATGATTCCGAGCGGAGTGATGAAACCGGTAATGTATCGGGCAGGGGTGACATCAAATGCCGGATTCAATGCTTTGGAATGGAGAGGGGCTAACCGGATGCGTGTGTTTTTTCCTTGGTCATTTGGGCCTTCAGCAAAGAGCACCTCCTCATCGCTCCGTTCCTCAATGGGAATCAGGTCGCCGGTATGGCAGTTCAGGTCGAAGGTCGAGAGCGGGGCCGCAATGTAGAAGGGTATGTTGTTTTCGCGGGCCAGGACCGCTTTCTCATAGGTGCCGATTTTATTGGCCGCATCGCCGTTTCGGGCGATCCTGTCCGCCCCGGTGATGACCAGATCCACCCTTCTCTTTTGCATATAATAACCGGCTGCATTATCCGGAATAATGGCGAAATCAATGCCTTCCTGGCCTAAT
This sequence comes from Elusimicrobia bacterium RIFOXYB2_FULL_49_7, assembly GCA_001800515.1. Next base: position 32,490 of record MGVN01000025.1, on the reverse strand, counting down.
TCCCAAGCAGTGAGCCGCATGCCCTGAAGCCTCGGCCGGGTCTCATCCGCGTAGACGAAAACCTTTTTGCCCTCCCGTTTGGCATAATAGACGGGAGCCAAAGCGGAGCCCCAGTCTTGAAGGGCCAGCCAACCTGCATTGCAGTGGGTTAGAAGGCGACTGCCATCCATGAGGAGACGGTTGCCTACTTTGCCGATGGCTTCGCCGTCTTTAGCATAATCGTCTGAAATGGCGGCAGCGGTCTTTATTGCAACGGCTTTGGCGAAATCCATATCCTCGGTGCGCGAGACGGCGCTGTCGATGCGATCGATGGCGTAGAAAAGGTCCTGCGCCGTGGGCCGCGTGGCTCGGAGCCGTGCAAAGCCCTCTTCCAGGTAGCGGTCGAAGTTTTGGGCGGTGGCTTCAAGCACCACTTGTGCGGCTCCGAAGCCCGCGGCCGCGCCGATGGAGCCGGCGCCGCGCACCGTCATGTTTCGGATGGCTTCTGCGGTATCGAGGTGGTTTTTACATTCCAGAATATCGAAGGCGTGGGGAAGGTTTCGCTGGTCTATCATGAAGACGGTTTTGTCCTTCATCCAGACCGCCCGGTAATGTTTGCCGTTGACTTGCATAGAGAATAAGATAAATTATTTTCAAGGAATTGACCAGAATAGGTTTAGAATGTTAGAACAATGATGCGCCTGAGAATAATTATTTATATTATCTTAACCGGGAAATATCATCAAAAAATGGGGTGGTCTATGAAAAAAGAGTTGCTTGTCGTTGCGGTGTTTCTATTGACACTAACGGGGTTTGCACGTACCTTCATTTGTGATTATCCGATGCAGGCCTCCAATGCGATCAATGCTGCTTTGCCGGGAGATACTATTTTATTGGCGGATAAAACCTGGGGTATTTCCCAGCTCCCGAATCGAGATGGAACCCTTGATTCACCCATTGTTGTAAAAGCATTGAATCCGGTTATCCGAAAAATTGACTCGTCTGCTGCCGGCCTATGGAATCATCCCGATGCTTATGGGGTGATATTCAATACCAGCAACTCGGATGAAGGTGTCCGGTTTAAAGGAAAGCATTGGATTTTTGAGGATATCTTTTTCCAGGCGAACCTGGCTTCTCCGCATAATTTTCACATTCCTCCCGGCGCTAAAGGCTATAACACTTGGCGCGGGTGTTGCTTTTCCGGTGCCACGGACAAAGCTTTCAAGATAGATTATTCCGCAGTGGATCAGGAGTTGTTTCCGACATGGGATGAGGTGTATTGGCCTGACTATATGCTTTTTGAAAACTGCGTTGTGATTTTAGGGTGTGCCGGCTTTATCAATAATGACGGAGCTGATTTCTTAACAATGCGCAACTGTTTATTGTACGGATTGACCTCTTCCGGTTCCAATAATTATACCAACTTTTCAAAAGGCGGATTAGCCTATACCATTTTTGAAAACAATGTTCAGTTCGGCGGTCACCCGATTGGTGCATTGAGTTTTGGCGGTGGAACCTGGGGTGGCAGTACGTATCGCCATGATCTTGATTTGTGTTTGGGTTTACCCAGCGAAACCTATGAAACCGTCAATTCCATTATTCGAAACAATGTGGTCATTGGTGCCCCGGCCGGTATTCATACCACGACCTCTCTTAATTGCGAAGCTTACAATAACACCCTTGTTAATTGCACGCATCCTCTTTCGGTTGAAACCCATCAAGGTATTCCTGTTGGGTTTCAGTTTTATAACAACCTAATGATAGGTTGCGGAACGCTGACGCAATCTTATGGGACACTTTCCAATAATAAGGTTCTTGCCGCCACCGATACGACGATTTTTCAAAAATTCTTGCTGTCTCAACCTCCTGCAGCGGGCCGATTCAATGATTATCGTATCAAACCTGACTCTGCCGTGCGAGTCGGCACTGGCAGGTCTCTCATAGCGCATCTCGATTGGCCTGCCTTTTATGGATTGCCGACTACGGAATTTTATGACATGTACGGCAAAGTCCGAGGCAATCCGCCGATCATCGGCGCTGCGGAACTTTATGATGGTACCGAGCTTTCCGTTCAAGAGACCCCGGAGTTTGCGGAGAATTCGGCAGTAGCCCAAATGGCGATTTGTCCGAACCCGGCTAATCCATCAACCGAATTGGTTTTTGACCTAATGGCCAACCAACCGTTAGTTGATGTTTTAATCCGTGATATTAATGGACGCTACGTCCGTTCGCTCTATTACGGGCCCATGACCCAAGGTCGCCACTCTGTCCATTGGGATGGTCGTAATCATCATCGCGAGGTTATGGCATCTGGGGTGTATTTTTTTCGGGTGAGCTTTGGTCGAGATGTCGTTTATCGCCAATTCCAGCTAATTCGATGACTTGATATAAATTCTAATTGGAGCGAATCGTGAAAGATTTAAGGATCGGCATCATCGGCGGCGGCCGTTTTTTTAATTGGGTACATGCGCCTGCGCTTGAGTTGATACGTGATAATTTCAAATGTATGGTGTTTTGCTGTTGCGACGAGCAGCAGGCGCGGGAGACGGTCGCAAAGTGGGGCTATGATCGCACCTATTTGGATGCGGACGAAATGCTGGAGAAAGAGCCGATTGATATGCTCTATGTCACGACGCCCCCGTCGGTCACGGGTCAAATGGCAATTAAGGCCATCGAACGAGGCATTCCCGCTTTTCTGGAGAAACCCATTTGCAACAGTTTTGAAGAATTGAAACGTATTCAGGACGCTTATAATAAATATGGTACGCCCCATTTTGTGGCTTATAACCGCCGTCATATCCGGATTCTGAATGAGGCCAAACGGTATGTGCAGGAAAAAGGCGGTTTGTCGCATATTCAGGTCGATTGGTATCGTCATGATACCAAAGCACCAACAGGGTTTATGGGGTCCGGCATTCACGGTATCGATGCCATGCGGTATCTCTGCGGCGATGTGGAGACCCTTCGGAGCGTTTCGAGTAAAACGGAATATTTTGACAAGCAGCCCATTTCCTATTCGGCTCTGTTTATGTTTAAGTCCGGGATTTCAGGCGTGTTTAATTCGAATGCCCGAGCCGGTCATCTCAGTGAGCGCTACGTCTTATTTACGGAAAACGGGAGTGTGGAATTGGAATTGACCAGTCCCGGAGGGCTTGATTGTCCGAAGTGGCTTAAGATTTATGAAGGCAAGAAGTTAGTGCGGGATGTGGATTTGTTGCGTGACCGGCCTGAAGCGGAAAGAACCCCGGCCCATTTTAACGGAATTGTTGACGAGCACCTCTATTTTTTGGATTGTGTGAGAAACAAGCAGGCGCCTTTTCCCGATGTGAATGATTCCATCAAGTCTATGCGTCTTGCTGCAGCTTTCAATCAGGGCTTCAATGGTATGCTGAAGGATTTTAAGACCCCGCCGGTCGATCCTGTCGAATAGGAAAACCCCGGATCTTTTGCGTCGATTTGTGGCTGTCGATTTTCCTGGCTGCCGCAAACTTGTTTTATTTTACAGGGATAATGTTATTAATCGTTAGGTCAAACAAGTCTGTTCGACAATAAATCGTGGCTTGCAAATCGTAAAGCTATTTGTTTATTATTATTAAAAAAACTTATCAAGGAGGCCTTGTGAAAATGGTTAAAAAAGTTGTTGCACTGCTTTTGATTTTATCATACAGTTCCCTGTTGTTCGCAGAAAGTAATGGCCAAGATTCTTCTGCTGTGTCTGTTGAATCTGTCACGAATATTGTTTCTGAAAGCAGTGTGGCGCCTTTGGATTCCTCCAATGCGCCTGTTGTTGCGGCTCCCGTTATCAGCAAGGTTGAATCAGAGCAGGTGGCTTATAACGCTTGTGTGATGTCGGAGATTGCAGGTCGGGGAGATGCTGCTGGGAAGCATTCCACTGTGGGATGGGGAGTGTTTGGGATTGCAAGCGGGTTTCTCTTTGGGTTGCTTGGTATCGGTGCCTCAACGCTTATATCGGCCATTCCGAAGCCGAAGCCAGAGGTGGTGCCCGATCCTGTGCAGGTGCCGAGTTTGGAATGTTATACTGAGGCGTATACCAGCAAAGCCAAGTCGAAAAACATTATGACGACACTTGGAATGTCCTGTCTGGGATGGGTTATCTGGATTCCCATTGCGGTTTCCATCTCAAAATAACGGATTCGACTCAGCTCGGGATAGCGGTCCGTGATCCTGACTTCCAGGATGTGGTCGTTGAATATCGCAAGGACGTGGATGAAGATAGAAAAACCGGTATGATTATCGGAACCGTTATTGGGAGTATTTTAGGCGGCTTGCTTTTTGCCGTCATGATGAATTAATAATAGCAGATTCGTCGAGTTAGTCTTATATAAAACGTTTTTATGGCCGCCAGCGCCTCCATGATTGACTGTTTCTGACACCACAATTTATCTTTTCCTTTCCAATCCATGGAAAATAAAGGAGGCTTTCATGTCTGAACAGATAATCAAAGATTGTGAAGCCAGGATGAAAAAGACCCTGGATTCCGTTAAGGATGATTTCGGCAAACAACGCACCGGTCGGGCTAATCCCGCTATTCTTGACGGCATCCGAATCAATTATTACGGTACCCCAACACCGCTTCAGCAAACGGCGAATATTTCGGTTCCGGAACCCCGGATGATTGTCATCAACCCCTGGGACAAATCCTTGTCCGGGCTTATCGAAAAAGCGGTGCTGGAGGCCAATCTCGGGCTAACGCCGCAAAATATGGGCGGCATTATCAGGCTACCTATTCCGGAATTGTCGGAAGAGCGTCGCAAGGAGATTGTTAAGGCCTGCAAAAAAATAGGTGAAGATGGCAAAGTGGCGATTCGTAATGTGCGGCGTGACGGTAATGAGGCGATTAAGAAAGCGGAAAAAGACAAGCAATGCACGGAGGATGAAAGCAAGCGTTTTCAGGAACGAATTCAAAAACTGACCGATTCTTTTGTGGCCCAAATCGACGATATCCTTGGTAAGAAGGAAAAAGAGATACTCTCCATCTGATGGGACCGAATCAAACGATTGATCCTGCGCGGCTGCCGGTCCATATCGCCATTATCATGGATGGGAACGGCCGTTGGGCAAAGAAGCGGGGACGCTTGCGTTCCTTTGGCCACCGTGCAGGTACGGATGCCACTCGTCGGGTAGTACGAGCCTGTGGGGAGCTTGGCATCAAGGTGTTGACCATCTATGTCTTTTCCTGGGAAAACTGGCGTCGTCCTTCGCTTGAAGTCACGGCACTGATGCGGTTGCTGATTGAAATGGTCAAGAAGGAGATACGGGATCTCAACAAAAACAATGTCCGGTTGAATGCCATCGGGGATCTTTCTTTACTGCCGGACAAGACCCGGGAAACCCTTCTATGGGGTATCGAAGAAACCAAGAATAATACCGGTTTGCTCCTGAACCTGGCCATTTCCTATTCCGGGCGTAAGGAGATTGTCAATGCCGTCCGTCTGGCGGCCAAGGATTTGGCTGTTGGAAAATTGACGGAAAAAGAACTGACCGAAGAACGATTCGCCGATTATCTCTACACGCGACAATTGCCGGATCCGGACCTCATGATTCGTACCGGAGGGGATATGCGGGTCTCCAATTTCCTTCTGTGGCAGATTGCTTATACTGAATTATATGTGACGGATGTGTTATGGCCCGATTTTAAGAAAAAAGACCTGGAGGCGGCTATTCTCTCTTTTCAGAATCGTGAACGCCGTTTTGGTAAGGTCAAGGAAACCGGCCAATGAGCGAACTCTTTTGGCGTATTCTATTTGCGGTTGTGGCGATTCCGGTGTCCATTTTTGCGGTGATGGCCGGAGGACAGATAACCCGTGGTTTTTGTACCCTTTTTCTGTTGGTCGGCGGCATTGAATTTTATTTCATGACTCGTCGGAAAGGGACGCCGGTTTTTTTACCCGCTTTGCTCATGGGAATAACCGTGTTTTGTTTCCGGAACAGCGTGGTCTTTGCTAATGTGGAAGGGTGGCTTTTTCCGGTGTTATGGGCGGCTCTTTTTCTTTTGGTGGTGCGCGAAGTGGCGGAGGCGGATATTGAAAATGTGCTTTCACGGGCGGGGGGCACGTTTCTCGGCATCTTTTATATCGGTTTTCTCGGCTCTTTTCTTATTTCCATTACCGAACATCCGGCCCACCCGCAGATGGTCCGATTAGGGCTGCTCACCCTGCTTTTGGCCGTCTGGGGCAGCGATTCCCTGGCTTTCTTTGTGGGCAAAGCTTTTGGCAAACATCCGCTTCATCCCCGTCTTTCCCCTAAAAAGACTGTGGAAGGACTCATCGGATCCATTATGGGTTCGATGATTGGTGTGTTGATTGGCCGTTCCTTTTTTGAACCCCATTTTCCCTCGCTCTCCGGGGCTCTTGTTGTCGGCCTGGCTATCGGAATTTTCGGCCAAGCCGGGGATCTTTTTGAGTCACTGCTCAAGCGATCCTGCGGGGTCAAGGATTCTTCCAGCCTCTTTCCGGGGCACGGCGGGGTACTGGATCGCATCGATGCGCTGCTGTTTTGTGCGCCGATTTATTATTACCTTTTGTTGGTCTTGAAATAAAGCATGATTCCAAAAACCGTCACCCTGCTGGGGGCCACCGGATCCATCGGTGAGAATACTCTTGAGGTTATCCGTCAAGCGGCAGGTCAGTTCCCTATTCACGGACTTTCCGCGCGACGCCAGGTGGGCCGATTGCTTGAGCAGACTCGGGAATTCCAGCCGAAACGGGTGGTCCTGTCAGCCCCCACGGATTCCGCTGTGTGGACGTTGTCCGAGCCGCAACTGGAAATCGGTGAAGCGGCTTTGTCGGCTTTGGCGGCGGATGGTGCCGATATTCTGGTGAACGCACTGGTCGGGGCCGTGGGTATCCGACCCACATATGAAGCGGCTCGGACCGGTAAACGGATTGCGCTGGCGAATAAGGAAAGCCTGGTGGCAGCCGGTGACCTCATCAACCGTGAAGCGGCAAAGAGCGGCGCGGAAATCATCCCCATTGACAGCGAACATTCCGCGATTTTTCAATGCCTGGACCATGTTCCATACGAGCAGGTGGAAAAGGTGATTCTGACCGCTTCCGGAGGGCCGTTTCGTACCTGGTCCGCTGACAAGCTGGCGGATGTTACGGTCGAACAGGCGCTGAATCACCCCACCTGGAAGATGGGGACTAAAATTACGATAGATTCTGCAACCATGATGAACAAAGGGCTTGAGGTGATAGAAGCCCATTTCCTTTTCGGTGTTCCATATGATCGCATTGAGGTGGTGATTCATCCGCAATCGGTGGTTCATTCCATGGTTCAATTTGTGGATGGTTCCATTCTGGCGCAACTCGGGACCCCGGATATGCGCATTCCCATCCAGTATGCGCTGACCTATCCGGAGAAACGCCCTGTTCAAACTCGCCGTCTGGATTTGGGTCGAGCCATGTCCCTTGATTTCGCACCGCCGGATCTGGAAAAATTTCCCTGCATCGGTCTTGCGTATGAAGCGGGCCGCCAAGGCGGTAGTCTGCCGGCCGTCATGAATGCGGCCAATGAGGTGGCGGTGGAGGCCTTTCTGAAGGGACGGGTGACTTTTCGGGATATTCCGAATATTATCCGACAAGCGATGAAGGGTCATCGCCCCCTGTCACGCTATACCCTTGAGGAAATTTTGGACGTGGATCGGACAACACGGGAAGAGGTGATGCAATGGGTGTTATAATTGGAATCCTGCTTTTAAGCTTTTTGGTATTCATTCACGAGCTGGGTCATTTTATCGCTGCCAAACGAGCCGGTGTGCGGGTGGAGACTTTTTCCATCGGCTTTGGCCCAAAACTGTTCGGTTTCCGATACGGTGAAACAGACTACCGGTTTTCTGCGATTCTGTTTGGCGGTTATGTCAAAATGACGGGACAAGAGGATTTCGATGTTCCGGGCGAATCGCTTGATGACCCAAAGGATTTTCGAAGGCAGTCGATTTTAAAAAGAATTGCCATCGCTTTTGCGGGTCCGCTTTTTAATTATTTATTGGCCTTGGTGGTGCTATCCGTTCTTTATGCCACCGGTATCCGGGAGACGCCCAATACGACGGGTGTGCTGGTCGTGGGTTATATTGTCGACAGTTCTTCGGCCGGCCGTGCCGACATACGGGTGGGAGACACGTTGCTGCTTATGGCCGGAAAAAAAGTCAAGACCTGGGAGGATGCTCTGCTGGAATTTGCCATGCATCCCGGTTACCCGATGGAACTTCTCATCGGCCGCCATGGCGGACGGCGTCATGTCACTTTGGTGCCGGACAAGATTGGCCGAGAAGAAATGGGATGGAGCGGGCTATATCCCATGGAAAAGGTGGTGGTCGGTGCGGTGATTAAAGGATCGCCCGCGGAACGAGCCGGTCTCCAGGTTTTCGATACCCTTACTATGGTAAACGGAGAGGCGATTCCAGCGTGGGACTATTTTGTTGACCAAATCCGATTGGCCGAGGGCCGTTCCGTGCAGGTCGAGGTGACGCGCGGAACGGGTCGGGTCCCCTTGACCGTGACACCGGCGTTTTCCGAAGAACAGAAGCGGTTTATGATAGGTATTCAGCGGGGTGACGTATTGGTGCGTCACCGTTACAGTCCTCTTATTTCAATCAAGAAGGCTTTCCAGCATACGGGTCGTGATGCGGTCCTGATCTGGAAATCATTGAAGGGCCTTGTTCAGTCGCGTATCTCGGTCAAGAGTATGACCGGCCCGGTCGGGATTGTGCACATCACAGGACAGGTGGCCAAGGGCGGTGCAGAAGTATTGCTCTTATTCTTGGCCATGATCAGCGTCAATCTTGCGGTGGTGAATCTGTTTCCTTTTCTCATCATTACGGATGGCGGTGTTATCTTTTTTACACTGTTAGAGTATGTCCGGCGTAAACCGCTCTCACGAAAAACGCAGACCTTTGTTCAGCAAGGGGCCCTCCTTGCCATTCTTGCGCTTACGCTTCTGATTACTTTCAACGATGTTTTCCGGTTGGTGGGGAAGTAGAATATGGCTTCTAATCTGCTTTTAACCGGGCTTCCGGAATCTGTTATTACCCGTATTCGTGCCTTTACCGAGAATATGGGGCTTGTCTTTTTTCTCGCTTCCAGCAAGGAGGCGTGTCAGGAGCGGCTGCTGAATACCGAAGTGGTGGGACTCATTATCGACGCTGACATGGTGACCGGGGATCCGCATGTCCTGGATGTCATTCAATTTTATTCTAATAAGGTTCAGGTGGTACTGTATCTACGGTCCGGTGAACATAATCTTTCGTTGCTCCAGATGAAATCCGTGGTGGGTATTCTGATAGGCGAGGATTTTACGGAGGGGATGCTTCTTTCTCTGGTGATGAATATGGTCCGCTTTTACGGTTTGGAGGCACGTACCGAGGAGTTGGAGTCCTCCTTGCGAGATAATCAATCCGTGGCCACGGAGCTGGACCTGAAGAACAAGGTGTTCGAGCGGGAGCGCAATTTCAATGAGTCCATCATCAATTCCATTGTTTACGGGCTTATGATTGTGGATACGGTCGGGGCTATTATGATGTTGAATGAGATGGGCAAGAAGATTTTCGGGGTCTCTGTTTCGGACTTTTACGGACAACAATACGGAGAGGTGGTTTTTAACGGTCTCAAGGAATCCCTTTCCACGAACGCGGCCGAAGTGCTGAAGAGCGGCGAAACCCGGCAGATTGAAGGCTGTTCGGTACGTGAGGATCTTATGATTGCCTATTCTATTTCCCTCATCAAGGACAATTACGAAAACCCGGTGGGACTATTGTTCCTGGCGCGTGATGTGACCGAGTGGGAGCAGATGACCAATCAGCTTTTTCAGGCGGAGAAATTGGCCACGATGGGCACCATGCTTTCCGGAATCGCCCATGAACTTCGAAATCCTATTACCATCATCAATACTCGTGCACAACGATTGCTGGCGAACCGGGATGCTTTGAATGAAAAGATCATCAAGGCTGTGGAATCCATTGAAACGCAGAGTAACCGATGCGGCGATATTATCAATAATTTACTCGATTTCTCGCGGAAAAAGGTGGCCGGTTTTACATTGGTGAATATCAATGAAGTTATTGAAAGTGCATTGGCATTTCTCACCTTTGAAAAGCGATTCGATGGCATTGATGTCATCAAATTGCTGCGGGAAGGGTGTGTTGCACGATGCGACAAGAACCAGATGGAGCAGGTCTTTCTCAATCTTTTTACGAATGCCTGTGATGCTATGTTGAGTGGAGGGAAACTCGTTTTGACAACGGAAAGTCTTGAAAGTTATATTAAAATCAGTATTCGGGATACCGGGACCGGTATTCCGGAAGAGCACCGAAAGAAGATATTTGATCCTTTTTTCACAACCAAAGAAGCTGGTAAAGGAACCGGTTTGGGGTTGGCTATTGTGTATAAATCAATTCAAGCGCATAAGGGGCGTTTAGTGGTTCGCAGCCGAATGGGAGAAGGAACCACGTTTATCCTCCTTTTGCCGAAAGCTTAAATACAATGTCATTGGGACGAGTTTTATTAGTGGATGATGAACCTGATTTGGTGGAAGTCTTAGGTGAGTTTCTTGAGGAGGAAGGGTTTGAAGTAAAAACAGCCTCTGACGGCCTTGATGCCTTGTCTTTTCTGGAGAAGGATTCACGGTTTGATCTATTGCTTTCGGATATCAATATGCCCCGGATGAAGGGGTTCGAGCTCATTGCAGCAGTAAAAGAAAAATACCCTTCTTTAAAGAATGCCTTGATTACAGCTTATGATGTCAATAGTTATATCGAATTGGCCAAAATCCACAATGTCGGAAACATCATTGCTAAGACCTCGCCGTTTAATTTCAAAGATTTTCTCATTCAAGTGAAAAGTCTGGTCACCGGAGATATTTTCGGCATTGAAAAGCATTTTGAAGCTCATGTTCAGCGGGAAACACTCTCCATCACCCATTCAACCGAAATTGAAAACATTATTCAGAATCTTTTCAACCGGATGAAGGACCATCCTCGCGTGGCACGTGTACGTACCGCACTGCGTGAGTTAATTGTAAATGCCGTTTACTACGGTGCAAAAAATGAAGATGGTGCTAAAAAAGAGGAATGGGATCTTAGTGTAGCGCTGCAGCCGGATGAATATGTTTATGTCAATTTCATGGTTGACCAGGATAAAGTGGGGATTTCCATTGTGGATCAAAAGGGAAGGTTAAAAAAGGCCGATGTTCTCTACTGGCTTGAACGTAATATCGTACGCGATACCGAGACCGGGTTGGTTAAAAGTCTCAATGACGAGCACGGCCGTGGGCTTTTCATTTCACGGGAATTTATCGATTCATTTATTGTCAATATTGAACGAGGGAAGATTACGGAAATCATTCTGTTATCCTATTTTGCAGAGAAGTATAAGGGGTTCAAACCCCTCATTATCAATGAATTGTGAATACTGTCCTTGATATTCTTAAAAAATCTTCCGGCTATTTTTTACAAAAAGGTATTGAATCCCCGCGCCTGAATGCGGAGCGGCTTTTATGCCATTTGCTCGCTTGTCGCCGTTTGGATCTTTATCTTAATTTCGATAAACCGCTCCATGATGCTGAAGTGGATAAATTGCGAACATGGGTGGTGCGGCGCGGTCGGTTTGAGCCCCTTGAATATATTACGGGCACTTGTGAGTTTATGGACATCAGCCTATCCGTCACTTCTGCGGTCCTCATTCCGCGGCCTGAGACGGAATTGCTTGCAGAAGCGATCTTCAAACGGTCTCAGGCGCTTACCCCCTCCACGATTTTAGACTTGTGTACCGGGTCTGGCGTATTGGCGATTTATCTGAAAAAACATCTGCCAGAGACAGAGATAACCGGGTCGGATATCTCTGAAAATGCTTTACAGATTGCTTCTGATAATGCCAAGCAGAACCAGGTGGATGTTCGGTTTGTCCGTTCTGATCTGTTTGAATCCTTTTCCAATGAACGCTTTGATGTTATTGTATCCAATCCGCCTTATGTACGCCATTCGGAATTAGTCGATTTACAGCGGGAGGTACGTGATTATGAACCGCATCTGGCACTGGATGGAGGAGTGGAAGGGCTGGATTTCTACCAACGCATCCTGACAATAGCCAAAAACCATCTATCCGAAAAAGGCATGCTGTATTTTGAATTGGGAGAGGGGCAGAAAGAAAATGTTGCCGAGATGGCGAAACAGGCCGGTTTTCATCTGATCGACACGATCCCGGATTATGCAGCCATTCCAAGGGTGTTGATACTTCAGTCTTCGGAATAGGATTTCTTCGAAGCAATCAGTGTAGCTGCTTTCGGAAATTCAGAGGTGAGAGGCCGCTCCTTTTCTTAAAGGCCTGGCTGAATGCATATACCGATTCGTATCCACATGCGTCCGCGATTTCCGAGACGTTCATTTCCGATACCGAAAGCAATTGTCGTGCACGGTTGAGCCGTATGGCTTGAAGCGTCCGTCCCAAACTGATGCCCAATTCTTGTCGGTAGCGGGCACGCAGGCGGCTTGCAGAAAGACCTATGACGCGTGCGAGGTCCCGGATACGGATACCTTCACTGAGATGGGCGTAGATATGGCGTTGCACTCTGGCTGACAACGTTTCATGAATAAGAGGTTTTACCGTATTCTGATGGTTGGACATCTTTTCTTTTCGCATCTGCGCCATTTCGTTGAGCAGGAGTGCGAGGAGAAGAGGGGTCTTGTTTTGTGTGTTGCAGTTCCCTATTTCGTCGGCATAGGCTAACAGTAAACGGGTTAAGAGGTCTTGCAATCCGGGCGTCAGGTTAAAAGGGTGACCTTTGAAGGGTGTCAGAAAATCCGATCTCGCCATCTCAAAACCGATAAATATCCAACGGCGGGAAGCGGGGATGGGTGCGGCAAAATGGTGGAACTGAAAGGGGAAAATAAGCAGGCCATGACCCGGCGCCAGATCGAGGATTTGGTGGTCAACGATTGCTTGGCCGGCGGTCTGAATGTTAAAGCATAAAATATGACGATAGTGAAACGCATCGCTGGTATTGCGATCCATTTTTTCTCGAACCCAGATTAGAATATTGACCGGCACATCGAAGCTCATGGGACGTGTGCCGAGATAGTAGTTTTTAGGCAGTCCGATGACCCGAAATTTCCGCTCAATCACTTTAGTTAAAATATCAGTCATTTTTCGTAATATTTAAGATAATAGATTCTGTTATATTATTTCCAATGGAAATCGGGTTAAACCAAAAGAAGGGAATGTCTCATGTCAAAAACCGTATCGCTCGGTGTCATCGGTTGTGGAAAACGCACGGAATCTTTGATTCGAAAACTGCGGCCGGACAACTCGTCGATAAGATTGGTTGCCGTCTGCGATCCGCTTCCTGAACGGCGAGAACGTTTCCGAACCGAGTTCAATCTGGATTTGGCCCTGTATGACGATGAGGATGCCTTTTTTCAACATTCCGGTCTTGAATGGGTCATGATCGGTTCCTGGAATGTACACCATCGACGCCATGTTGAAAAGGCGCTTCAGGCGAGATTGAATATTTTTTGCGAAAAGCCGCTGTCCACCACATTTCAGGACAACGCGGATCTCTTGTCGCTTGCCTCTGCGTCGAATTGTCGCGTCATGATCGGGTTTACGCTCCGTTATTCTCCTCACTATCGTAAAATAAGGGAATGGGTGCATTCCGGGAAAATCGGACGTGTTTTAAGCTTCGAATTCAACGAGACCATCGGGTTTAATCACGGCGGCCACATCCTGCGCGACTGGCGACGCCGTACTCAGAATTCCGGCGGCCATATGCTTGAAAAATGTTGTCATGATATTGATTTGGCCAATTGGATCATCGGTTCGCTTCCCGTGGCGGTCGCCTCATTCGGGGGAAACGATTTTTTCCGCCCGGAAAATGCCCTTCATATGACCCGCATCGGAAAGAGTCAAAGCGGTCAACCCGCCTATTGCGCCTGGGAGAATGTGGGCGGTCAGGATCATCCCTTTACCGGCGATTGTGACATCATCGATAACCAGGTCGCCATTCTTCAATATGGGAACGGGGTGCGTGCCACTTTCCATACCAACCTCAATGCCGCCATCCTTGAACGACGTATGTACATTCTTGGAACCGAAGGTGCTCTTCGAGCAGATGTGATTACCGGAAAAATAGAGACCAGCCGCATCGGTTTTGATACAGATATGGAAAGCCTGGATATGTCGGCATTCCACGGCAGCCATGGTGGGGGGGATGACGTACTTATCACGCAGCTCCGACAAATGATGTTTCAGAACGCACCTTCCTTGACAACCGTGCAGGAAGGGGCGAGTTCTGCCGTGGTTTGTCTGGCGCTGGATGCGGCCATGCGGGAACGGAAGGTGGTGGATCTCAGACCCTATTGGAATGCCATGGGATTTGTCCCTGAAACGAACGAATGGCGTCAGCCGGCTTCTATTTCGCCGACCGTATGAAAAGACCCGGTGATCACGACTAAATCCTCTTTTTCGGCATGGTGCATGGCTGCTTGGTAGGCTTCTTGAACCGGCCCAAAGCAGATACCTTTTTTTACCAACGGGAGAAGCCGGGCCGGATCAGCGGCCCGTTCCGTGTTTGGTTTGCAGAAGAAAAAAGAACGTTTCGGTTTGTTCAGCGTATTGAGCATGTCCGCATAATTCTTATCCCCCATGACCCCAAAGATAAAATGAATATTTTGGTCCGGAAAGAATCGTTCCAAATAATCATTGAGGCCCCGGATTTTTTGAGGATTATGTGCCACATCAAGGAGAAGGGAGGGGGTCCCCTTTTTCAATTCCAGTCGGCCTGGGATTTGAACACGCGATAGCCCGGAGCGAACATGCTCTAAGGTGGGCGCAAAACGGGTTTGATATAGGGCGGTCAATGCCAGTTGTGCATTGCGAAGTTGGTGGGCACTGGGAAGTGGAAGAAAGAGTGCAGGGAGTTTTTTGTCGGCCAGTTGGAAATCAAAAGTGGTGCCTGTCTCAGTTTCTTTGAGCAAGTGAATTCGGCTTTCCGAAAAGGCATCCAAGCAGTCCGGGCAGTGTTTCAGTATAGTTCGTTTTGCATCCACGTGCTGAACACCCATAACAGCAGGTACTCCTTTTTTTAAAATCCCTGCTTTTTCCATTGCAATCTGCTCAATGTTGTTTCCCAGAAAAGCTTCGTGATCCATTGAGATGTCGGTGATGATGGATACTTCCGGGGTAAGAACATTCGTGGCATCCAGCCGTCCGCCCATGCCGGTTTCAATAATCGCCACATCCGGCTTTTCGTGGGCAAAGTGTTCAAAGGCCAGGGCTGTGGTGATTTCAAAAAAGGTAAGTTTCTCCTGATCAAAGGTATTCCGGTTTCGCAGGACAAATTCAACAATTTTCTCGTCCGTTATTTCTTGCTCGTTCACGACAACCCGTTCGTTGAATCGCATGAGATGGGGTGATGTATAGCGTCCCACGCGATATCCCGCAGCACGCAGGATAGAATAGAGAATATGGCAGACCGTGCCTTTGCCATTGGTGCCGGCAATATGGAGAGTGGGGAAGGTTGCTTCCGGATTACCAAGGCTTTTCAGAAAACGTCTGACCCGTTCAAGCCCCGGCTTAATCCCTCGGGTTTGAAGAGAGTAGAGGTATCCGAGCAGAGTATTGATGTTGTTCGGCATGATTTGAATAGGGAGAAAATACCCAAAAAGGGCTTGGATAAACAATCCTAAGAAAACGATTGAGCCGTTTCAGGCCATTGTATTATTTTTATTAACTTGCCATGAAAATCATTGCAGACGAAAATATCCCCTATGTTAAAGAGGTTTTTGCCCACCTCGGGAAGGTCCAAACCTTGTCCGGTCGTGCGATGACCTGCGATGTCGTGGCGGATGCCGATTGCTTGCTGGTTCGTTCCATTACCCAAGTGAATGAAAAGCTCCTTTCGGGAAGCACGGTTCGCTTTGTGGCCACAGCGACCATCGGGTATGATCATGTGGATATCGATTATCTGAAATCAAAAGGCATCGATTTTTCGAGTGCGCCGGGCAGTAATGCGGTTTCTGTGGCGGACTATATTCTTTCAACGCTATTCACGCTTGCTCAAAAGAAGGGTTTTTGCTTGAAGGGGAAATCCATCGGCATCATCGGCGCCGGCAATGTGGGCAGCCGTGTTGCCTTGCGTGCAGAGGCTTTAGGCTTAAACGTCAAACTGAATGATCCTCCTTTAGCGGAGAGTACCCACGATCCAAAATACCTTCCCATCGAAGCTTTGATGGATTGCGATATTCTGACCCTCCATGTGCCTCTGACTCGCCAAGGGTGCTGTCCGACATATCGGATGATTGATGCCGCTTTTCTGGAAAAGACCCGGCAAGGACTGGTTTTTCTGAATAGTTCCAGAGGAGAAGTGGTGGAAGAGGCGGCCTTGAAGAAATATATCAAGCAGGGCCATTTTTCCGCGGTGGCGCTTGATGTCTGGGAAAATGAACCGGCCATTGATCCGGAATTGCTGAGTTTGGTTGATTTGGGAACGCCTCATATCGCCGGATACTCCTTTGATGGAAAGGTGCGTGGCACGGAAATGATATACCGGGCTGCTGCCGCCTTTTTCGGCATTGCCCCGGAATGGCATCTGACGCTGCCCTTGCCGCCGGTGCCGGAATTCCGGATTCCGGAGACCCTTCAGGATGGAGAAGCCGCCTTGAGCTACGCGGTTCTTTCGCTTTATTCCGTTCTTCGGGATAGCGAGCCCCTGAAAAAAAGCCTTCTATTGGCCGAGTGTGAACGGCGCGCATTCTTTGATACGTTGCGAAAAGAGTATCCGGTACGTCGTGAATTTGCTAATACCCGTCTTCTTGTCGGAGCAAGAACTCCGGAATGGACGGCGATGTTTCAAAAAATCGGTTTTTCTGTTCAATCCTGAGCCTAAGGATATTATGAAAGCATGCGGCATTAATATCGGTTCCTCCAGCGTCAAAATCGTGGTGTTGGAAGGGGAAAATATCGTTTTTCAGGCGTGTCGCGCTCATGAAGGTGATGTTAAGCAGGTCCTTTTTGCGTTGCTTGAAGAGGCTAAGGTGATTCCCGGTACCCGGACACTCGTTACCGGAAATGAAGGACGAAAGAGCCTTCGGCTTAAAAGCATTATTGAAGCATTGGCTATTCAGGAGGCACTCAAAGAACGAAAAGATGAAATCCAAGCATTGGCCTCCATGGGCGGAGAAGATCTGGTCGTCTATTTGGTCGGCCATGAGGGACAGATTATAAATTCCTTTTCGGGCAATAAGTGTGCTTCCGGAACGGGCGAGTTTTTCAAGCAGCAGCTTAAACGGATGGATTTTGGTTTGGAGCAGGGCATTCAGGCCGCGACCGGTGCTGCGGTTCACCGTATTTCCTCGCGTTGTTCGGTCTTCATGAAAAGCGACTGTACCCATAAGCTGAATAAAGGGGAGGCGACCAAAGGGGATATCGTGCTTTCCCTTTCTGCGATCATGGCGGATAAGGTTGTCGAATTCCTAAAAAAAGCCAAAATGGCATCCGGAAAGGTGCTTCTGTCCGGCGGGTTGACGCGAAACCACCATCTTGTCAATTTTGTCAAAGAGAAAATGCCGACCATCACATTTGACATCCCGGATATTGCTTCCGTATTTGAAGCCTATGGGGCCGCGCTTTTGGCGCGCACCGAAGGTGAAGCCCTGCCGGAATTGGCCCACCTTTTTCGGACGGAACATGTTTCCTATGAAAAGATGGCCCCTCTTCTTCCGTTCCGGGACAAGGTTGATTACAAACAACCGCGCCATGGTAAGGTGCGTAAGGGGGGGGAATATATCCTTGGCATTGACGGTGGCTCCACCACCACTAAAGTGGCGCTGATTGATGCGGAAAAAGAGGAGATTGTCGCCTCGTTTTACGGCCGAACCCATGGCGATCCCATACAGGCCCTGAAAGAGTGTCTCAAGGAGATACGAAAAGAAATCATTGATGAGATCGGCGATCTGGATATCAAGATAACGCTGGCTGCTGCGACCGGCTCTTCTCGGGAAATTCTCGGGGTTTTCATGGAAACCCCGGGCATCTACAATGAAATCATCGCCCACACGGTCGGCACGACCTATTTTGATTCCGGCATCGACACCCTTTTTGAGATCGGCGGCCAGGATGCCAAATATGTTTACCTGAAGAATGGGGTGCCCATTGATTATGCCATGAATGAGGCTTGTTCCGCAGGGACGGGCTCCTTTCTGGAGGAGTCGGCCAAAGGAGATTTGTCGATTGAATCCGCCAGTGAGATCGGGGGGATCGCGATGCAGGCCAATGCACCGCTTAAATTCGGAGAGCATTGTTCGGCGTTCATCAATTCCGATATTCGCAAGGCCATTCAGGAAGGGGCCAGTAAATACAACATCGTGGCCGGCTTGGCCTATTCCGTGGTGTTGAATTATCTGAACCGGGTGGTGGGCAACCGGACCATCGGCAATCGCATCGTTATTCAAGGCGGTGTGGCGAAAAATAGCGCTATTCCGCTTGCGTTTGCCGCCCTTCTCAATAAGCCGGTGATTATTCCGCCGGATCCGGAACTCATGGGTTGTTTTGGCGTTGGAATTCTGGCCAAACGAAAATGTGCGGAAGGATTGTTGTTTAAAAACAGCTATGATATTGATGAAGTCGTGCAGCGGCAAATCTCCTATGAAGGTGAATTTGTCTGCAAATCGTGTGATAATTATTGTCCTATCCGTCGATTAAAGGTCAATCAAACCGTTTATTTCTTTGGCGGTCGCTGCAATAAGTACGCAAACTCCAGAAAGAAGATCAAAATCGATGAGGCGTCTGTGGAGGATTTGGTGCAGCGTCGTCATGATTTGCTGTTCACGACCTTTGCCTATGATTTTGCCGAAGGCAACCCTTCCCAAAAGATGACCGTGGGTGTGCCTCAGGTTTTTTCCATCTATTCCCTCTGGCCCCTTTATTCCCATTTCTTCGGAGAGCTTGGGGTGGATGTCTTTTTGTCGGACAGCCCTCTTCTGGAAGGATATGAGCGTATGCATGCGCCCTTCTGTTTTCCGGGAGAAATCGCTCACGGTATGATGGAGGCGGTTCAGCGGAAGGGATGTGATTATTATTTCCTGCCCCATTTCAAGGACATGGAGAGCTGGCAGGAAGATACGCATGCCTGTCTCTGTCCGATTGTCCAGGGGTTGCCCTATTATCTCCGCACGGCATTCGATCTGCCGGATGAAAAGATTCTAAAACCCATCCTCTCTTTCCGTGACGGCATTGACAAGGCCGGCAAACCCTTTGAAGAGATGGCGGAACAACTCGGTTTCACCCGCGAAGCAGGCCGCCGCGCCTTTAAAAAAGGGGTGGAGATGCAACGGGCTTATCTTGCGGAAGCGCGGGAAATGGGCAGAAAGGCCATTGAAAAAGCAGAGGCGGAAAAACGGACCTCCGTGGTGCTTTTCGGACGGCCTTATAATGCTTTTACCAAGCATACCAACATGGGTATTCCCCGCAAGTTCACCTCTCGGGGTTATTCGGTCATTCCTTTTGATTTCATGCCTTTTGAAAATGCGGATATTTACGAAAACATGTATTGGTATTTCGGCCAACAGAATATGCGGGCAGCGGTGAATATTGCCAAGAGCCGCCATCTCTATCTATGCTATATCAGCAACTTTTCCTGTGCTCCCGACTCCTTTATTCTTCACTATCTCCGCTGGATTAACGGTACCAAGCCTTTTCTCATTCTCGAACTCGACTCGCATGCTGCGGATGCGGGAATCGATACCCGAATAGAAGCTTTTTTAGATATCATCGAAGGATATGCCAAGAGCGGTTTGCTACAGACCGGGACTGAATTCAACAGACGATATGAAGTTGAATTGGGCCGTAAGGTAAGGGTGTTGGACCAAAAAACAGGGGAAAAGATCGATCTCCGCGACCGGCGGGTCAAACTCCTTTTTCCCAATATGGGCAATGAAACGACGGAAGCCATGGCCGCCATTTCTTGCCGTTATGGCATTGATACCGAGGCGCTGCCCGTATCGGATCGCGATTCCGTGCAATTGGCACGCGATGTTGCATCCGGAAAAGAGTGTATCCCTTGTCTCTTGGTATTGGGCGCTTTTATTAAATACTTCCAGGTCCATGGGGTAGACCCCAACCGGATATATATCCTTTTTATGCCTATTACGACAGGTCCTTGCAGGACCGGCCAATACGCGGTTTTTTATGATAGGATTCTGCGGGAGGGGGGGTATGAGAATATTGCTCTGCTCCGGCTTAATTCAGACAATTCCTATACCGAATTAGGAAGCGACTTTTCTAAACTTGCCTGGCATGCCATCTGTACCGGCGATGCGATTAAAGATCTCCGGTCCGGCATTCGTGTTTGCTTAAAGGAGCCTGCCGATGGCTTTAAGATATTGGAAGAGTCCTGGAAAGAGATGCTTGCTGTTTTCTCAAAAGGAAACCTTGCGCGGGAACTCCCCCCGGTTATTCGAAAAATGGCCCTTAAACTCAAGGCGCTTCCCAAGCAGAGACCGGTCAAAGATATTCGAAAAGTATTGGTGGTCGGAGAAATATTTGTCCGGCGTGACGAGTATTCCGTCTCCACCCTGGTGGATCATCTGACCGAATGGGGTATTTTAGTCAAGATATCGGGCTTAAGTGAATGGATTCACTACTTAGACTATATGCGCAAATTCAATTTAAAGAATGAATTTGCCAAGAAACCCCTCTGGCGTCGCACTTTATCAAACTATGGACTCAAGTTGGGTCTATTAAATGCGGAGTTTGCCTGGAAACATCGGGTCCAGCACCGGATTGACGATATGTTTGCCTTGTCTGAAATTTTTCCGGTGGGGCCTTCTGATATGCGCAGCATTATGCGTCGGGCGCATGAATTTGCTTCCGAGCATTTTGAAACCGAAGCGACCCTTTCCCCTGCAGTGGCGGCAGAAGCCATGGAAAGCGGCTTTTCCGGGATTGCCATCATCTCACCTTTTGCCTGTTTACCCGGACGGTTGATTGAAGCGGTCTATAAACCGTGGGCCATGGCACGGAACTTTCCCGTCATTGCATTGGAGAACGACGGAAATGTTTATCCCCCGAACATCATTTCGAAAATAAATATTTTTTCGCTGAATGTGAGTTCTTTTACACCGAAGACGGGGAAGTGATTAATTAAGCAGAGCTTCTATGTCCGAGATAACGACATTGCGTATGATTTGAACGTAATTTTCGGTTCCAGAGACCTCAATGATGTCCCAGGCTACGTCACTTGGGTTGATGACGATAAATCGACCGCTGTTTTCCTTGAGTCTTTTATTCAGGTTGACCATGAGTCCAATGCCCATGCTATCAAGGAATTCAACCTCTGATAAATCGAGCACAATCCGGGTATGGCCGATCTCAATGGCTTGCTCGATAGTTTTACGTGCAGTCAGAATATGGCGGGCGATAAACCCCCCTTTAATTTGAACAAAAAAGTAAGTGCCTCGCTCTTCACTCTTGATAATCATAGGTTTATCATCAGTTATCATATAATGTTATTGGAAAAAATCCATATATACATGATACAAAAATTGGAGGCAGTGCATCAAGAGAAATGGTGTCGGATGAAAAAACTTGAGAAATATCCGGTCGAATTGTAATTTAATAGCGAAATCCATGAACACTATCCAAAAATATAAAGAATATGTCAACACGGCATTTGTGAATGCCGTGGAACCGATTGTGGTGGAGTGTGCGCAGGGAGCCACGGTTTACGATGAATCCGGCAAGGCTTATTTGGATTGTTTTTCAGGGATATCGGTCGTTAATGCCGGACATGGAAACCCGGGGGTTATCGAAGCGGCCAAGGCGCAGATGGAAAAATTGATTCACTGCGGTTCCTATGTGTATCACGTCAAAGCAGTGGCGGATTTGGCGGAACGGCTTGCTGCCATTACGCCCGGTCGTCTCCGGAAGAGTTTTTTTGCCAATAGCGGAGCTGAAGCGGTTGAGGGAGCCATGCGGCTGGCCAAGCAATATACGGGCAAACAGGAAGCTGTTGCTCTAACTGCCTCGTTTCACGGCAGAACTAATGGAACCCTGTCGGTTACCGGTATGGCCGGCCGTAAGAAAAAGGGAGGTCCCTATCTGCCGGGTATCGCTTTTGCGCCCCATCCTTATTGTTATCGCTGTCCCTTCAAACAAACTTCTCCGGAAAAATGCGGTCTTCTATGCGCCGATTATCTTGAAGAGGTCATTCGCTATCAGACCTCGGATAATGTCGCTTTCTTCATAGCCGAACCGGTAATGGGAGAGGGGGGTATTATTGTTCCTCCGGCGGGTTATTTTAAGCGGGTGAAGGAAATACTCGATGCACATGGAATTCTTTTTATTGCCGATGAGGTGCAGTCCGGATTCTGTAGAACAGGAAAGATGTTTGCCATTGAGCATGGCGGGGTGGAGCCGGATCTAATGGCTATGGCCAAGGGAATAGCGGATGGCTTCCCGTTGAGTGCTTTTATTGCGCCCAAGGAAATTGCGGATGCCTTCAAACCCGGAGACCATCTTTCCACCTTTGGAGGAAATCCGGTTTCCTGCGCTGCTGCACTGGCCAATATCCAATATCTGCTTAAAGCGAATTTGGCGGCTGAGAGTGCGCGCAAGGGGCAATGGCTGATGGAATCTCTGCGTGGGCTTTGTCCGAGCAATGCGGTTTTTGGAGAGGTTCGGGGGCAAGGCCTCATGATCGGTATTGAAGTGGTCAAGTCCCTGAGCTCAAAGGAACCGGCTCCGGATAGGGCCGGCGCGTTGCGAGCATCTCTTCTCGAAAAGGGGATTTTAATCGGATTAGGCGGCACCTTCAATAATGTGCTTCGTATTCAGCCGCCGCTGGTTATTTCTGATGAAGAGTTGAATCGGTTCGTTGAAATCTTGGAACAGATAACGATTTAAATTTGCTATAGGGGGAACAGGGTCGCTTTGTCATCCCATTGCAATAGCCTATCAAAATAATAGGTCAGTCGACCTGATATAATCCCCTCTTTTTTCTGCCCCGGTTGATTATCCGGAGATTGAACGAAACGATATCCTGCTTCTGCTCCAACGGTAAGACCTTTCCAGTAAGTGGTTTCACCGGTCAATAGGAAATCATGACAGTTCTCCACGCGACCATGGGGTGTTGCTTCTTTTCTTTTATCATAAGCGTTCCATTCCCCCAGCGGGTCGTTGAGATCGCCCCGGCGTGTCAAACGATAGGTCATGCCCGCCTTGGCGTGCATATAAAGCCTTTTAGAAAGCCGGATTTCTACCATTTCTGCATCCGGCCCGATAGCATGGCCTAACGTTCCGCCATGCAGGTTGGTGACATAACTGGTGGCCAATCCGCCTACATGTTTATAAACATAGGAATTGATATGCACGAATTCTGCCCCCAGGTTCAATCCGTTGAACAGGATATCCTGCGATTCCGCACCCAGGAGATAGGCAATACCGTTTTGGACCGAAGCAGAAATCGAGTCGCGGTCCACCTGAAAATCATCGGCCAAAAATTCAAAATAAACGCGTAACCCGATCAAAGGTTTCCATTCCATGTCTGCCCCTACAAAGACATTGTCTGTCGCGTTCTTGGGAATAAAACCGAATTGGCCGAAATAGTAGATAAAAGAGGGCAGCACGTAAAAGAGTTCGAAGTTTCGGGCGGGGCCTGCATATACAATGGATTGATTCAAGGCCAGCGTTAATGTGGAATGAAGTTGAATGACCAGTTTCGCGGCCGAGAAATAACGGTTCCAAGCGCCGATCGAATCGAGTTTGGCGGAAAGCGTAAATCCTTGAAGGAAGCCGAAACGAGCATACCCGGCCATTTGCGTCAGCCCACTTTGATGGTCTCCCAACATCAGGCTTCCGGTGTGGCCGGGCCCCCATTTGACTCGGTTACGTCCCATGAGAAGACCGAAGTGTTCTCCCGTATAAGAAGCATAGGCTTCCGGCATATCGGCAAAGAGGGTTTTCTTAAAACGACGTCTTAAATGATCATAGCGCCATTTTTCCGAAGTAAGATCAACCGCCACCCGATTGACAAGACTGAACCGACCGTATGTAAAATATCCGGCAAGAGCATGGCGGGTCAGATAATGGCCGTCAGCGTCGCTTCCTCCTTCCAGGGCCTCATCCACGGCTATTAGGAGTCTTTGGCTTTTGACGGCCGTCATGCGTTGATGGAGTGAGGTTTTTGCTTCTTCCTGTCTAAGCCGATCAAGAGGTGTCAGTGAAAGAGTGTCTAAGGCTTGAAGGGCTTGTATCACATCAGCAGCGTCATAAGGTTTGGGCAGCCCGTTCAGACGGGGCAGCAGATTTCGGGTTTGCAAGGGAGTCAGGAGATCGTAGATAGGATGAGAAAGCGGGAGCTGCTCTGCGTGAATGAATAGGAATCCGGTGAAGAGAAGGACAAGAAAACGAACCATCCGGTTAACCTTCAATGGGGATATTATCGAATTTAAGGGAAAAATGGGAGAGTTTGATGTTGTGGCGTCGACAAACTTCTTTCAGTGCCCCTTCCCGATGGCCATTGATGTAGGCGGAAGAGATGATGATGCGTTCGACTTCCTGTTCCCGGACAATACTGTCCAGATGGGCGATGTCGCCGAAAACCCGGTAACCCAGAATTTCCCGGTCGCGTTTGGCCGGATTGTCATCGATAAAACCAACAGGCCGATAATCGAGATTATCTTCCTTGATCAGTGCGGAAAGAACCGTGACGCCGCGGTCTCCTGCACCATAGATGAGAACTTTTTCCCCTTTAGAGAGGCGCGTCAATTCCCGTTTTTGGTAAGTAGCATAAAAGTTAAAGAGCACACGACTGCTGCTGATGGAGACCAGGAGAAAAACCCAAAAAACGAGGATTTCTTTGGGCGACAGGGTGAGCTCCGGGTTGATAAAAGAAAGCGCGAAATATCCGAGCAGTGCTGCTGCGGTAACGCCTTTAACGTATTTTCCAATGGCATTTAAATCAATATAACGCCACATTTCACGATAAAACCCGAAAGCAAAGAAGGAGAGATAGCAACAGGCGGCTAAAATAATGGCCTGATCGCGCAATTGCGTTGGTTCGAAAAAGATGGTTTCCCAATCCTGCATAAGCAGGCGGGTGAGAAAAAGAGACCCCGTAAAAAAGACCGCATCAATGAGGATTTCAAAGACCCGCTTTCGGGAAAGGGTTTGAATGACCGGGGTCATAGAAGGTTCCGTTTCTCCGTAAAGGGTGGCATGGTAAGCCTTGCGTTTTTCCGAATATCTTTTCTTCTTCATGCGTACCAGAATGGCTTCCATATACCCCAAACGACGGATTCCGACATAAATGATGATGGCAAAAACCAGTAGCAATCCGGCGGCAATCTGGTTGCTCGTGGCGGTCAATGTAAAAGCGATGATCCCAAAGAGAATGGAAACCGTATAGAGCATAATGACTACTTGGCGCTGATTGAAACCAAAGGAAAGAAGGCGGTGATGAATATGCATCTTATCCGCTGAAAAGGGGTTGGCCCCGGTGACGATCCGTCGCAGAAAAGCGAAAAGGGTATCGAAAATAGGCAATCCCAGGGCAATGAGCGGAACCAAAAAGGAAACCGTGGTGGAACTGACCAATGACCCTTTTATGGAAAGAGCGGCAAGTAAAAAACCCAGAAATTGGCTGCCGGTGTCCCCCATGAAAATACGGGCCGGATTGAAATTATACCGTAGGAATCCGATGAGTGCGCCGGAGAGGATTGCCGATACGACCAAGGTGCCGGGGTGCTGTGTAACCAGGGAGACAGCGAACATGGTCATCGCGACAATGAGACAGATGCCGGTGGCCAGTCCATCCATACCGTCCGACAAGTTGATAGCATTCGTCACGCCTACAATCCATAGAAATGAAATAGGGTAGGCCAACCATCCCAAATCAAACGCACCCCCAAAAGGGTTGGTAATACGCTCAATTTTTATGCCATAAATGATGATAATGGCGGCAGCGATTATTTGTACGGTAAACTTGACCTTTGCATTCAGCCCATACTTATCATCAAATAAGCCCAACAATAGCATGATAAAGGAAGCCGCAAGAATAACAAAATATCCCTTGTTCCGTAAAAGGGCAAACCCCTCTTTTTCAAGAAGGCAGTAAAATCCTAATCCGGCTATCAATCCTGCAAAGATTGAAAGGCCGCCCATACGGGGAATGAGCCCTTTGTGTATTTTTCGGGTGGCCGGCTTATCCAGGACGTCCAGTGTATGAGACAATCGAATAACCAACGGAGTGGTGACAAGCGTGACCAGCAGTGCAAACCCTGCTACGGCAACATATAAGAAAATGGATGTTGGCAAATTCATGAAGACATCAAAATATAGTTTATTCAAGAGTTAATTAAAAGCAGTTTAATTTTAATTGATTGTTAAATTGCGTCCGGAACGGAAATCTGGATTTTTCAAAAGGGGTGAAGCTATCTTTTTTAAATGAAATCATCCTTTTCCATTAAGCCTCATCTTTTTTCAGGTATGGAGAAACCTTTCCAGTATGATTGTCGGGACCTGGATAATCCGCTGAAAACTGCTTATACCCGTCTAAAATATTTGGATCGGCTCTTTTTGGCGGTACGATTGATAGAGCATCATTTTACATGTGATGACAAAACCAGAGTAGCGGAATTGGGTTGTGCTCAAGGTAATTTAAGTCTGATGCTTGCGGAAAAGGGATATAACGTTACGGCCGTTGACATCAATCCTGATTTTATTGCGTATGGGCGTTTAAAGCAGGAAAAAGGGAGCATTCATTGGCGGGTTGGAGATTTTATGGCAATGGACTTTTCAGCAGACCGTTTTGATGTCATTTTTCTCGGCGAAGTGATAGAACATTGTGCTTTTCCTGAAGATGTGATACTTAAGCTTTCAGATTGGTTAAAACCCGGCGGTCTGCTTATTCTCACTACCCCGAATGGAAGTAACTTTTCTTTCAAGCTTCCGCAGTTTGAAACGCTTTGGTTTCGGGAAAAACGGAAGAAGCTCCAGGAAAAACAGTTCGGACCTGAAGCAAAGGACCATTTATTTCTTTTTACTAAAAAGAGCATCACCTGGATATTGACAAATGACCTTCTACTGGAACAGAACGGCTATTGCGGAGGCTCCCCTTTTTACAACCGGATTGCATTTTTATTTCGGTTTTTTCCGGAATCCTTTGCGATGGCCTACCTTCGGTTATTGGCCAAGATGCCGTTTCTCAACCGCTTGACAGAGAGTAATCTCTATCTGGTGGCGCGCAAATACCCTTTGCCGATCTAAAGCAAAATTTCAATCACATGGGATGCCTGAAAGCAGGCGGCTATTCTGAAGGGTTTCAATAGAGGTATTTCCCGAACGACTTCCATCTTGTCATTTAGAAAAAGAACCCGTAGCGGGCGGAACATGAAAAAGGTGTGAATCACCCGGCAGTTTTCAAAGAGTTTGGCAGACCCGGCGCTTTTCTTGGAATAAAAGAGGAATCCACGCAGTCGCTTAATGAAGGTATCGCATTTATCGGTCATCATCGCTTTTCCGGAAGGTTATTCTTAATAACCGGGATTTCCCTGTCCGTTTCAACAGCAAAACGGTTTCGCCCTGGTCTATTCCCATCATGTCGTCCGTCCTAAAAAGCAGTCGGTCAGAGGGTGCTTTGATAAAGGGGTCATCCATTAAAGGTTGTAATTCCGTTATGGTTATCTTGCAGGGGATTTGTCCTATCCTTAGAGAATCACA
Organism: Elusimicrobia bacterium RIFOXYB2_FULL_49_7; assembly: GCA_001800515.1. The sequence continues at coordinate 4,786 of MGVN01000025.1, read as the reverse complement.
CTGAAAAAGCACCTTTTCGCCCAGGCAAAGTCCATCCGGGTTTGGATGGCCCAAGAATATTTCGGCCAGTAGCGGGAACGCGGCTATCAATGCCCATTGAATCCAATGCCTCATTCTCCAAACAGCTCCTGTTGGATCGTTTGGGCGGCTTGTACGGGGTCGGTTTGAGTTATCGATTGTCCCGGCCGTTCAATCGAAAATCGGCTTTCGTATTGATAGGGGTGTAGTAGGGCAGGAAAACGGTTGGGATTAACTCGGGCCGCATTTCTGGCATCCAGTGTGTTTATGCTTGGTGCTGAGGAATGAAGCGGGGTTTGATAATTCAATTCAAATCGGATGCGATCAGCTCGTTCATCAATATGGCGATGGAAGGTGTTCATGTCCGTTTTACCGCGATTGAGCAGCGCCTGATTTCGGGCCGCCATATCTGCTTTAAATGATGAGAGACCCATATGACCAAAGTAGAGAATGGCCCAAAAAAGCAGAGTCAGTACCGGTGCAATGAGTACCATTTCGGTCATGGCCTGCCCCCGGTTGTTTCTATTAATGTCGAAGCGCGGCATTCAATTCCTCATAATTCTCATGTATAAAATAAAGGCCATGCTCTTCTTTCAGGAAGCGCCAGGCAGGTTCGGTCAGAATAATAGGAGCCAATTTTGTCCGAAAATCAGGAACCAAAGGTTCTCCGCCAGTATAGCTTGGGGAATAAGTTGCTGCAGCGGCCAAATCATAAGCGGGTTTCAAGGTCATCAGGTTGAAAATATTATTCAGAACCCCCTTTTTGGTTTTAGAGCGCCAAGCTAATCCGAAAACCCGGTTCGTTTCCATGTTAAACGAACCATCCGGCCCCAAATCAAAGTTCCATTTTCCCGACACCCCGGCGGATGCGATTCCATAGCCTGAATTCGCTCTTCCACCTTCTTTGCCGATAAGGGTACGTAGGCCGTTTCTTTGTGCCGCCTTTTCTGCTTCAATGGGAATTACTGTCAGAATGTCGGATTTAACGCTGTGCAGGAAACGGATTTCCCCGTCCAGTAAGGCCAAACGGGCTTGCTGTTGTTTGAGAGGTTCATTGGAATGGTTTACATATGCTTTTAGCAGAGCAATACCGGCCAGCGACAGATTGGCTGTGGCAAGCCGATTCATTCCATTGGCCTGCCATTCGGCACTGCTTAAAGCTGCTGCATCGGCTCCGTTTTGAAGCCGGACACGGTCGCGGACCAATAGGGTAGTATTGGCAACGGAAAACAGAAGCATCAATAAAAGGGGTAAGAAAATGAGCATGGGGACCAGTATTTGGCCGGACTCTTTTTTCATCGGACCAATTCTACCTGTGCTAACAACGGAATGGTGTGAGCCAAATGCTCTTGAAAAGAGGAGGAACCTTGTTTTGCCAGAAGAGCAGCAACAGCAGGAGCGAGGTTTTGGCTTAGAAACAATCGACCGAAAAGTCGGGAGAGCGGAAGGATGGGAAAGACGGGTTTATACAAATAAACTACCGTAGCTTGTATGCGGTTATCCTCTTGGAATAGGGACAAATCAAAATAGTCCGTTAGTTCTGTGAGGGGTGTTAGTGCGCAGAGGGTTTGTTTAACGGCCTGTTCGGCTTGATCGTTGTCTTCTGCAGCTACAAAAGAGCGACAAGCGCGAAAGGCGGACAAATCGACAATCTGACGTGCATTGTAAAGTAAGCAGAGTTCTGCTAAGGCAAAGAAAAAGAAGAAAAAAAGGGGCAGCACAATGGCCATTTCAACAGCGGCCTGTCCCTTCTCATTATTCCGCAAAGAATCATGCTCCTGCTTTAGGGTAATCGATGTTATGACGGAGTTTGAAATAAAGGCGGGTGGCGCCATAGGTGATGAGTCCCATGGCCAGGCACCAGGGGAAAACAAAGATGGTCAGAACCATGAGCAGGCCCCCGCAGAGCTGAAAGGTTTTTAGTCCATCGGCCATGGCGTGGGTTCTTGCATATCGGATAAAGAAGGGGATGCTGATGAGGCCGGTCAAAGAGGCAATGATATCCCGGTTCCACACAGAGAAAAAGAGGGCGATCGTGATGGCACCGGTGCTGATGAGGTTGGCCCGTTTTGCACCCAGTAATACCACGGTGGTTATTTTTTCGGTAGCGCGGTCTCCGGCTTCGTCTGGAAGGGTGGAATTAATGGAGCCGGCTACCATATAAAAAAAATAGGGGGCAGCCTGGATGGCAAAAGCAGCCAGGTTTCGTACGCTTCCCCCTGCGGCTACGACCCAACCCAGGCCGAATGTCAGCACGCCATAGGCAAAGGCATTAGAGAGAAAATCAAGAAAAGGGCGGCCCGTAAAGCGAAAAGGGCGGACATTATAGAGCACGGTCATGGCAAAGGCGCCCAGAAATAGTATCAGCAGGGCTTTAGATTGATAGAAGGCGTAAAACAGGGGGAGAGCGCAAAGTAGAATATTTTCAACCACAGCCACTTTAATGGGAAAGCCTGCTTTGGCAATTAAGGGCAGGCCCGAATTGTTTTTATCTGCTTCAATATCGGTCAATTGATTCAGGACATAGGTGCCGCAAACAGAAAGGGAACACATGATGAGTGCCAGCCATGCCCCATGCTGCCCGAAACTGGAGAGCCAGGAATAGGGATGGCCCAGCAGGGTGAAGGTTTGGAGCCCCGGGTCGCCGTAGAGCAAAGAGGCGCGATAGTAGCCCAGAATAAAGTAGCCCCAGACCGGTATCAGCAAAATAGGGCGAGTGACAAAGAGGGAATCGATTAATAGAAGGAGTGGTTTTTTCATGCAAATAATATAACTTTTGCACCCTAACTCGTGACTTTGATATTTTTCCTTTTTTACAAAGGATGGATGATGAAAAAAGCCATTTATGAAAACCCGCTCGTTTCCCGTTATGCTTCTAAAGAGATGCTCTTTCTTTTTTCCCCGGATTTTAAGTTCCAAACCTGGCGCAGACTCTGGATTGCGCTTGCGGAAGCCGAGAAATCGCTGGGATTGCCTATAACAAAAGCGCAGATTGAGGAACTGAAAGAAAATCAGGAAGACATCAATTATGCGGTGGCTGAGGCGCAAGAAAAGAAAACCCGGCATGATGTGATGGCCCATGTCCATGCGTATGGCGTGCAGTGTCCCACCGCTGCGGGCATCATCCATCTGGGTGCCACCTCTGCCTATGTTGGGGACAATACCGACCTCATCCAGATGAAATCGGGGCTGGAACTTATCCGTTCCGGACTGGTACAACTGGTTGAAAAGCTGGCTTGTTTTGCCGACCATTATAAGGCGCTTCCCTGTTTGGCTTATACCCATTTCCAACCTGCCCAACTAACCACGGTTGGTAAGCGGGCAACGCTTTGGATGCAGGATATGATACAAGATTTGGAAGATTTATCCCATCAACTTGATTCTCTCCGCTTTTTAGGAGTCAAAGGGACCACCGGGACTCAGGCCAGTTTTCTTCACCTTTTCAATGGCAACCATGCCAAGGTGAAGCAGCTGGATACATTGGTCACCCGCAAGATGGGCTTTCAGAAGTGTTATGCTGTGGCCGGCCAGACCTATCCCCGTAAGGTGGATGCCCGTATTCTGTCGGTTTTATCGGGTATTGCCCAGTCCGCTCATAAGATGACCAATGATATCCGTCTTCTTCAAAGCCTGAAAGAGCTGGAAGAGCCTTTTGAGAAAAATCAGATTGGCTCGTCCGCCATGGCATACAAGCGCAACCCCATGCGCAGCGAACGGGTCGCGTCCCTTGCTCGTTTTGTCATGGCCTTGTCGGGTAGTACGGAACATACGGCAGCCACCCAGTGGTTTGAACGTACTCTGGATGATTCGGCCAACAAACGGCTGGCTGTGGCCGAAGCCTTTCTGGCTACTGATGCTCTGCTGATCATCCTGAACAATATTGCGAGTGGTCTGGTGGTTTATCCGAAGATGGTTGAAAAACGGATTGCCCTGGAGCTTCCCTTTATGGCAACAGAGAATATTCTCATGGAAGCGGTGAAGCGGGGCGGGAATCGTCAGGATTTGCATGAAAAGATTCGTCATTATTCCATGGAAGCAGGCAAAAATGTCAAAGAGTTGGGACTGGAGAACAATCTGCTGGACCTGATTGCCAAAGACGCGGAATTTTGCATTGATTTAGCAGGATTAAAACAAGTTTTAAAGCCAGACCTGTATATCGGTCGCGCTAAGGAGCAGGTAACCGAGTTTTTACAGACGGAAGTCAAACCTGTTCTGAAGCGAAACGCAAGCAAAATCAAGAGGATAAGTACGGAACTGAAAGTTTGATTTTACAAATCAGACTTCCAAATACTAAATTATATGATGTTGAAAGAGTATGATAGGCCCTTAATGAAAGGCTAATCAATGGAATGGTTTAAAAAATCAAAAAGCGGTATCCTATTTAATACCCAGAAAAAAGAGATCAAAGATGATCTCTGGCTGAAGTGTGATGGTTGCAATGAAATCTTTTATAGAAAAGAACTTGAAAAAAAGCTATGGATATGTCCTAGCTGTCGCGCCCATTTTGCCATTAATTCCCAAATCTATCGCGATATCCTGTTGGATGCGGATTCCTTTGAAGAGATGGACTCTACCCTGACTTCTGTTGATATGCTTGGCTTTGTAGACAAAAAGAGCTATGCGGATAGGATTGTAGAGCACCAACGCAAGACCGGCCTGAAAGATGCGGTGGTAACCGGATTCGGTGTTCTGGATCGCCGCAAAGTAGCCATTGGGGTCATGGATTTCAGCTACATGGGTGGTTCCATGGGCTCCGTGGTGGGCGAAA
>MGVN01000024.1 GCA_001800515.1 Elusimicrobia bacterium RIFOXYB2_FULL_49_7 | reverse complement strand
AGAAATCACCCACATCGGATAGCTGGTTATAAGAATAGATCGGCATGCTTGTGCTATCCCATTGAACCGATTTAAATTGCAAAACAGACGCGTCTTTCCCGGTATTAAGGAAAAAATTCCCTCCTAATGATACATTTTCAGACAAATCAAAGGCCATGGCAAAATTCCAGCGCCCTAAGTAACCTTTTTCCGTGAAATCACCTGCAGGGCCTGCAAAACCATAAGCCAGATTCTGCGGCCGGGAATAACCCACGGCAAAGACCAAGCTCCCTTGAAGGGTTGGTACCGGATAGACATAGCCGATGGAATGAAAGCGGATTTCCGAGACTGCCTGATCATAGCTTTTTTCACCATCATAGCCTGAATGGTTCTGGAGGTTATAATATTGAATGCCAAGAGAGAACTCATGCTGACGAATTTTAGCCAATCCGGCCGGGTTGGAATAGACCGCACCATAATCGCTACACTGAGCAGTGGTCGCACCCGCCAGCGCCATATTGCGTGCTCCCACACCATCTTCTTTACCGACCAGTTCCATTTGAGCAAAAAGCGAGGAGACCGATAGAACGATGAAGATAAGTCGGATTAACATATCATCGTACCCTTTTCATATTTCGTATGTTATCAAAATCAGTCTTCAAGGATTTTGAAGAGTCGGGATTAGCACTCTTTTTTTCCGGCAACGCTTCCGGTGATGTGGATGCTTTGGGCGGTGGCAAAGACTCCTTTTTCGGATTCAGCAGGTTGCGGACATCAGTTTGGTTGTTCAACTTCGGCAAATTATCGACCGTAGGAACAGTTGACGTCGAACCGCCCCCCTTGCTCCCACTTCCGCCTGAATAATGGCGTGAAGGAGAATAATAAGGAGAACCGTTGTTATAATATTGTCTGTCAGGATAGCGATTACGCCAATAGGTTTGTTGCCACCATGGATAGTCATTATAGTAATCCCAGTAACCAAAAGAGCTATAAATTCCTCTTGGACAATACTGATAGCCCAGACGGTGATAGAGTCCGCACCGATCGCATTCGCACCAGCATAGATCATGTTGAATCTCAAAGGGCGTGCAATTGCAGTTATTCAGCGGGGTCGAATTTGAATAGTTCTCAGCTTGATTGATACCCGAGGAATCGCTGGCGGAAGAGGTGCTTGCATAATGCGCGGATGTTAAAAGCTGGGTATAGCAACCCGATAATATCGCGAGAAACAGCAGCAGACCGCACACACGTTTAACAATAATCATCATGATTTAAATATATTAAAAAACAGAAGCAAATCCCAACTTGTCCTTTCCTGCCCGGGAATACTATTTTAATTTCCCATGGAAAAGAAAATGGAAAACCCCGGCAAATCGCCTGGCAGCGCTGATTATGCCCCCGGCTGGAGCATGAAACACTGGATAATTTTCAGCCTGTCATGCACGTTATTGTTTATTGTTCTGAGCGCACTGGGCATTTACCTTGTTTATTCCCATTTAAAAAAAGAGCTTCCCAGCATTGAACAGCTGGAAAACATCGAGCCCAATCTGATTACGCGTATTTATTCTGAGGACGGCGTTCTTCTCAAGGAATTTTTCACGGAACGACGGATATGGCGGAGGCTTGACGAGATGCCTCCACATGTTTATCAGGCGGTCATTTCCATCGAAGATAAACGCTTTTGGCATCATTGGGGAATGAACGTGTATGCCATTCCCGCCATTTTATCCGAGGCAGCCACCTCCGGCCGTTCTCTGCGCGGCGGCAGTACCCTAACCCAACAGTTGGCTCGGAACTTATACGCCTCGATTGGAAGCGAACGGAGCTATATTCGGAAGATTAAGGAGCTTTTTACCGCATTTCAGATTGAAAAGACGTATACGAAGGAAGATGTACTTCAATTTTATTTGAATCAGGTTTATATGGGTGGAGGAGCCTATGGCTTTCAAGCAGCGGCACAGAAATATTTCAACAAATCAACCCTGACAGCCTTAACGCTGGCAGAAGCCGCAACATTGGCAGCGATTATTCAACGCCCGGAATATTATCGGCCGGACGTTAATTCGGAACACGTTTTAAAACGACGAAATCTGGTTCTGAGTGAAATGCATCAGGATGGTCTTATTACAAGCAAGGCTTACCGTCAAGCCGTTTCACAACCTGTTGTCACCGTAGAGCAGGAGGAAAAAGCGGGAAAGGCGCCCTATTTCGTCGAAATGGTCAGAAGCTATCTTGAAAAGCAATATGGCGCCAAGGCTTTATACGGCAGCGGTTATACCATCCGAACCACATTGAATGACAACTTACAGGAACGTGCGGAAAGCCTGGCGACCATCTACCTCGACTCATTGCAATATTCACTCGACGCTAAATTCATCAACGAGATGGGACTTCGGAAAAAGACCCGCCTATCCATGGATAGTCTCCGCGCCAATCTGCCTTTCCATATCAAACAGACAGCCCATCTCTTTTCTCCGTTGTATTCTGCCACAGAGACTCAAACGGATTCGACGGGAAAAATAGTAAAAAAACTCGTCCGCGAAGCCCTTCCCGACTCCATGAAATATCGCAAGATTCAGATCGCATTGGCCATTCTGGATAATAAGAGCGGAGCCATTCGGGCGCTTATCGGCGGACGAAATTATGAGGAAAGTAAATTCAACCGCGTAACACAGGCATTTCGTCAACCCGGCAGCGCCTTCAAGCCTTTTATCTATACGGCTGCCATCGACAACGGGTATACGGCCTCCACCATCATGCTGGATCAGGCTTTTTCCATTCCGGATCCAATTCTCGGGGAATGGCGTCCGGAAAATTACAACCGCGAATTTAGGGGGGAAATCACGCTTCGACGCGCTCTTGCCTCCTCCATCAATACCGTGGCCATCAAATTGCAGCAGAAAGTAGGAACCGTTACGGTGATTAATTATGCGGTGAACATGGGGCTTGACAGGAAACATCTATCTGCCGTTCCGTCTCTTGCCATCGGTTCCTGCGAAGCCATTCCCCTATCTCTTTTTTCGGCTTATAGCGCAATTCCAAACGGAGGCGTACGTGCGGATCCTTTTTTCATCAATGATATTTATGATCGGCAGGAAAATCTGGTGGAAGCACATTATACGGTACTTCACAATGTTTTAAATCCGCGCACCGCCTATGTCATGACCTCCATGCTACATTCCGTCGTTTCTTCCGGAACGGCCATTTCAGCCTATGCAAAAGGGGTTAATTTTCCCGCCGGCGGCAAGACCGGTACGACCAATGATTACACGGATGCCTGGTTTGTAGGATTTACACCGGATCTCACTTGTGGTGTCTGGGTCGGCTCGGATGAGAAACGTTCGCTGGGAGAGGGACGAACCGGTTCCAGCGCAGCCCTTCCCTTGTGGACGGATTGCATCCTTTACGCTTATGATTCTTTAACGCTTTTCCAAAAAAGAGACTTTGACATACCGCAAGGAGTGACATTTCAGCGTGTATGCAAAGTATCCTGGATGTTGGCCGGAGAAAAATGTGACAGTGTCATGGACGAGGTGTTTGTAGTTGGAACGGAGCCGCCCTTATGCAATAGGGATCATTCCGTTCAGCGCCAGGACAACGGCAGCCGGCTTGATCCCTTCGGTACGCGACGCGGGCCACGCCCCTCCTCCCTTCCACTGGATAGCACGCAAAAAAAGAAGCAGAAATTATTCATGATGTAATGACTTTTGCGGGCTGTGAGCACGATCATTTTCTTGATGGTTTGTAAAGCAATAATTATATTGATATTTTTAAGGTTTAATCTACCAGGAGGTAATCTTGAAAGAATATTCAACCGAACAAATCAGAAATATCGTTCTCATCGGGCACGGCGCATCGGGTAAAACCATGCTGGCGGAAGCCATTCTTGTGGGGGGAAAAGCCGTCTCAAAAATGGGTTCCGTGGATCATGGTTCCACGGTGATGGATTGGGACTCTTTTGAGATCGACAGAAAAAGCTCCGTCAATCTCTCTGTTGCTTCCGCTCAACTCAAGGATGTCAAGCTCAACCTTATCGATACGCCTGGATTTCCGGACTTTTTAGGGGACGTTATCTCCGGTTTGGCGGTTGCCGAAACATCGGTAACGGTGGTCTGTGCCGCTTCAGGACTCCAGGTCCAGACCCTGCAAACCTGGGACTATGCCATAAAAGCCGGGCTGTCCAAAACGATTTTCATCAATAAGATGGATCGTGAAAACGCTGACTTCGATAAAGTATTGGAGGCCTTGAAGGAACGATTTGGTGCGGATAAAATTGTTCCCATTACTATGCCGATCGGCAGCCAAACGACTTTCAAGGGAATCGTCGATCTGGTTGTCATGGAGGCTTTCATTGAAGGTAAAAAGGCCGCCATTCCCGAGGATTTAAAAGAAAAAGCCGCATTACTCCGAGCGACTCTGATGGAAAATATCGCGGGCAACGATGAAAATCTCATGAATAAATTCCTGGATTCCGGCGAATTGACATCGGAAGACATTATGAAAGGTATTAAGAAAAGCATCGCCGACAATACCATTATCCCCGTACTTTGCGGAAGCGCGGTTAAGGAGATGGGTATTCAACAACTGATTAATTTCATTGTTTCCTCCTGTCCTGCGCCGGCCAATAAAGGCATGAAACTGGAATCCGCCGTAATTTTTAAGACCTTTGTCGATCCTTTTCTGGGAAAGCTTTCCTATTTCAAGGTTATTGCCGGTCAACTGACCGCGGAATCGGCCCACAAAAATAACCGCACCAACACCACGGAAAAAGGGAAAATAGCAACGATTTTCGGTAAAAAGGTGGAAGAAATCCAGAACTGTGTTTGCGGTGACATCGCTACATTCCTGAAAGTCGAGAACACCAAGGCAGGCGATATTATCGGCGAAACGAACGAGAAAAAAATCTTATTTCCAAAACCCTGTTATGCGATAGCCTTGGAAGTTGAAACCAAGGGGACCGAAGACAAACTTGCGACCGGACTCCACAAACTGGTTGAAAATGATCCCATCATGTATTTTAAGCGTGATTCGGAAACGCATCAGACCTTGCTTTTCGGTATGGGCGATACGCAGACCGCGCTGGTTCTGAAGAAGTTGGAAAGAGACTATAAGGTTAAAATAGTGGAAGTTGAAATCATCGTTCCTTATCGTGAAACCATTACAAAAAAAGGTCATGGTGACTTCCGTCATAAAAAACAATCCGGTGGTGCAGGCCAATTCGCTCATGTCATCCTGGATATGGAGCCCATGAACCGGAGTGAGAACTTCGAGTTTCTCAACGAAATAGTCGGCGGCGCCATCCCAAAGAACTTCATCCCCGCTGTTGAAAAGGGGGTAAAAGAAGCCATGGAAAACGGTTCCTTGGCAGGCTTTCCAGTGGTGGACATCCGAATTCGTGTTGTAGACGGGAAGTACCATGACGTGGATTCCAACGAAATCTCCTTTAAAATTGCCGGGCGAGGCGCTTTCCGTATGGCACAGAAGCTAGCTAACCCCATCTTACTCGAACCCATCTACGAGATGGCGGTCATTATTCCGGACGAATATACAGGGGATGTGATGGGTGATCTGAATCAACGGCGCGGCCGGGTAGAAGGCCTTGAAAGCCTCGGCAACAGTTTAACGCGTATCAAAGCACACGCCCCTTATTCCGAAATTCTCAAATATATGATCGACTTGAAAGCCTTGACGCAGGGCCGTGGAACTTTTGAGATGACCTTTTCAAAATATGAGGTAGCTCCCGCTCAATTTCAATCCAAAATTATTGAGAAATACGGCAAACATGCGGCGGTGGAAGAAGAATAGTCTTATTGGGATACCTAAAAAAAAGGGTGCGGACTTATCAAAGTCCGCACCCTTTTTTTTCTTTTATTGGCTATTGCCTTTAAAATTTTAGAGCAGCGCTGATGCGGCTAACCAAAACACCGTCTTCACCGCCGGACAGAAAACTGCTGTACGGGAATGCCTCCGAAACCGTTACATCGAATTTCAGACGATCATCAGGTGTTCCCAGTGTGATGCCCCAGGCGACGGCATCCACATCCCGTTCGTAAAGACCTTTTTGATAGATAAAATCATCTTTGCTTACCCGGAGATATTCATAAACCTTGTTCCCGCCGACGCGAATGGCAAACCAGTCCCAGAGCATTTTCTTTTCCACGCCGAAGCTATAAACCATTTTATGGGATATTTCTTCCACGCCGCCCGGTAAGGGAGTACTGTTGACGTCCGAAGCATCGGACGGGTAGATTTGCAATCCGCCGATCCTATCAGGATAGGCGGATTTGTGATACACATATTTCGCCCCCGCCCAGATAAGCCCCTTATGGAGTTCTCGGTTAAAACCAAACCCAAGACCAAGGTCCGTGGTATTAAATCCAAGCAAGTGACGAGAATTCAGTATCATGATGGGAACAACCGTATTTTTTGATGAGAGACTGATAAAAGAGCGAAGATGAACATCGAAATTATTACCCTGCTCGCTGATGTTGATATCTTTTACATTCGTATCATTGAACACTTTTGTACGATCCAGGGAAAAACGATCAAAATTAATGCTTCCTTCAATAGAGTGGCCGAAAAAGCGGTAGACAATGCCGAGATTACCGCCCACAATGGAAATCTCGGCGTTATCCTCTTCGACCGTTTTTTTATTGCCCGCATAACGGACACCCAGTCCGAAGTCTAAATCTTCGTTTGGCGAAACACATCCAAAAGCATAAATATCGGCAAACGGCTCAGGCATCTCGATCGCATCAAGGTAATCCACACGATCACCGCCGCCCGGGATTAATTTATCCCCATAATTGTATACCAAAAAGGTGTTATTGTCCTTAAAGGAATTGTATAATTTTTCGATCTCAAAGGTTTTATTCAGTGTGACGCCGCCGGTCAGTCTGAGGCCTGAGGGCAACGGATAGCTCAACACTCCGGCAAACCACTGTTCGTCACGCGTCCACTGACCGTTTCCGGTCTCTTTGATTTGTCCCAGCGAACCCGAAAGCATGTTACCGAAAGCAGGTGCGGTTGCAGGGTTAAGCGAAGCGGACGTTTCGTCTTTGATAAAATCCGTATTGTTTCCCATTGATTCCACACGCGCCTGTGTCGCGAACAACAGGCCCGGAATGAACAGCGCGGCAAAAAGTATCGTCTTTGACATTTTCATTATCATTTCCTCCCAAAATTACAGACTAAAGGTGGACGAGATTCTAAGCAGCATGTGGCCGCCGTTACTGGACCCTTCCAGACCTTTGCCGAATGGGTTAAAATAGGGGGTGGCTTCATTAAAGGTGATGTCAAAACGCAAACGATTTTGATAATTAAGCCCTATTCCAAATCCCAAAAGATCATCCGACAATCCGGAATCTTCTGAATTCTGGACCCATTCTTCGGTCTTGATGTTCCCCACTTCAATTTCGCGGGTTCCAAAATAACGATGTCCGCCTACCCGAACAATAAGCCATTTCCAGATAAGGGATTTTTCAATGCCGAAATTGAAATGCATGCCCTGACCGGACTCTTTGATATCCGCTGAATCATTCTCGGCTGAATAGTTTTCCCACTCCATCCCGCACCAGAAAAAACCGTTTTCAAGACGATAGCTTCCGCCAATTCCGCCCGAAATAATTGTGATGGATGAATCAAAAACCGCTTTTTTTGCATAGTTGACAGCAGGGACAAAAACGATTCCACCACCGATCTTTGTCTGAAAAAAGAGCCGGCTACCTAAATAAAGTGAATTATCCGTTTTTTCCTTAATATCAAGCGCAGACTCAAAGCCTTCCCCTGTATTCGAATAGATAATCTGTCCTATTCCCCCAAAAATTTCCAGGCTATGAGAACCTAATCCGATTTCCGTTCCTCCGTTGAACCGATTCAAGGAAATCGAGGGCCCAAAGGTAGAATCATTCGTACCTTGATACTTCGCTTCTTGTGATGCATGATAGTATGCAGCGGCAGCGTTGATTTTTCCGAAATGAGCACCTAAGATAAAATCGCTTTTACCTTTTAGATCCGGAAAGACGGTACCTGTTTTGTATAATCTGCGATTTTTCTGAGCATTATAAAAAAGCAAAAGATCGTCTTCCCGGTTAAAAGCCGCTCCGCCAAATAGCGCGAAGTTGGGATTGAGTTCATAATTGTAAACCACGCCGAACCATTGGTTCGTTGGCGTACCGGTTTTGACCTGATAACTGGTATCAAAAACCAGTTGGCTGGTTGAGGGATGAAATATTCCACCCGTGGTTGTTGAACAACTAATAGAAGTATCAACGCTTGTCACTAATCGAGGATTATTTAGAACCAATTCCTTGGAATCGCTTACAAAACCAAGTGATCCGGTTACAAAATTACCCAGCACGCCGATTCCCGCAGGGTTTCGGAAAATACTCATGTCATCTCGAAAAAAGATGTCGCGTTTACCCATGCTCTCAATCCGACTTTCCGTTGCATTGACGGAAAGGGCCATGAACAGGGCCAATAATATTAATTGGGTAACCATGCGCACGATATAACTCCCTTGTTTAAAGGTTTAAATTATTTTAAATAACCTGTTTTTCAATAAATTAAATCAAATTTTCAAATGAAGTCAATAATTTATTGGTTATAGAAAAGAAAAGAGTCCCGGACGAATGCCCGAGACCCTTGAAAATAACACCTATGTTATGGTTATTTAAAAAACTGATATAAAGGAGTGGCATCCTTAAGTAAAGGAGCCAACACAAGACTGACAATGGACATCAATTTTATAAGAATATTCATTGCCGGACCCGATGTGTCCTTGAAAGGATCCCCAACAGTATCACCCACTACAGCCGCTTTATGCGGGTCGCTCTTCTTGCCAAATCCGGCCAAATGACCGGCTTCAATGTATTTTTTAGCATTATCCCACGCACCGCCCGCATTGGCCATAAGCAGAGCCAGCATAACACCGCATAGCGTGGAACCGGCCAAGGCACCGCCTAAGGCTTCTTTGCCCAGCCCAAAACCGATAACCACCGGGAAAAGAACCGCAACAATTCCAGGCGCCATCATGTGCTGAATAGCCGCTTTGGTGGCTATATCAACACAGGTTTTTGTATCCGGTTTTGCCGTGCCTTCCATCAATCCCTTGATTTCACGGAATTGGCGGCGAACTTCTTCGACCATTTTAAAGGCCGCACTTCCGACCGAGCGCATGGTGCTGCTGGCCACAAAGAAGGGAACAAGCCCTCCTAAAAAGGTTCCAATCACGACCTTTGCACTAGTAAGGTCGATCTTTTCAACACCTGCAGCCAAGCTATAAGCGGCATAAAGAGCTAATGCCGTCAGAGCCGCGGAACCGATGGCAAAACCTTTGCCAATCGCAGCAGTGGTATTGCCAAGAGAATCCAGCGTATCCGTAATCTTACGCGTCTCAGGACCGAGTTCGCTCATCTCGGAAATGCCGCCCGCATTATCTGCAATAGGACCATACGCATCCACGGCCATGGTGACACCGATAGTACCGAGCATACCAACAGCCGCCAAAGCGATGCCGTAAAGACCGGCAAAGTAATAGCTGAGCCCCATTGCCACACAGATGCCGATAACAGGCAGAATCAAGGATTCCATGCCGATTGCAAGACCGGCGATAATGACGGTTGCAGGACCCGTCTTAGCTGATTCGGCAATATCGCGAACCGGCTTGCCCGAGGTATAATACTCTGACAGAAGGCCGATGGAAATACCGATTAAACAACCCGCTGTTACGGCATGGGCAAATTTCATTTCAATGCCAAGGCGCCCGGCAATCGCATAGGTCAGAGCAAGCATGATAACAGCGGAAAACCAGGTGGCCAAGCGCAGGGCCAACGGCGGATTACTGCGTTGGAGTATTTTCATTGAAGCAACACCGATAAGGCTGCCAACCAAGCCCACAGAAGTAATCAGGATAGGAAAAACAGCGTAAGCAATGCGGCTATCGGCAATCAGAGCCATAGAGGTGGTAGAGGCCAATGCAATCGTTGCAATGACAGCACCGACATAGCTTTCAAAGAGGTCTGCCCCCATACCCGCAACATCGCCTACATTATCGCCCACATTGTCAGCAATAACGGCCGGATTTCTGGGGTCATCTTCCGGAATACCGGCTTCGACTTTGCCGACCAGGTCTGCACCCACGTCGGCTGATTTCGTATAGATACCGCCGCCGACACGCATAAAAAGAGCCACTGAGCTGGCGCCCATGGCAAAACCGTTCATGACAGCAAGAGAGGCCATATTGTTGCCGGAGCGGCTCATCAAGAAAATGAAAAGGACGCTAAATCCGATAAGACCAAGGCTGGCTACCGCCAAACCCATCACAGCACCACCATTAAAAGCCATGGAGAGCGCTTTGGACATGCCGAATTTATTGGCAGCCGCCGCGGTACGAACATTCGCTTTGGTTGCCGCTGACATGCCAATGAAGCCGCATAGGATGGAAACCAGGCCGCCGGTAATATAGGCCAAACCCGTACCTTTGCCGAGAAAGTATCCCAGCAGGGCTGAGACGACTACAATAAAAAGGCCGACATTGATGAGCTGGCGTTTCATATACGCCATTGCACCTTCTCGAATCAAAGCAGCGATCTGCTGCATCTTCTCGTTTCCGGCATCCTGACCGGAAATGAACCGGTAGATGGCGAAAATGATGACCAGACCCAGGACGCCCAACCAAGGAGCCAGATAGGTCAGTGAATCCATGCAAACCTCCTTATTAAGTTTAAGTAATGAAATTTCAAAAAGACCAAATAATATACGTTAACCGGGCATTCATTTCAAGAGGTAATTAACGATTGAAATCAACGATTCCATTATTATTATGTTGATGATATTAATTTCATTTTAATTTGAAATATTATATCTTATATATCAGACAACAAAAAAGGAACTTCATTATGAAATATGCCGCTCTTTTGCTGCTTGCAATGGTCATGACAGTGTCCGCGGAAAAGCAAGTGGTGGTCGCCAAGAAAGACAATACAAAAGTCTATCAGAATCAGGTCCGCCAGCTTTACGAAAACCCTATCTATACAGCCAAAAAAGATGAGTACATGGAAGTTGTGGAGTCCGACAGAAATCTTTTCAAAGTACGGTTGTCCAATGGCAAGACAGGATGGGTTGAAAAACAGCTTGTCTCAACGGAAAATAAAGGCAAAAAGGATATGAATTACGTTTTTGAAGAAACCGAGGTTCAGGGCTGGCTCGACAATCCTCAGGCTGTATACATTTTAGATATGACAGACCCCAACTTTAAGCCTATCAAGCTTGACAAAAGTTTTTCGGATAATCTCGAGGAAAACGTAGATAGGGAACAGTCTGAAGAACAACATGGGATGTATCGCCCGAACACGGAAGTCAAAAAGTAGTTGAAAATGTGTGGGTGAAAGGAATTGAACCTTCAGCCTACAGAATCGGAATCTGTCACTCTATCCATTTGAGCTACACCCACAATGGTCATTAATATATCTTTTTTTTGTTTGATTTGACAAGAAAAGCTGCGACTTTTTATTTTAGGTTCCTGACTTATGAAAAAAGATTTTAAAAAGATATGCGCGGAAATTGCAAATATCCGGCATGCTTATAACAACCTTTTCAATACCATCCATGGCTACGCGGAATTAGCCCTGGAATGCTCGAAGACAAAAAAAGGCAAGGAGTATGAATTCTTTGTAAAAAAGTTGCTTGCCTTTATTCCCAAGAAAACGAACAGCGCCCGAAAGCTGTCCCTGCGGCTTTCCGTCATCCAAAAAGAGATTCAAATAACCCGATAAAAAGATAGTCGATTGAATCATTGATCTTTCAGGTCGAGGATTCTTTGTTTTTTTTAAGAAAAGGACCTTCTTATGACAAAAGACCTTTTAACTCTGAATGAGTTCTCCGGAGCGGAGCTGAACAACCTGCTCTTTTTATCCGGCAACATGAAGAAAGAATTAAAAAAGGGAAAACGCAATCACCCGGTTTTGGCCAATAAAACCGTGGTTCTGATATTTGAAAAACCCAGTCTCCGTACACGGGTCACTTTTGAAACCGGCATTAACCAACTCGGCGGCAGTCCTATCTATTTGGCGCCCGATACCATCCAAATAGGCAAACGGGAATCGGCCTACGATGTGGCTAAAAACCTGGAGCGGTGGGTATCGGCTATTGTGGCTCGGACGTTTTCACACAAGCTTCAAGAGGAATTGGCCGCGCATGCCTCAATTCCGGTTATCAATGCCTTAAGCGATGATCATCACCCCTGTCAGGCGCTGGCCCTGGGACTCACCCTGAAAGAACAATTCGGTAAATTAAAAGGACTGGAACTGACCTTTATCGGTGATGGCAATAATGTAGCCGCCTCGCTTTTGCTGCTCTGTGCCAAGTTGGGCACCCATTTTACACTGGCCTGTCCAAAGGGATATGAAATCGGAAAGAATATTCTTTCACTCGCCTCGAAAGAAGCCGTTAAAAGCGGTTCCAAAATCCGTGTGCTTCATGATCCCAAAGAGGCGGTAAAACGGGCCGACTTAATCTATACCGATGTTTGGGCCAGTATGGGACAGGAACGGGAAACCCTGGAGCGAAAAAAAAGATTCTCCCCTTTTCAGGTCAATGAAAAGCTGATGGCCTTGGCGCCCAAGCACGCCCGTTTTTCACACTGCCTGCCCGCACATCGGGGCGAAGAAGCGACCAATGAGGTGCTGGATGGAGCCGCTTCCGTGATGTTTGATGAAGCGGAAAACCGGCTGCATGTTCAAAAAGCGGTTCTCTCGCTCTTGGTTAAGAAATAGCTTTTAATTTCCATTCCAACCATTTCAGATTGAAGATCGCGTTCAATATGGCACTGATGCGATAGTGATTATACGCCACAGCCACACTGTCTGTTATTGAGATGATAAGTCGTCACAATTCTCATTATCAGTAATCCAATTCTCTTAATTGAAAAAAAATCTTTGGGCTTGGAGATAATAACCGGCTTTTCGGGCTTTTTCAGCCAAAATTAAAGGAAAAACCATGAGCAAAGCAGCCCCTGTCAACAACAAAGACGGACAGATTCCGACAAATATCGAGGGACAGAAGCTCGATCTGACCTGTCGCCAGAAGCTTGGACACACCAGAAACCTAAATTATTTTACTTATAGGAGTGGTGTCTATGGAAGGGAAGCAGAAAGCTAAACCGGACAGAGAGCGCAAAAGGCAGGCAGTACGGAATGATTTTCCGGTAGAGAGGATGGCCCTTAAACGGCAAGGGCTGCGAGTGCGTCGGCCACGGAAGTTTGTGGCGACTACGGATTCGCGACCTCATACCTCCCCAGTTTATTCATACGGGCAAAAGGAACAATGACTTAAAAACTTGGGGAAATGGCACATTTGCGATAGCCATGTAAAAATGTCCAATCTTGAATAGATTCAATAGCCACTGCCCATACGATAAAAAGATTTTTGGGGCAAATCAGCGAATGACGATGGCGGCTCTTATAACTGGGGATCAATGAGATTCGCGGCATTCGTTCCCAATTCGTTCCCATTTCTCGCTTGACAAACAATAGCAAATTAAGCGATAATATACTTACCGACTTACCGACTTATCGACTTACCGAAAAAGTTATGTGGGTTTTTTATAAGGAGCAATTTGATAATGATGGAGAAAAATGTCTACTTCACAACAGGACAAGTAAGCAAGATTCTGGGGATTTCCGAAAAAACAGTGCGGAATTATTGTGATGCAGGGAAGCTGCCTTGCAAGCAGACCCCTATAACCAATTATCGTAAAATCAGGAGAGAGCATCTGATTTCATTTTTAAAAAAAAATAACCTGCCTGCCGGGCTTATTGAAAAAGAAACGGAGAAGAAAATTCTTGTGGTGGATGATGATGAGTCAATTCTCGAAATTATATCGGAGCTGCTGAGGAAGGTCTTCCCAAAGGCGACTATTGAAACAACCAGTGATGGCTATGAAGCATGCATTAAAGCAGGTGTTTTAATTCCTGATATAATTGTGTTGGATCTGCATCTTCCTAAAGCTGATGGCTTTGAGGTATGTAAAAGTATTCGGCGAGTGGAATTTACAAAGCATGCAGAGATTATCGTGATTTCAGGCTATTTGGATAAAGAGAATAGGACGAGGCTGCAAAGTTTTGGGGTTGACAAGATGTTTTCCAAACCGTTTCGACCGGAAGAACTTATAAGCGCTATAGAACAAGTTTACGGCAAGGGAAATGCAGTTATTTGAAACATGACAAAATGGCCGGTTTATGGGCAAAAACATTAAAACATCCGTTTTATTAATCGACGACGATCTCGCTGTGCGCGAATCCTTGTGCTTGCAGCTGGCCAACCGTTCGTATTCAATCATCCCTGCAGAAAGCGCCCAGCAGGCTCTTGATATCCTGAAAAAGCAATCCTTCGAGATAGTTCTCTCCGACATTAAAATGCCGGGCATATCGGGCTTAGAATTTCTAAAGAAAATAAGCGAAATCGATCCCGATCTGCCGGTCATACTACTCACCGGGCATGCGGAAACCGAGGCAGTCATACAGGCTGTTGCCAATCATGCTTTTGATTTTATCTTAAAGCCTTTTGATATAAACCACCTGGTGAGTTCCATAGAAAGAGCAGCTGAATTAAGGCGGCTGAAACGCTTTGAAAAGCAATATAAAAACACATTGGAGGAAACCGTAACCATAAGAACGGCCGAGCTATCCCATGCCCTGAATCAAGTAAAAAATTCAAGTAGGGAAATGGTACAGAGACTTCTTATTGCGGCGGAATACAGGGACGATGACACTGGCAATCACGTCAAACGCATAGGCATTTATTCCATCACCCTGGCCGGAACCATGAAAATGCCAAAGGATTTCCTGGAAAATATCGCTATTGCAAGCTCCATGCATGACATAGGAAAAATCGGCATACCGGACAGTATTTTGCTAAAAAATAGCTCTCTGCTTCCGGGCGAGTTCGATACAATGAAAACCCACTGTTCCATCGGCAGCAAAATACTCTCGAATCCGCAAAGCGCAATACTTAAAATGGCCGAAACAATTGCAATTGGACATCATGAAAAATGGGACGGCAGCGGATACCCGTGTGCCATCAAAGGGGAAGATATCCCAATAGGATGCCGGATCGTTATGGTGTGCGACCAGTACGATGCGCTGCGGAGCAAAAGGCCTTACAAACCGTCGTTCGACCATCAGAAAACATGTAAAATAATCACAGAGGGCGATGGTAGGACAAAGCCGGAGCATTTTGATCCTAAAGTATTAAGCGCTTTTACGGATGCGACGGATGTGTTTGATAAAATATTCGTCAAATATAATAAGGCCGGAGAAAACAGCGTGATGTAAAGAGTCCCACTCTGTCTTTTTGCCTTAAAGAAGGATTACTGGCGCTATCCCAAAAAGGAGAGGTGAACCATGTCCAAAGCAAGAAAACAACTACCCAAATCGTTGACCGGCATTCAGGGGCTGGACGAGATCACCGGCGGCGGATTACCCAAAGGCAGGCCGACACTGGTATGCGGCGGTGCAGGCTGTGGCAAGACTCTGCTTGGCATGGAGTTTCTGGTACGCGGCGCAACGCAGTTTAACGAGCCGGGCGTGTTTATGGCTTTTGAAGAGACCGCCAAAGACCTGTCCCAGAACGTCGCCTCGCTCGGTTTCGATTTGAAAGACTTGGCCGAACGCAAAAAGATCGTGCTGGATTATGTATATGTCGAGCGCAGTGAAATCGAAGAGAGCGGCGAATACGATCTGGAAGGGTTGTTCATCCGCCTGGGGTCTGCCATTGATTCCATCGGCGCCAAGCGCGTTGTGCTGGATACCATCGAGACACTCTTTTCCGGCCTGCCCAATCAGGTCATCCTGCGCGCCGAACTGCGCCGCCTGTTTCGCTGGTTGAAGGATAAAGGTGTGACGGCCATCATCACCGGCGAACGCGGCACAGAAACGCTGACTCGCCAAGGCCTGGAAGAGTATGTCTCCGACTGCGTGATCGTGCTCGATCATCGCGTGAGCGAGCAGACCTCCTCACGGCGCTTGCGCGTTGTCAAGTATCGCGGGTCAATCCATGGCACCAATGAGTATCCTTTCCTGATCGACGCAGATGGCATTTCAGTGCTGCCCGTCACGTCGCTGGGACTGAAGCACATCGCTTCCAACGAACGAATTTCCAGCGGCGTTG
>MGVN01000023.1:48077-49567 GCA_001800515.1 Elusimicrobia bacterium RIFOXYB2_FULL_49_7 | reverse complement strand
GCCCGCGGCCTCAAACTTTTTGGCCATGTTCACCCAGCCTTCGACCCCTTTGTCACCCGAATAGGTGATGTTGGACATGAGGATTATGTCCTTGGTGGCCTTGCGTCCCTGCTCCATGAGCTTGAGCCCCTGCTCAAACTCCAGCCGTTTTTCCGTGGTGAAGGAGAGGATGCCGCCCTCTTTCCAGTAGCCGTAGCGCGGGTGGCGGTTGATGTAAGGCGTGGGGTCAATGGTCAGCTTGAGCGCCGCGCCGGCCCAACCGGTCTGCTCGATGCGCTTTAACTGGTCCACGGTCATGGTCGTGGGCCCGGAACCGACGTAGAAGGGATTGCGGAAGGTGAGCCCCGCAACTTTTACCGGCAACTGGATGTCGGATTCTTTAAATTTCATTATTGTAATCCTTTCTTTATTTTTTTTTTCAATAGCCCGAGGGGGGGAAGGGGGGGGTTACCCCTTCTCCGGCCCGGTGATACCCCAGAATTTTTCCTGCAACACGTTGCGTTCATATTCCATATATGCGAGCGTTTCAGTATAATTCATGACCGACTTATACATGGTTTCCGCGAACTCTTTGACGCGGGCGTTTTTAGGGTCCAGTTTTTCCTTTTCCACGAAGTCGCGGATGAGTGCGTCCGCGCGCTTGTAATCAACCACCTGATACATGCGGGAAAAGTCGCGCACGCAGTTGATCTCTTTGATAAGGCGGTGGCCCGAAGGCTTTTGGGCTTGGTCAAAAACTGCTTTGTCGTAGAATCCTTTGTCCGCGAACTTGCTTTCGGGCGTGTCGATGAACGCATCAACCGCACCGGACTTGAGCAGCGCCTGCGACGCAGCAACGAGTAGGTTGCGAGCGATGTCATCGTTGTCGGCAAAGAAGGGACCCACAAACGAACGGATGCGGCCGGGCCGGGTATAGCAGTAGCCCTGGATGTCGCCGTTGTCGCTGCGGTAGATGAAACATTTGCCCGCGCCGTCCGCAAAGAGGCCCTTCATAATGTCCTCGCGTTCGATGAAAGCGCTGGCATCGTAGCGAATGAGCTCGGCCAGTTCCTTTTTCTCCATCTTTTTCACATGCACGACGTCGAAGGAGTCATTCGCAAACTGGTTCAGCGGAAAGACCGAGCGCCAGATGCGGTACGAATCGACATAACCCACGGCGCCGTAAACGGTGCTGCCCATGGGCGTGGCATCGAGGCCGTTGATGATTTTGCCGTTGTCGATGGCATACTTGACGCCCGCCTGCATCATGGCGTTGGCAATGCCCTGGCGCCGCAGTTCGGGGTGCACGAGGATCATGCCAATCCAGGTGTTGTTTTTCCCGAGCGGAGCCACCGTGGCCGTGCCCACTGGGATGTCAAACCCCTTGCCCTTGAGCTTGGCCGCGAAGTTGCCCCGGACATCGAAATCGATGATGCGGTCGATGTCGCGTTCGTTCTGGTTCCAGCCCGCGCGCATAGTGAGCAGGTGCATGGAGTCACGGTTGTTTTTGA
>MGVN01000023.1:42119-48061 GCA_001800515.1 Elusimicrobia bacterium RIFOXYB2_FULL_49_7 | reverse complement strand
CATATCGCTGTTCACCACCTTGCCCTTGTCCGGAATGTCCACACGCATCTTTTCCGGCACCGTGACCTTGATTTTTTTATTGCTCTTGAAAACAATTTCCACCTCGCGCTCTGTCTGGAACAGTTGCCCCTTGGGGTTGTTCAGCCGAAAGCACCCGTACAGATAATCGACATAGGGATCTTTCCCCAGCGTGATGCTGTCAACGTTTCGGGGATCTGCTTTTTTAATGAGTTTCATGCTGGCTCCTCTTTGTGTTAATCCAAGCCCCCCTCTCTTTGCAAGAGAGGGTCACCTATTTCCACTCCCCATAGATTGTCTTTCCGGTTTTATTCGACTCATAGAACGCCTGGATAAGCTCCACGCAAGCCAGGCCCGCGGCGCCGTCAACGCCGTAGAAAGGCTGGATGTTCTTGCGAACGCAGTCCACAAAGTAGGCCAATTCGGGTACGTACCCCAAGTTATAGAATTCATCCACCGCAGGTTTGGTCCAGCCGTTGGTGAAATCTGTCTTTTCAATGACATAACCAATGCCCTTGCGGGAATAGCAGTCCATGGGCGAACCGAAAGTGAGGTCCAGCTTGAGCAACCCTTCGCTCCCGTAGATTTCGACCTTGTCGTCCATGCCGCCCACGGTGATGTAGTTGCCCTCCACAAAACCGAACTCGCCGTTTTTAAAGCGCATCATGCCCATGCCAAAGTCCTCGCCGCCATTGCCCTTATGCACGAAATTCTCTTCGAGGCCGCCCGTCATTTTTCCGGTCACTTCAACGACCGGATTGCGGCCCTCATCACCCAACAGGTAAAGGAGGTACCCCACCGGATGAATGCCGAGGTGTACAAAACTGCCCCCTCCGCACATCTTCTTATCCTTGGCAAAAGGCGAGTGCGTGCCATTGTGGACCTCTTTGGCCTTCACATAAAGGATGCGGCCGAGGGAACCTTCCTTCACAATTTCGCCTGCTCGCTTGAGCGCCGGGCAAAAACACCAATCCTCACCGTACATGAGCAGGGTCTTGTTCTTTTTACAGACTTCGATCATATGCCGCGCGTCCTCTACGGTGGTGGCCAGGGGTTTTTCGCAAACCACGGCTTTGCCAGCATTGGAAGCGGCCACCACCACGTCATGATGGAGAAAGTTGGGCACGCATACGGAGACGAGATCGATGTCGTCGCGTTTGAGCATGTCCGGGTACTTTTCATACGTGTGGGGAATGTTCCACTTTTTTGAAATGACTTCGAGATTATCGAGCGCGGCCACAGCCTTAAGTTCCACGTGCTCGTTGCGGACGTAGGAATCGCAGTGGAAGTCCGCGGCAAACTTGGACCCCACGATGCCCACTCTGATCTTATCCATGCGCTTTCTCCTTTGATATGAGTTCCGGTTTCAACCGTATGGTTTCGGACTTGACCTTGCCCGAGAGCACGCCCTCGAGCAAGCGGAAGGACTCGCTCCCCAGCTCGTGCAGGGGTTTGCGGATGTTGAGGGTTGCGATGTATTCCTCGTGATCGAAATAATTGACGGTCAGCAGTTTTGAAGGATCCGCCCCTTTTTCGCGAAATGCCGCGAGCACGCCTTTGGCAATGACGTCCGATTGGAAGAAATAGGCGTCATAGGGCTTTCCGTTAAAACAGACCGCGAGTGCCTTGGCCTTGGCGTCCTGATAATTATATTCGCAGTTGACGAAATCGATGGAAAGGCCCGACCGCTCCTGCAGCAGGGTAAATTCGTCCACGATTTCACGCGCGTAGGGTACGATTTTCTCCCGCTGCCACGAGACCGGGCCCGTAAAGACCGCAAACCTGCGCGCACCCCGTTTCACGAGCGCGTCACCGGCAAGCCGTGCCGCGAGCGCGTTATCCATGAGCACCTGCGGGATGGCGAGGTTGTAGTGCGAGGTGGCGGCCACAAAGGGTATTTGCAGCGAATGGAGCCAGCGCAGGTCCGCGGTGTCGAGAGGCGAGGCGAGGAGAAGCCCCTGATAACGGCGTTCGGCAATGGCCTCGCGAAGAAAGCTGTTCTCCGGCGACAACAGCGACATGCCGCGGACGAACTGATAATGAAGGTTGATTTTTTTATCGAGGGCCAGCGGATGAACGGCCTCGAGAAAGGGGACCATGTAATTATCATTGGGTGAAAAGACGTTAAAGGCAATGACCGCCACATCTTTGAGTTTGAGCACGCCTCGCTTCTGGATTTTTTTGGGGTTTACAAAGGCGCCCTTGCCCTGTTTTATAAAGAGGAACCCCTCTTGGGCCAGTTCTTTGAACGCCTCGTGGATAGTGGATTTGCTGATGCCAAAACGTTCGGCCAGGGCGGAAAAAGAGGGCATGGGCCGGTCGGCCGGGTATTTGCCCGATACGATTTCCTTCTTGAACCGCTCCGAAAGCTGGGTGGTGATTCGTTCCGGGGATTTGAGCAGGTCCGTGGTCATTCCCTTTTCCTTTTCGTTGGACAATCGAACGGTCGAACGGTCGAACGGCTATAATATATCCCAAAAGAAGGGAAATGTCAAACAGTTTCTCCACTTCTTGTAATGTAATCTTTTAGGTTTCCATGTTTTAAAGCAGACTTTGCGTGGGAGACGTAATCTATGCCTACTCGACAGACACGGATTCCGATAAGGAGCTATTTCTGAATATTCTTTCGAACTAATACCGGAACACCTGCCCGGACGGACGCTAACGTTTTTTCCGTTGCAACAAACAACCCGTCCATTGCCCAGATGTGTGTTCTTTATTGCTTGATTTCAGAGAGACCACCGTCTATCTTATCCATGGGTGGCCGTAAGCATGTTTTACGGAGTGGTGGAAATTAAAACGCCTATCAATTGACCCGAAACTTAAGGTTGAGGGGAAGCAAGGATGGATGGTTTTCCGCAAAGCCGGGACAGGGCCGGACCGATTTACCGCGCTTGCACACTGCGCGCAAGGGCTCTACAATGATGGCCAGGTTGAACAGGGTCCCAAAGCAGGATCGTGTGGGTCATCATGGTTCCTTATGTGAATAAACGGTACGGCCGCCCACCACGGTTTTCAAGACCCGGATGGAGGCGATGTCATTTTCCGGGCAGCTGAAATAATCACGGTCCAGCACCGCAAAGTCGGCGTACTTTCCGGGTTCGATGCTCCCCTTCTCCTTCTCCTCCCCGCTCTTATAAGCGTTGTTGACTGTGTAGGCGCGCAACGCCTCGAGCCGGGTGAGAGCCTGTTCGGGCCGGAAAACAAGCCCGCGCTGCGTGCGCCGGGTGATGAGGGTCGCCATTCCGAGGAAAGGATTATAAGGGTTCATGCTGTCGTTTGCGTCAAACTTGACCATGTGATCCGAGCCCGCGCAGAGGCGCAGCCCCATGTCCTGCATCATACGCCAGGGGTGGAAGGATTCCATACGCGCGGGGCCCAGGATATCGAGCATGGCCTCGGTGTCAAGATAGAGCCAGCCGGGCTGGAGGTCGAGTGAAACATTCATGCGCAGGCAGCGTTCGAGGTTGGCGCGGGTGAAGAAATTACCGTGCAGCACCGTAAGCCGCAGGTTGCGCACCGGGTGCGTGCGGTCGAGCCGTTCAAAGGCGTCCAGGAGGCGCGTCACTCCCCCGCCGCCGGTCACGTGCGCGGTGAGCGTGAAGCCCGAATCGATTGCGGCTTCCAGCACCTCGAACAATTCATCGGGAGTATAATTGATGGTTCCGCGGAATTCCGGGCTGCCGCCCCCCAGTACCTCCAGGGCGCGCGGGCCCCAGGGCTCGTCAAGGAATGCGG
This sequence comes from Elusimicrobia bacterium RIFOXYB2_FULL_49_7, assembly GCA_001800515.1. Next base: position 44,305 of record MGVN01000023.1, on the reverse strand, counting down.
TGCCCGTGAGAATGCCGCCGTCGAGATAGATTTTGAAAGGCCCCATGCGAAGGAATTCCGTACCCTGCCGCGTCTTCCACGGAAGGGGCGCAAGGAGCGATTGCACGGTTTCTCTCCCTTTATGCTCCCCGGCCATGATGTTGAGATAGGTCCGGAGCGTAAGCCGTCCCGCGTCATGCAGTTCCCGGTAGATCTCGAACTCTTCGAGCCGGTACAACGATTCGTTGGCGCTGGTGATTCCCTGCACGTGGTAGCGCCGGTGCATGGCACAAAGCGCCTCGAGCCGCTGCTCCCGGGCGTACTGTGGCCGGGGCAATCGCCTCATCAGGATGGCGCCGAAAAGCCGGATAAGCCCCGTGGGCTGCCCGGTCGTGAGGTCGCGCACAAGCGCCGGGGAGCCTTTGAAATCCTCGAGGAGTTCGCACTTCAGCGCGGCGCTGTTGACCATGACCGCAAAGGAACCATTGAGCAGGACCGGATGGTCTGGGGAGAGCGCATCCAGTTCGGCCAAAGTGGGTTGGCGCATCTCGCGGAAACGGGTGGGAAAGCACATGGGATGGTAAATCCAGCTGCCTGCGGGAAGCCGTTTTGTCTCGCGCCGGAGCCAGTCGAAGAGCTGGGGCAATTCGCGGAGGTTGGGGATCTCATCCATGAGTTCGGAAGTGGAGGCGAGCATGGGATGGCAATGGCCTTCGATAATGCCCGGGATGACACAGCGCCCTTGCAGATCAATCTTTTCAGCGGCTGGAAACTGTGCCAGCAATTCAGAACAATTGCCAACCGCTGAAAACACCCCCTTGTCCACGACAAAGGCCGTGGCCGTGGAATTCAGGCTGTCGAGGGTCGCGATGCGCCCGTTATAATAAATCTTCATACGAAAAAGGACTTGAGCAAATTATAGAAAAGATACAAAATAAGGAGAAAACCAAGTCCCGCGATCACATTGAGCGCGGGCCCGTTCTTATGTTCGCCCAGAACCGTGCGTCGGTTGGCCACCACAATAAGCGTCACAGCGAGCAAAGGCACGGTGAGCAGGGTGAGTTTCTGAAGCAGGGTGATGGACTTGACCGGAGTGCCGCCGAGTACGAGCGACATGACAAGCCCGAAGAGCATGATGGTGGCGGCGAACCCCTTGACGCAGCCCGCGCCCATGCGGCAGCTTTTGCCAAGGCTGTCCGAAAGCAACGTGGCGCCGGTAAGTGCATTGACAGCAAGCGACGAGAAGGAGGCCGCAAAGAGTCCGCAGCAGAAGAGATACTTGGCAAACGGCCCGAGGAGCGGCTCCAGCTGCACCGCCATGTCCCCCGCAGTGCGCACCGTAATGCCACGCGGGTGCAGTACCGCGGCCGAAGTGATTGTAATGATACCCACGAGGACAAACAGGAGCGTGATGCCAAGAAGCGTGTCCTTCATCATTTTCCGGTAATTTTCCTTTGTCCACCCCTTTTCTTTCACAAGATAGGACTGGTAAAACGCCGCGGCTACCACGAGGTTGGTCGCGGACATGGCCGTGAGCAGTCCCAGCTGCGGACCCGTGGGCAGCTTGGGCACGAATCCCTTTGCCATGGCCGCAACATCAAAGCCGGCCATGAAGAGGTTTGCGAGGAACGAAACCAACATCATCAGGATCATGGCAAGCATGATGCGTTCCACATACACATAGATGTTGGGCGAAAAGAAATAAAGCGCGAGGCAGAGGAGCGGGAAGCCTATTTTGAAAGGGGTATCGGACATGTTGAAGACCGTGCCGAGCGAGGTGGAGACGCCGATGACGTCGCCGGTCTGAAAAAAACAGCAGGTGAGAAAGACGGAGGCTCCGAGCAGGACCGCAACGGGCCGGCCGAACTGACCGGCCACAAGCGTGAGCAGGGTCTTGTCCGAAAGCACGCCCACCTTGGCGGCCATAAAGGTGTAGGTGCACATGAAGGCCCAGAGAATGACCAGCGCAAAAAGCAGGTCATAACCGAACATCGCGCCCGAAAGCGTGGCCACGGTCACGGACCCGGGCCCAAGCACAAGCGAGGCCGTGATGACGCTCGGACCGACCAGGGAGGCAATCTTTTTCAGCATTTGAGCATTAACTGATACTGATAGGAAGACACTGATAGGAAGTTTGATATTTTATCAACGGTGAATCCAGATGGGAAAAGATTGACCTTTGCGACGCTGGAAACCATGCTCTTCCC